>NZ_JBEXVQ010000002.1:0-480768 GCF_040629405.1 Lentzea sp. NPDC005914 | reverse complement strand
AAACGCTCGGCTGGGACACCCCAGCCGAGCGCTTGGCTAAGCTCCTGACCGAAGCCAGTTGATCAACTGTGTTGCGACGACCCCTGGAATCCGCCCGGACGCGGTGGGGGCCTTTTTGTCACCGCTGGTGCGAGCGACGGTCGAACGAGACCGCGTAGATCGTGCTGCGGGCCGCGAGGACCGGGTCGTCGGAAGGCTCGATGCCGTCGACCAGAGCGGTCGGGTCGAACACCTGCGCCTGCCAGTGCTCCTGGTCCGGCGCCTCCTTGGTGATCTCGATCCGGCCGACGTCGACAGTGCGGCGGTCAGCGGGCCACGCCACCGTCGAGTCGTGCGTCGGGTCGCCCGGCTCGCCGAACTGCACGCGCAGCACGAAGGACACCGGCAGCCGGTCGCGCAGTTCCTCGGTCAGGTGGTGCGGAGTCCAGGACGCGGAATCGGAAGCGTCGGCGATGCCCGCCTCCGGGATCCACGAGTAGCGCACCGGCCGCACGGCACCGGAGGCGTCACGCCACAGGAACGCGTGGATGGCCCAGTACTGCGTCGTGCCGTAGCTGACCGGGACGGTGATGGTCTTGGCGGCCACCAGCGCGGGGCCGACGGTCGGGTGGGCTCCGACGAACGACTTGATGTGCGGTACCGACGGGTCCTGGGCGTCGGTGTCGGCCTTGGCTGCCTTGATGAACTCCACGAAGTCCTCGGGCGTGGCCGCGACGAACCGCTCCACGCTCACCATCACCAGGTCGGTGTTGGTGCCGTCGGCGAGGTGGAACTTCGTGGCGAACCCGCGCACCGCGTGGTCGTTGTCGGCGGCGTGCGGGTTGGCGTCGGTGTGCGAGAACCGGACGGTGGCGCGCACCGGTTCGCCCTGCAGGTGCGGGGCCGTCGTGAACGGGGCCGCGGCACCGTTCGGTGTGAAGACGGCTTCGTAGACGAAGCCTCGGGCGTGGGCGCGGCGGAAGCCTTGGTGGGTGCCCTTCAGATTCTCGATCGAGTCCACAATGGTCGATGAGATCTGCGATTTCGCCAGCTCGGAAGACATGCGCACGACGCTATCGGCGCAGGTCAGAACCTCATAGAACAGCGTTCCAGTTGGCGGTGATTCCCGGGATTCCCGGTCAGGGGGCCGGTCGGAACCCTGCCTTCTCGGCGTCGGCCTCGGTCCGGAACCACACGTCGGCGCGAGTGCCGCCGAAGTTCGCGGAACCCTCTGTGTAGTAACGACGACCGGTCAGGGTCGCCTTCACCGAGAAGTCCGCCGCCGGCGCCAGACCGTCCGACTTCGGCAGCACCGAGCCGGGACCGAACGGGGAACGCGGGTTGAAGCCCTCTGGTTGCTGGAACCGGGACGATCCCGGAGCAGCGACCGCACCGTTGGGACGACCGCCAGTGGACGGCGAATATCCGACGGGGCGCGGCCGCGACGGCAGAGCCGCGGCGGGTGCCGGTGGGGCGGGCTCCGGCTTCGGCTGTTCGAAGGCCGCGAACGCCGAGAAGCTCTGCTGGCGCTGCTGCGTGGTGCGCCGGGCCTCGCGGATCGGCAGGCCCGCCTCGGTCACCCGCTGCGGCAGGTCGGTCTCGAACGGCTCGGGCTCCGGTTCCGGCTCCGGCGGCGCGGCGAGCAGCGGCTCGTCGCTCGGCACGAACGTCGGCACGAACGGCATGTCGTCGGCGGCCGGTTCCGGCAGCTGGCGGGTCTGCCCGAGTGCGGGCAGCGGCTCGTCGGCGTCGAGCAACGGCTCGAAGAGCGAGCGCGGGTGGTCGGCGACCGGTGCCGGCTTGACCGGAGCCGGCGGCGGCTCCACGACGTGGTCGAAGGCGGCGGCGACGGCACGGGGCTGGCGCCCGGTGGTCTCCATCTCCGTCTCCGCCGGGGCACCGAACGCCGAGAACGGCGCGGGCGCGGGAGCACCGGGTGTGCTGAAGGGCGCGACATAACCGACGGGCGAGTAACTGACCGGCTCGGCGAACTCCTCGGCCACCGGCTCTTCGTGAACCTCGGGCTCGACGGGCTCGAAGACCTCAGGCTCGAAGACCTCGGGCTCGAGCGGCTCACGCCGGGCGTGCGCGGGCGCCGGTTCGGGCTCCGGCTCGGTGAAGCCGGGCTCCTCGGCCAGCGTCGTCTCGAACACGCCGTTGCGGACGCGCGGCGCGTCCAGATCGGCGGGCTCGGGCTCGACGAACCCGTCCAACTGGCCGGAGATCTCGTCGCGCAGACCGGGGTACTCGCCGGTGAGGTCGTTGGCGGGCCAGGAGCCCTGGTCGACCGCGATGAACGTCGTCTGCTCGGACTGCGTGAGCTCGTGCCGCTCGGACTGGTCGAACTCCTGATCCGACTCCTGCCGGACGGGCTCGTCCTCCTGCTCGGCGGCCTCGTCGAGGAAGGCTTCCTGCTCCTCCTGGACCCACACCTCGCGCGGCTGGTAGATGAAGTCGTCGACGTGCTCGTCGACCTCGGCCGGCGCGGTCGGCTCCGAACCACGTGGCGCGACCTCGGCGGTCGGCTCGACGATGGCGGGGATGAACCCCGTCTGCTCGGCCGGGAGCTCGGGCTCGTCGTCGAAGTCGGCGGCCTCCAGCCCGGAACGCGGCAGGACCGTCGTCATCTCGGCCGGCGTCTCCTCCGGCACGTCCTCCGGGGAGAGACGCTCGAACAGGGAGCGCGGGCGGTCGTCGTCGGCCTCGGCCAGTGCTCGCTGCTCGGCCAGCTGCTCCTCGAACCGGCGCTGCGACTCGTCGGGCTCCATGTACTGGCGGACCGGCGTGACCGGCTCCTGCACGACGGGCTCTTCGGCGACCGGCTCGTAGGGCTCGGGTTCGGGCTCCGGTTCCGGCTCCTCGGCGACGAACGGTGCCGGAGCGGGGACGGGCTCACCGAAGTAGGCGGGCGGCTCCACGTACGGCGCCGGTGCGGGAGTCGGCAACGGCAACGGCAGCGGAGCGGGCGCCGGTGGTGCCGGCATCTCGCCGCTCAACGACCGCGGCGGACCGTCGTCCCACTCGTCGACCTCGAAGTCGTCGTCGCGAGCCACCGCCGTGATGGGCGGAGCCGACCGGCGTGCGTCGAGAAGTTGATCTTCGAGGTTCGCGACCTGCCGGCGGGCGGGTCGGACCGACACCAGCCACGTGAGCACAACTCCGGCGAGGAACGCCAGCAGACTCCACAGCCAGACCTGCCCGAAGACATTCACGGGTAAGCCCCTTCTACGACCACACTCGGCCCCCACTCACTCGGAAGGGTGAGCACGGCCAAACTACAGTGCCTTCGATGATGCTCCGTCACTACGCCGTTCGGCGCAAATGTCCGGAGGAAACGCCAGCGTAGAGTGGCATTTTGTGCCTCCTCTGACGACTTCTTCCCTCACTTCGCCAGAAGTTCACACCCAGGGGCGAGGCGTCACCTACGGCGTACTGGCATACGTCCTTTGGGGCCTGTTCCCGGCGTACTGGCCACTCCTCGTACCGGCCCAGCCGGCCGAGGTGCTCGCGCACCGGATCGTCTGGTCGTTCGTCACGCTCGCCATCGCCGTCGCGATCCTCGGGCGGTGGCGTCCTTTCCTTGAGTTATCAGGAAAAGGCTGGCTCATCGTTACCGCCGCCGCCGTGTTGATCACGGTGAACTGGGGCACGTACATCTACGCCGTCAACAGCAAGCACGTCGTCGAGGCGGCTCTCGGTTACTTCATCACGCCACTGGTGAGCGTGGCACTCGGCATGATCTTCCTCAAGGAACGATTGCGTCTCAGTCAGGCCGTCGCGATCGGCATCGTCATCGTGGCTGTGATCGTGCTCACCGCCGACTACGGCCGGCTGCCGGTGATCTCGCTGATCCTGGCCTGCTCGTTCGGCATCTACGGGCTGCTCAAGAAGAAGGTGCCGCTCGACGCCATCTCCAGCCTCGCCGCGGAGAGCGCCGTCATCGCGCCGATCGCGGTCGTGTACCTGCTCGTGCTCGGCAGCGCGAACACCTTCACCACCGAAGGCACCGGCCACACTCTGATGATCCTGAGCACCGGCATCGTCACGGCGGTCCCGCTGGTGCTGTTCGGTGCGGGCGCGCAACGGATTCCGCTGATCACCATGGGCATGCTGCAGTACCTCGCGCCGATCCTGCAGTTCGCGTGGGGCGTGTTCGTCGTGCACGAACCGATGCCGCCCAGCAGGTGGATCGGGTTCGCCCTCGTCTGGCTCGCGCTGGCGATCTTCACCTTCGACGCGCTCAAAAACCGGCGCAAGCAACTGCTCGCGCCGGTCGAATGAACACCTAGTGAGAACGCGCCACGACGTAGGTGGCGAGCTCGTCCAGAGCGTCGCGGGCCGCACACGGCGGCAGCTTGCCCAGCTCCGTACGAGCACGGTCCGCGTACTCGTCGAGCGTCTCGCGCGCCCGGTCCATGCCGGACGACTTCCGCAGCAACGCCAGGGCCTCGTCCACCAGCGCGTCCTCGCTGATCGGCGCCGCCAGCAGCTCGGCGAGCCGTGTCTCGGACGGGTCCGCGAGCGCGTAGAGCATCGGCAGCGTCTTCACACCCTCGCGCAGGTCGGTGCCCGGCGTCTTGCCGGACTCCACCGACGGCGAGGCGATGTCGATGACGTCGTCGGAGATCTGGAACGCCGCGCCGATCACCTCGGCGTAGCGGCGCAGCGCGTCGATCTGCTCGTCGGTGGCGCCGGAGAACATGCCGCCGAACCGCGCCGCGGTGGCGATCAGCACGCCGGTCTTCTCCTCGATCACCTTGAGGTAGTGGGAGATCGGGTCCTCGCCGGGCTGCGGGCCGACGGTCTCGCGCATCTGACCGGTCACCAGGACCGAGAAGGTCTCCGCGATGATCCGCGCCGCGTCCGTCCCCAGGTCGGCGGTGAGCCGTGACGCGTGGGCGAAGAGGAAGTCGCCGGTCAGGATCGCGATGCTGTTGTCCCACTTGGCGTTCGCGGAGACCGCGCCGCGCCGCATGGTCGCCTCGTCCATGACGTCGTCGTGGTAGAGCGTGGCGAGATGTGTGAGCTCGACCACAGTGGCCGCCTTGATGACCTTCTCGCGGTCCCAGTCGTCGCTGAACTGGGAGGCGAGCAGTGTGAAGAGCGGGCGGATCCGCTTTCCGCCCGCCTCCACAAGGTGAAGCGAGGTTTCCGTCACCGGGTGGAACTCGCTCTGCACGACGTCGTGCAGGATGCGCTCCACCTCGGCCAGGCCGACCTGGACTACCTCGGTGAGCACGGGGTCCACCAACGCGAACCCCGGTCCCTCATGCTCGCTACTGGTCACACCAGCAGACTACGTACACCTAGCTGAGGAAGGTGCCGGTACCCGCCCAATCGAGCACGAACGTGGGCCACAACCCCAGCACCAGGGTCACGACCGCACCCAACGTGATCGCGATCGTGGTGAACGCACCGGGCACGCTGACGGTCGGACCGTCCGGAGCCGGGTCGCTGAAGTACATCAGCACGATCACCCGCAGGTAGAAGAACGCCGCGACGGCCGAGGCCACCAGGGCGATCACCACGAGCGGCGTGAGGCCGGACTCGATCGCCGCGCTGAACACGACGAACTTGCCGATGAAGCCGGACGTCAGCGGAATTCCGGCCAGGGCCAGCAGCAGGAACGTGAAGACGCCCGCCACGATCGGCGACCGCTTCGCGAGGCCCGCCCACTGCGACAGGTGCGTCGCCTCGCCGTCCGAGTTGCGGACCAGCGACACGATGCCGAACGCGGCGATCGTGGTGAAGCCGTACGCCAGCAGGTAGAACATCGTCGCGCTCACACCGGGTGCCTTGCCGTCCGGCGTCAGCGCGATGGTGCCGATCAGCAGGAAGCCCGCGTGCGCCACCGACGAGTACGCGATCATGCGCTTCACGTCGGTCTGCGTGAGACCCAGCACCGCGCCGATCACCATCGACACGACCGCCACGCCCCACAGGACGCCGCGCCACTCCCACTGCGTGTTCTGGAACGCCACCGTGAGCACGCGCAGGATGCCGCCGAACGCGGCGACCTTCGTGCACGCGGCCATGAACGCCGTCACCGGCGTCGGCGCGCCCTGGTACACGTCCGGAGTCCAGGCGTGGAACGGGCCGACGGCCGCCTTGAACAGCAGACCGACCACCAGCAGGCCGAAGCCCGCGAACAGCAGCGTGTCCGAGCGGTCCGTGCCGGCGGCCGCGGACGCGATCGCCGAGAGCTTCACCGAACCCGCGTAGCCGTACAGCAAAGCCACGCCGTACAGGAAGAACGCGGAGGCGAACGCACCGAGCAGGAAGTACTTCACGGCCGCTTCCTGCGAGAGCAGGCGACGGCGGCGAGCCAGGCCGCACAGCAGGTACAGCGGCAGCGACAGGACTTCCAGCGCGATGAACATCGTCAGCAGGTCGTTCGACGCGACGAACGTCATCATGCCGCCGAGCGCGAACAGCGTGAGCGGGAAGACCTCGGTCTGCATGCCGGTCTTCGTCGCCTGGGCGCGGTCCTGGACGGTGCCGGGACGGATCGCGGCCTGGGCCACGAACACACCACCGGGCTCGACCGACCGGTCCGCGATCAGCAGGATGCTGCCGAACGCCAGCACCAGCAACGTGGCCCACAGGAAGAGCGACGGCGAGTCGACCGCGATCGCGCCCGCCAGCGTCGCCACACCCTGCGCGGGACGGTCGGAGGTCGCGTAGAGGATCAACGCGCCGGTGGCACCGACCAGCGTGACGAGCGACAGCACGAGCTGCACGGCCCACCGCTGGTGCTTGGGCAGCAAGGCTTCCAGCAGCACGCTGATGCACGCCGCGCCGAGCACGATGAGCATCGGCGCGATGGCGCCGTAGTTGATCTCCGGCGCCTCGATCTGCTGCGCCTGAGCGACGAGAAGGTTCACGTCACTTGCCTTCCTGCACGGAGACCGGGTCGGTCACGCCGACCTCGGTCAGCGTCGCCCCGACGGACGGGGTGATCACGTCGAGCACCGGCTGCGGGTAGAACCCGAGTGCCAGCACGATGACAACGAGCGGTGCGAGCACCGCGATCTCGCGCTTGGAGAGGTCGCCGATGGCCGTCTTCTTCTCCGGGTCGCCGACGGCACCCGGACCAGCCGCAGCGGCGATGAGAGCGTCACCGCGCAGCGGGCCGGTCATCATCCGCTGGTAGAGCCACAGCACGTAGAGCGCCGCGAGCACCATGCCGACCGTCGCGAGGATCGTGTAGACCGGACGGGTCGGGAACGAGCCGATCAGCACCAGGAACTCGGAGACGAACGAGTTCGTGCCCGGCAGCGACAGCGTGGTCAGACCGGACAGCAGCAGCATGCCGGCGAGCAGCGGCGCCACCTTCGACATGCCGCCGTAGTCGGAGATCTGCGACGAACCACCGCGGGCGATCACCATGCCGATCACCAGGATCAGCATGCCGGTCGAGATCGAGTGGTTGAGCATGTACGACACCGAGCCCACGCCCGCCTGCGACGTGAACGAGAAGATGCCGAGCGCGATGAATCCGAAGTGGGCGATCGAGACGTAAGCCAGGAACCGCTTCATGTCCCGCTGGCCCGTGGCGAGCAGCGATCCGTAAAGGACACCCGCGACCGCCAGCACCAGGATGTACGGCGCCAGGTTCTTCGACGCCGTCGGGAACATCGGCAGCAGGTAGCGCAGCATGCCGAACGTGCCGACCTTGTCCAGGATGCCGACGACGATCACCGTGACGCCGATGGGCGCCTCGGCGGCCGCGTCGGGCAGCCAGGTGTGGAACGGCACGAGCGGCGCCTTGATCGCGAACGCCAGGAAGAAGCCGAGGAACAGCCAGGTCTGCGTCGTCGAGTCGGCATCGCTGACCACCTTCACCAGCGTGGCCCAGTCGAACGTGCCCTTGCCCAGCTCGTCCGACGCCATGGCGTAGGCGCCGATCGCGGAGGCCAGCATGATCAGGCCGCCGAGGAACGAGTAGAGGAAGAACTTGACCGCCGCGTACTGCCTGCGCGCGCCGCCGTAGCCGCCGATCAGGAAGTACATCGGGATCAGCATGACCTCGAACAGCACGTAGAACAGGAAGACGTCGGTGGCGGCGAACACGCCGACCGTCACGGCTTCCTGCACCAGGATCAGCGCGAGGTACCCGCCCTGCGAACGACCGGCCGGCAGCTTCTCCGTCCAGCCGGCACCGATCACCAGCGGGATCAGCAGTGCGATCACCGCGACCATCACCAGCGCGATGCCGTCGATGCCGAACGACAGCCGCACGCCGAACGCCGGGATCCAGTCCACGCCCGCGGCGAGCTGGATGCGGTCGCCGTCCGGGTCGTAGGCGACCCACAGCAGGACCGCGAGCACCAGCTCGACGAGCGAGAACGCCAGCGCGACGAGCTTGGCCTTCTTGTCGTCCTTGCGCAGGAACGCCACCACCAGGGCGCCGACCAGCGGCACCACCAGCAGTGCGATCAGAACCCAGGTCACGAGAACCTCACCACCAGGAGCGCCCCGAGCACGAAGATCGAGCCCAGCAGCATGGACAGTGCGTAGGAGCGGACGAACCCGGTCTGCAGCCTGCGCAACCGGCCGGAACTACCGCCGAGCAGCGCCGCGGTGCCGTTGACCAGCCCGTCGACGCCCTTCAGGTCGAGGAACACCAGCGCGCGGGTGAGCCAGGTGCCCGGCCGCGCGAAGAGGGCCTCGTTCAGTGCGTTGCCGTAGAGGTCCGCACGAGCCGCGCGCACCGGGAACGACACCCGCGCCGGCCGCTCGACCGGCTGCCTGCCGCGGCCGAAGAGCAGGAACGCGACAGCCGCACCGACGATCGCGAGCACGACGGTCAGGATCCCGACCATGCCGTGCGAGACCACGCCGTGCTCTTCCTTCAGCTCGCCCAGCGACGGCTCGAGCCACCCGGCCAGACGACCGCCGGACGAGAGGAACCAGCCACCGCCGACCGAACCGACCGCGAGGATGATCATCGGGATGGTCATCGTCAGCGGGGACTCGTGCGGGTGGTAGTCGCGGCCGTCCTCGGACTTCAGGTCCTTCCAGCGGGGCTGGCCCAGGAAGACGAGGATCAGCAGGCGCGTCATGTAGAACGCGGTCAGCGCGGCACCGAGCAGTGCGACGCCGCCGAAGACGTACGGCCGCCAGCCCTCACCGGTGAACGCCGCCGCGATGATGGCGTCCTTGGAGAAGTAGCCCGCGAACGGCGGAATGCCGATCAGCGCGAGGTAGCCGAGGGTCCACGTGACGAACGTGATCGGCAGGTACTTCGCGAGCCCGCCCATCCGCCGGATGTTGCCCTCGTCGTTCATGCCGTGCATGACCGAACCGGCACCGAGGAAGAGCCCCGCCTTGAAGAAGCCGTGCGTGAGCAGGTGCATGATGCCCAGCGCGTACCCGACCGGGCCGAGACCCACCGCGAGGATCATGTACCCGATCTGCGAGACCGTCGAGTACGCCAGGACCTTCTTGAAGTCGTCGTAGGCGCAACCGATGATGCAACCGATCAGCAGCGTGACGCCACCGATGATCATCACGACCAGGCGGCCGTCCTCGCTCAGGTTGTAGAGCGGGTTCGAGCGCGCGATCAGGTAGACGCCGGCGGTGACCATCGTCGCCGCGTGGATCAGTGCGGACACCGGGGTCGGACCGGCCATGGCGTCCGGCAACCAGGCCTGCAGCGGGAACTGACCGGACTTGCCGCAGGCACCGAGCAGCAGCAACAACGTGATCGCGAGGACCTCGGCGGACGAGAACTCGCCGACCCGGCTGAAGACCTCGGTGTACTGCGTGGTCCCGAGGCGGTTGAACATCATGAAGATCGCGATGGCCAGACCGAGGTCGCCGACGCGGTTCATCAGGAAGGCCTTCTTGGCCGCCGACGCCGCCTCAGGCTTGTACTGGTACCAGCCGATCAGCAGGTACGAGGCGAGACCGACGCCCTCCCAGCCGAAGTACAGGGTCACGAAACCGTTGCCCAGCACCAGCAAGAGCATCGCCGCCACGAAGAGGTTCAGGTAGGCGAAGAACTTCCGCCTGCCTTCCTCGTGCGCCATGTAACCGATCGAGTAGATGTGGATCAGCGAGCCCACACCGGTGATCAGCAGCACGAACGTGAGCGACAGCGGGTCGAGCCGCAGTCCGAAGTCGACGGTCAGCGCGTTGATGTGCACCCAGTCGAACAGGTGCAGGTTCTGCACCCGCTGTTCTGGCGACATGCCGAGCGTCGAGAAGAACAGCGCGAGTCCGTAGCCGAACGCGCCCAGGATGGTGGCGCAGCCGAGCAGATGACCCCACTTGTCGGTGCGCTTGCCACCGACCAGCAGCACCGCCGCGCCGAACGCGGGCAGCGCCAACAGCAACCAGGCGAAGCTCGCGACCCCGCTGGCGACAACAGGTTCCGTCACCGGTGACCCCTCAGTACTTCAGCAGGTTCGAGTCGTCGACCGAGGCCGAGCGACGCGTCCGGAAGATGGACATGATGATCGCGAGGCCGACGACGACCTCCGCCGCGGCGACGACCATCACGAAGAACGCCATCACCTGACCGTCCAGCGAGCCGTTGATCCGCGCGAACGTCACGAGGCTCAGGTTGACCGCGTTGAGCATGAGCTCGACGCACATGAAGACCACGATGGCGTTGCGGCGCACCAGGACGCCGACGGCGCCGATGCTGAACAACAGTGCCGACAACAGCAGGTAGTACGTCGGAGTCACGACTCACTTCCCTTGAGCGCGTGCGGGTCCGGCTGGTGCCCGGTGCCCGCGACCTCGGCGACGTCGTCCGAGAGCGTGGACTTGTCGGTCGCTTCGATGACCTCGAACAGCGACTCCTCCGAGACGCTGCCGTCGGGCAGCAGTGCCGGGGTGGCCACGGAGTTCGCGGTGGCGAAGACACCGGGACCGGGGATGGACCCGACCCGCTTGAACTCCTGGAAGCGCTCCTCGACGAGTTCCTTCTGCGTCTTGCGCGACGGCTTCCCGTCGCGGCCGACGAAGGCCAGGATCATCGCGCCGAGAGCCGCGGTGATCAGCAGCGCCGACGTGAGCTCGAACGCGAACAGGTAGTCCGTGAAGAGCTTCGTGCCGATGTTGCCGACGTTGCCGCCGTTCGTGGTGTTCGCCTCGGCCAGGCCGGCGGGCTCGACCGAGGTGAGCGCGCGGCCGACCGAACCGACCATCAGCACGGCGAACCCGATGCCGAGCAACGCGGCCGCGAGCCGTTGCCCGCGAATGACCTCGACCACGGAGTCCGAACTGTCGCGGCCGACCATCATGAGCACGAACAGGAACAGCATCATGATCGCGCCGGTGTAGACGATGATCTGCACGAAGCCGAGGAACGGCGCCTGCTGGATCATGTACAGCACACCGAGGCTGAGCATCGTCACCACGAGCCACAGCGCGGAGTGCACGGCGTTGCGTGCGAAGAGCATGCCGAGCGCACCGGCCAGCGCGAGCGGGCCGAGCACCCAGAACGCGATCGCCTCGCCGGTGGTGACCTTGTCGACCACGTGCTGCACGGGTTCCGGCTGCTGGGCCAGGAACTGGAGGACCAGGCTCACTGCTGAGCCTCCTTCGCCAGCTGCGGGCCGTTCACGTAGTAGTCCTGCTCGTTCGTGCCGAGCCGCATCGGGTGCGGCGGCTGCTCCATGCCGGGCAGCAGCGGGGCGAGCAGGTCCTCCTTGGTGAAGATCAGGTCCTGGCGGTTGTCGTCGGCGAGCTCGTACTCGTTCGTCATCGTGAGCGAACGGGTCGGGCACGCCTCGATGCACAGGCCGCAGCCGATGCAGCGCAGGTAGTTGATCTGGTAGTCGGCGCCGTACCGCTCACCGGGCGAGAAGCGTGCTTCCTCGGTGTTGTCGCCGCCTTCGACGAAGATCGCGTCCGCGGGGCAGGCCCACGCGCACAGCTCGCAGCCGACGCACTTCTCCAGCCCGTCGGGGTGCCGGTTCAGCTGGTGACGGCCGTGGAACCGCGGCGCGGTCACCTTCTTGACCTCGGGGTACTCCTCCGTCACCACCTTCTTGAACATGGTGCCGAAGGTGACGCCGAAGCCTTTCAGGGACTCGAACATCCCTACTCAGCCTCCTTACCGGTGGTAGCTGCCGCGACGGCGCCCGCTGCGGGGATGTTGGCGACCTTGACCTTGCGCTTGGGCGCGGCCTTGGGGACAGCGAGATCGAGTGGCGGCACCGGGAAGCCCGAACCCACGAGCGGAACGCCCTTGGTGTCCTGGACCTTCTTGTCCGGCAGCAGGAACGAGACCAGCAGCACGAGGCCGACGATCACGCCGAGCGCGATGAGCCGCTGCGCCGTGGAGAGCTGCTGGATGGCACCCGTGCGGATGACCGCGACGGCCATGATCCAGACGAGGCTGGTCGGGACCAGCACCTTCCAGCCCAGCTTCATGAACTGGTCGTAGCGCAGGCGGGGAAGCGTGCCGCGCAGCCAGATGAAGAGGAAGAGGAACGCCAGCGTCTTGACGATGAACCAGAGCAGGCCCCACCAGCCGCTGTTCATGAACTCACCGCTCCACGGCGCCTTGTAGCCACCGAGGAAGAGCGTCGTCGCGAGCGCGGAGACGGTGACCATGTTGACGTACTCGGCGAGGAAGAACAGCGCGAACTTCAGCGAGCTGTACTCGGTGTGGAAACCACCGACCAGCTCCGACTCGGCCTCGGGGAGGTCGAACGGCGCGCGGTTGGTCTCGCCGACCATCGACACCACGTAGATGACGAAGCTGGGGAACAGCAGGATGCCGAACCAGCCGGGGATGCCGCCGAGCACCGTGCTGGCCTGCGCGTTGACGATGTCACCGGTCGACAGCGAGCCGGTGAACATGATCACCGCGACGATCGACAGGCCCATCGAGATCTCGTAGGAGATCACCTGCGCGGCCGAGCGCAGGGCGCCGAGCAGCGGGTACGGCGAGCCGGAGGCCCAGCCGGACAGCACGATGCCGTAGACGCCGATCGAGGAGCAGGCGAGCACCACCAGCACGCCGACCGGGAGGTCGACGAGCTGCAGCGCGGTCTGCTGGCCGAACAGGTTGACCTCGCCCGCGAGCGGGATCACCGAGAACGCGAGAAACGCGGGGATGCAGGAGATCACCGGGGCGAGGAAGAACACCCACTTGTCCGCGAGGACCGGGCGGATGTCCTCCTTGAACGCGAGCTTCAGACCGTCCGCCAGCGACTGCAGCCAGCCGTTGGGGCCCACGCGGTTGGGGCCGGGGCGGTGCTGCATGCGCGCAACGACCTTGCGCTCCCAGTTGATCATGAACAGGGTCATGACCACGAGGAACGCGAAGATCCCGACGACCTTGATCAGGACCAGCCAGATCGGGTCGTCCGCGAGCAGCTTGGCGGTGTCGCCGATGTCGCCTGCGAGGTACTTCGTCATGACTTCACCCCAGATGAGGTTGCTCCGCTGACGGAGACGATCGAGCCGTGGCCCGCGCCGAGCGTGGCCCGGACGGTCACGTCACCCGAGTTGGTCGGCAGCCAGATGACGCCCTCGGGCAGGTCGTCGGTCTCGACCGGGAGCGTGATCGCACCGCGGTCGGTGGAGACCGTGACCGTGTCGCCCAGGCCGAGCTGCACCGCGGTGGCCTCGGCGATCTTCGCGACGACAGGGCGGGCGGTACCGGCGAGGTGCGGCTCCTCCACCTGCAGCGAGCCGTTGCCGATCAGGCGGTGCCACGTGGCGAGCACGGCCTTGCCGGCACCGGCCGGGGACTGCAGCGGCGCGGCGACGTTGAGCGAGGAACCGCTCGGGGCGCCCTCGCCCAGCCGTGCCAGGTCGGCGGCCGACGCTGCCGGCGTCTGCGTGAACAGGTCCGCGTCCATCTCCACCGCGAGGGTGTCGAGCACGCGGCAGTCCGCCAGCGCGCCGGTGCCTTCGAGCGTGGTGCCGAACTCGCGGCGGCGGCCCTCCCAGTTGAGGTAGGTGCCGGACTTCTCGACCGCCGGGGCGATCGGGAGCACGACGTCCGCGTACGCGGTGACCGCGCTCGGCCGCAGCTCCAGGCTCACGACGAAACCGGCCTGCGCCAACGCCTTCTCGGCCAGGGCCGGGTCGGGCAGGTCGAACGGGTCGACGCCGCCGACCACCAGGCCGGAGAGCTGACCGTTCGCGGCGGCCTCGAGGATGCCGGTGGTGTCGCGGCCGGGCGTCGCGGGCAGCGAGCCCTCCTCGACGCCCCAGGTGCGCTCGACCTCGGTGCGCGCGGCCGCGTTCGCGACGTGACGCCCACCGGGCAGCAGGTTCGGCACCGCACCGACCGCGAGCGCGCCGCGCTCACCGGCACGACGCGGGATCCACGCGACCTTGGCGCCGGTGCGCTCGGCGAGCCGTGCGACGGCGGTGAACGCGCCGGGGATCTCGGCGGCACGCTCGCCGACGAGGATCACCGCACCGGGCTTGCCCAGCATCTCGACGACGTCGGAAGCGTGCTCCGGCAACGCGTTGAGCGCGTTCGCCTCGGCACCGGGCTGGCACGCGAGCAGCGTGCCGAGCGTCTTCTCGACGGCCGGGGTCGTGAACTGGCCGAGGTGGAAGACCTTCGTCTTGCCGGTGCGTGCGGCCTTGCGCAGGCGCAGGAAGACGATCGGAGCCTCTTCCTCGGGCTCGAACGCGACCAGCAGTGCGGCCGGTGCGGCTTCGATGCCCTGGAAGGTGACGCCGTTGTCCGGGTTGGTGAACACCGTCGTGCCGGACAGGAACTCCAGCTCCTCGGCGCTGTGCGGCCGGGCGCGGAAGTCGATGTCGTTGGTGTGCAACGCGATCCGGGCGAACTTCGAGTACGCGTAGGCGTCCTCGACGGTCAGCCGGCCACCGGTGAGCACACCGACGCCGTTCGCGTCACGCGCCGCCGTGAGACCGGCCGCCGCGACCTGCAGCGCCTCGGTCCAGGACGACTCGCGCAGCTCACCGGTCTCGGCGTCGCGGACCAGCGGCCGCTTGATGCGGTCGCCGGCCGTGGCGTAGCGGAAGGCGAACCGGCCCTTGTCGCAGATCCACTCCTCGTTGACCTGCGGGTCGTCGCCGGCGAGCTTGCGCTGCACCTTGCCGCGCCGCCAGTCGGTGCGCTCGGCACAACCCGACGAGCAGTGCTCGCAGACGCTCGGCGTCGACACGAGGTCGAACGGCCGGGCGCGGAACCGGTAGGCGGCCGACGTCAGCGCGCCGACCGGGCAGATCTGGATGGTGTTGCCGGAGAAGTACGACTGGAACGGCTTGTCCTGCGCCACACCGATCTGCTGCTGCGAGCCGCGCTCCAGCAGTTCGATGAACGGGTCACCGGCGATCTGCGCGGAGAACCGGGTGCAGCGCTGGCAGAGCACGCAGCGTTCGCGGTCCAGCAGCACCTGCGTGGAGATCGCGATCGGCTTCGGGAACGTCCGCTTGTGCTCGTGGAAGCGGGAGTCGCTGCGGCCGTGGGCGATCGCCTGGTTCTGCAGCGGGCACTCACCGCCCTTGTCGCAGATCGGGCAGTCCAGCGGGTGGTTGATGAGCAGCAGCTCCATCACACCCTGCTGGGCCTTGTCCGCGACCGGCGAGGTCAGCTGGGTCTTCACGACCATGCCGTCCGCGACCGTCATCGTGCAGGAGGCCTGCGGCTTCGGCATCGGCCGGCCGCCCATCTCGACCTCGACGAGGCACTGGCGGCAGGCGCCAGCGGGCTCCAGCAGCGGGTGGTCGCAGAAGCGCGGGATGACCGTGCCGAGGCGCTCGGCCGTGCGGATCAGCAGCTCACCCTTGGGCGCGATGACCTCGACGCCGTCGATGATCAGCTTGACGTGGCCCTCGGGTACGACGACCTCGGCTGCGGTGGGCTTGTCAGGGGCGATGGTCATGCGTTCGCTCCAGCCAGAACCTTGGAGTTCGTGTCGCACAGGGCGAGGAACTCGTCCTTGAAGTACTTGATGCCACTGGTGATCGGGCTGACGGCACCGTCACCGAGCGCGCAGAACGAGCGGCCGAGGATGTTGTCGCAGACGTCGAGCAACGTGTCGATGTCGCTCGCCGTGCCGTTGCCCGCCACCATCCGCTGCAGGATCTGCACGAGCCAGTACGTGCCCTCGCGGCACGGCGTGCACTTGCCGCACGACTCGTGCTTGTAGAACTCCGTCCACTTCATGACGGCCCACGGCACGGACACGGTCTCGTTGAAGATCTGCAGCGCCGTCGTGCCGAGCATCGAACCGGCCTCGGCGGCACCCTCGAAGTCCAGCGGCACGTCGAGGTGCTCCGCGGTGAACAGCGGGGTGGACGAACCACCCGGCGTCCAGAACTTCAGCGGGATGCCGTCCTTCATGCCACCGGCCATGTCGAGCAGCTCGCGCAGCGTGGTGCCCATCGGCGCCTCGTACTGGCCGGGGTTCGTGACGTGACCCGACAGCGAGTAGATCTTCGGACCGGGTGAGCGGTCGCGGCCCATCTCGCGGAACCAGTCCGACCCGCCGTTGACGATGAACGGCACGGACGCGATCGTCTCGACGTTGTTCACGACGGTCGGCGAGGCGTAGAGGCCCGAGGTCGCGGGGAACGGCGGCTTGAGTCGCGGCTGGCCACGACGGCCCTCCAGCGAGTCGAGCAGCGCGGTCTCCTCACCGCAGATGTACGCGCCGGCGCCCGCGTGGATCACCACGTCGAGGTCGAAGCCGCTGCCGAGGATGTCCTTGCCCAGGTAGCCCTTGGCGTACGCCTCGCGCACGGCGGCGTTGAGGCGGCGGATGCAGTGCAGGACCTCGCCGCGGACGTAGATCGCCGCGAAGTTCGCACGGATCGCGTACGCCGTGATGATCACGCCCTCGATCAGCGAGTGCGGGTCCGCCATCATCAGCGGGATGTCCTTGCAGGTGCCCGGCTCGCCCTCGTCGGCGTTGATGACGAGGTAGTGCGGCTTGCCGTCGCCCTGCGGGATGAAGCCCCACTTCATGCCGGTGGGGAAGCCCGCACCGCCGCGGCCGCGCAGCCCGGAGTCCTTGCACTGCTGGATGAGCTGGTCCGGGTGGGCCTTGAGCGCCTTGGGCAGCGCGGTGTAGCCACCGACGCGCTCGTAGGTCTCGATCGTCCAGGACTTGGGCTCGGTCCAGCTCTTGGTGAGAACGGGAGTCAGCGGGTTTGCCATCGGTTCCCCCTACTTCTTTTCCGGCAGGGCGGGGAACTCGGCGTCGGCCGGCATCTTCGGCGCGTCCCAGCCGCGGTCCTTCGCGATCTGGGCGCCCCGCAGGGTTTCCGGTGCCGCCGACGGTCCGTCGAGGTCGGCGTCGCGCCCCTCGAAGAACCCGGCGAGCTGCAGTTCCGCCTGCTTGAAATCGGTGAGCGGGGCGCCGCGCGTGGGGGCGGGCTTCTCCCCCGACTGCAACGCCTTCACGAGTCCCAGCGCCTTGTCGGGCGTCTGGTTGTCGTAGAACTCGTAGTTCACCTGGAGAACCGGGCCGAGGTCGCACGCGGCGAGGCACTCGGCGTGCTCCAGGGTGATCGAGCCCGGCGTGCCCGGCTCGCCCGCCGTCTCCTCGTGGCCCACACCGAGGTGGTCCTTGAGGGTCTTGTAGATGTCGTCGCCGCCCAGAGCCGCGCACAGCGTGTTCGTGCACACGCTGACCAGGTGCTCACCGCACGGACGGCGCTTGTACATCGTGTAGAACGTCGCGACCGCGCTGACCTCGGCCTCGCTCAGGTCGAGCTGTCCGGCGCAGAACCGGATGCCTTCCTGCGAGACGTAGCCCTCGACCGACTGCACCAGGTGCAGCATCGGCAGCAGCGCACTGCGGGCCTGCGGGTAGCGGGCGATGATCGCCTGCGCGCGGTCCACGATGGACTGGTCGAAGGTCTGTTCTGGAGCTTGGGTCATCGGTCGCAACCACCCATCACCGGGTCGATCGAGGCGACGGACGCGATGACGTCGGCGACCATGCCGCCCTCGCACATCGCGGGCATCGACTGGAGGTTGATGAAGCTGGGCTCGCGCAGGTGCACGCGCATCGGGCGGGTGCCGCCGTCGGAGACGACGTGGTAGCCCAGCTCGCCGCGCGGCGACTCGACCGGCACGTAGACCTGCCCGGACGGCACCTTGAAGCCCTCGGTCACCAGCTTGAAGTGGTGGATCAGGGACTCCATGGACTGACCCATGATCTTGCGGACGTGCTCGAGCGAGTTGCCCATGCCGTCGCTGCCGATCGTGAGCTGCGCGGGCCACGCGATCTTGGCGTCCTCGACCATCACCGGACCCGTCGGCAGGCTCTTCACGACCTGCTTGATGATCTTCAGTGACTGGTGCATCTCCTCGAGCCGCAGCAGGTACCGCGCGAAGCAGTCCGCCGCGTTCGAGGTCGGCACGTCGAAGTTGTAGTTCTCGTAGCCGCTGTACGGCTCGATCTTGCGCAGGTCCCAGGCGAGGCCGGCGGAGCGCAGGATCGGGCCGGTGATGCCGAGCGCGAGACACGCGTCGACGGGCAGGTAGCCCACGTTCGCGAGGCGGTTGCGCCAGATCGGCTGGCCGGTGAGCAGCTTGTCGTAGTCCGGCAGCCGCTTTTCCATGATCTTGACGAACGCGTTGATCTTCTCGATCGCGTCGCTCGGCAGGTCCTGGGCGAGGCCGCCGGGCCGGATGAACGCGTGGTTCATGCGCAGACCGGTGAGGTGCTCCAGCAGGTGCAGAACCTCCTCGCGCTCGCGGAAGCCGGAGGTCATGCCCGTGAGGGCACCGAGCTCCATGCCGCCGGTGGCGAGCGCGACGAGGTGCGAGCTGATCCGGTTGAGCTCCATCAGCAGCACGCGGATCGCCTGCGCCTTGTCCGGCACCGTGATGCCGAGCAGCTTCTCGACCGACATGCAGTACGCGGCCTCGTGGTGCAGCGGCGCCAGGTAGTCGGTGCGCGTGATGAAGGTGACGCCCTGCACCCAGTTGCGGTACTCGAGGTTCTTCTCGATGCCCGTGTGCAGGTAGCCGACGACGCTGCGGGCGTGCGTGACGGTCTCGCCCTCGAGCTCCAGGACCAGGCGGAGCACACCGTGCGTCGACGGGTGCTGCGGACCGAGGTTCATGACGATGCGCTCGTCGTGGACGGCGTCCGCGAGCACCTCGTCCCAGTCGCCGCCGGTCACCGTGTAGACGGTGCCCTCGGTGGTCTTCCGGGACTGTGCAATTTCCTCTGGGCGAATCTCGGGAGTCTCTTTGGTCTCGACGCTGTCGCGGCCGGGACCGCTCGTGTCGGTGCCCGTGGTCACGTCGGAAAGACGCTCGGTCATGAGTAGGACCGCCTCTGGTCCGGCGGAGGAATCTCCGCGCCCTTGTACTCCACCGGGATGCCACCCAGCGGGTAGTCCTTGCGCTGGGGGTGTCCGTCCCAGTCGTCCGGCATGAGGATGCGGGTCAGTCCGGGGTGACCGTCGTAGATGATCCCGAACATGTCCCAGGTCTCGCGCTCCTGCCAGTCCGCCGTCGGGTAGACCTCGACGAGGCTCGGCACGTGCGGGTTCTCGACGTCGACCGCGACCTCCAGCCGGATGCGGCGGCGGTACGTCATCGACGTCAGGTGCGTGACCGAGTGCAGGCGCTGCGGCACGTCGGCGCCGTAGTCGACACCGGAGACCGAGCTGCAGAGCTCGAAGCGCAGCGACGGGGTGTCGCGGCAGATGCGCGCGACGTCCAGCAACGTCTCCGGCCTGAGGTAGAAGGTGATCTCGCCGCGGTCGACGGTCACCTGCTGCACGGTGTCGGCGGGCAGGCCCTTGTCGCTGATCGCGGCGAACAGCTCGTCGGCAACCTCGTCGAACCAGCCGCCGAACGGGCGCTCGGCCGGCGCGGCCACGTGGGCGGGCAGGCGCAGGCCGCCGAAGCCCGACGTGTCACCGGAACCGGAGACGCCGAAGAGGCCCTTGCGCTCCTTGCCCGCGAAGATCGGCGCCTTCGCGTCGGCGCCGTTGGTCTCGAGGCCCTCGACAGCGCGGTCGGCGCTGGAGTGCTCTCCCCCTGGCTCGGTCACTTCTTCCTCGCAAAACGCTCGGAGGACGGGATGAGATCGGTGCGGTAGCCCGAGTCGGCGAGTGCCTTGGCGCGCACGGCGTTCAGCGGCTCGTCCATGATCTTGGCGTGGATCTTGAGGATCGCGTCCATCAGCATCTCCGGCCGCGGCGGGCAGCCCGGCAGGTACATGTCGACGGGCACGACGTGGTCGACGCCCTGCACCACCGCGTAGTTGTTGAACATGCCGCCGGTCGACGCGCAGACACCCATCGCCAGCACCCAGCGCGGCTCGGGCATCTGGTCGTAGATCTGCCGCAGCACCGGCGCCATCTTGTTGGTGACGCGGCCCGCGACGATCATCAGGTCGGCCTGGCGCGGTGAGGCGCGGAAGACCTCCATGCCGAAGCGGGCGAGGTCGTAACGCGGACCACCCGTCGTCATCATCTCGATGGCGCAGCAGGCCAACCCGAAGGTGGCAGGCCACAGCGAGGACTTGCGGGTCCAGTTGACCAGCTTCTCGACGCTGACCAGCAGGATGCCGTTCGGGAGCTTCTCCTCGAGACCCATGACTTCCTCAGTTCCAGTCGAGGCCGCCGCGACGCCACACGTAGACGTACGCGAAGCCGACCGTGGCGACGAACAGGACGATCTCCACCAGCCCGAACAGGCCGAGCTTGTCGGCCGCTACGGCGAACGGGTAGAGGAAGACCATTTCGATGTCGAACAAGATGAACAGCATCGCCGTCAGGTAGTAGGCGACCGGCATGCGGCCGCCACCCACGACCGGCTGCGGGCTCGGCTCGATGCCGCACTCGTACGCGTCGAGCTTCGCCTTGTTGTAGCGGCGGGGTCCGATGTAGGGCGCTGCGGTCACCGAGAACAGTGCGAACGCCCCGGCGAGCGCGAACATCAATACGAGGGGGAGGTAAGGGTCAAGCACGCTCCGTCGTCCTTTCCTCGCGGTCGAGGCGCACCCTAAGGGTGTTGTTGCGCAGCGCGTTTGTTAGGCGGCCCTAACAAACGCTTGTGAAACAGTTCACAAGCTTGTTCAGACTGTTGTGAAGTGATTCACAAGGTCGATCGCCAGTGTAGAACGCCTGTAAATGACCTACGTCACAGGGTCTGACCTGGGGCTTTAACTTGGCCGACACATGCGAAACGGCACCGGCTCGTATTGAGCCGATGCCGTCACCTATTCGGAGTAATTTACGCCGTCGGCGCGAGCTTCGTGGCAGCCACGATCAGGCGGTCCATTGCGTCGCCGTCCTTGGGGTCGTAGAGGCCCGCGAGCAGCTTGAGCACGAGTTTCATCAGGCGTTTGCGCGGCATTCCGTACTTCGTTGCGGTCCGCATGACCGCCGGATTCCCGATGAGCTTCGAGAAGACGTTGCCGAGCCGGTAGTAACTGCCGAGCGCCTGTTCGATGCGGACCGGGTAGCCGTGCAGCGCGCGTTCACGGTTGACGCCCGTCCGCGCGAGGGCCTGGACGACACTTTCGGACGCGATCTTGGCCGACTCCATGGCGTAGCCGATGCCCTCGCCGTTGAACGGGTTGACCATGCCGCCCGCGTCGCCGACCAGGACCAGTCCTGCCCGGTAGTGCGGCTTGCGGTTGAGGCCCATGGGCAGCGCGGCGCCGCCGATGCGGCTCGTCGCGTTCTCCTCGCGGAAGCCCCACTCCTCCGGGGTGCCGTCGAGCCAGCTGCGCAGGAGCTGGCGGTAGTCCGTGGTGCCGTAAGCCTTCGACGTGCTGAGGATGCCGAGGCCGACGTTCACGCTGCCGTCGCCCATGCCGAAGATCCAGCCGTAGCCGGGCAGCAGCTTGCCGTCCGGGGCCCACAGCTCCAGGTGCGACTCGAGGTAGTCGTCCTTGGTGCGCGGGCTCGCGTAGTAACGGCGGACCGCGACGCCCATCGGCTTGGCGTCGTCCTTCTGCAGGCCGACGGACAGCGCGAGTCGTGCTGACACGCCGTCGCACGCCACGGTGATCGGCGCGCGGTAGGTGACCGGGTTCTTCTCCGGTCCCTGCTTGGCCTCGACGCCGACGACCCGGCCGTTCTCGATGATGGCCTTGGTGACCGTGGTGTTCTCGTGCATGCGCGCGCCGGCCGCCTTCGCCGTGTTCGCGAGCATCTCGTCGAAGTCCATGCGCGGGCGGACGAGGCCGTAGTTGGGGAACGTGGCCAGGTCCGGCCAGTCGAGCTCCATCGTGACGCCGCCGCCGACGACCCGCAGCCCCTTGTTGTGGAGCCAGCCGTTGTCCTCGCGGGTGTCGATGCCCAGGTCGATCAGCTGCTTGACGCCGCGCGGGGTCAGCCCGTCGCCGCAGACCTTCTCGCGCGGGAACGAGCTCTTCTCCAGCAGGAGCACGTCGAGACCTGCCCTGGCCAGGTAGGTCGCCGCGGTCGAGCCCGCCGGTCCCGCCCCCACCACGATGACGTCGGCGTCCTCGTTGATCCCGCGCCTGCTCATCCAGACTCCCTAACGTGTGCCGTGACTCCTCCGCGACTCTAACCGGAGCTCGCTGAGACCTCGGCCGCCAGGCGCTCGCGCAGATCGGGGGCGCGGTGGTCGCCGCGCTCCTCGAAGATCGCCAGTGCTTCCCGCCAGCACGCCAGCGCTCGCGCCCGGTCGCCGGTGTGCAACAGAGACGCACCGAGGGTGTCCAGCAGAACGGCGTGGTTGCGAGGGTTGCCGTGCAGATCCTTCTCCGCGAGGGCCCTCTCGCAGAACGCGACTGCCTCGGCATGCGCGCCCGCCACCTGTCTGGCCCGCGCCATCGCATGCCAGGCGTACCCCCCGTAGATGCTGGCTCCCCGTTCCCGAATGGCGAGGCAACGTTGCGCGTGCTGCCACGCTCGTTCGTGGTCGCCGAGCCCGGCGTGCACTCCGCTCAGGCAGAACTCGATGAACCCACGCAGGCGCCCGTCGTCAGCGCACAGCCGCAGCCCCTCCTCCAGGTGCACCCGTGCTTCGACGTACTGGCCGAGTTCGAGGCATCCCCACCCGTGGTGACCGAGCACTTCGGCTGCGAGCGCCTCGTCACCCAACTCGTGGGCGATCTCCAGCGCCTGCGCGAAAAGGCCTGCCGCCTCCGCCCACATGTTCATGCCCCGTTGCAGCTGCCCCAACACCTTCAGTGTCAGGCACTCACCGCGGCGGTGACCGAGCCGCCGGGCGGCATCGAGTCCGAGAACGCAGACCAGCAGCCCGTCGTCGAAGTGCCCGGCCATGCCGAGGTGCGCCGCACAAAGGTCCCCCAGCAGCATCGTGATCTCATCGAGGCCGGTTCGCGCGGCGGCTTCGACGGTGGCGACCGCGTTGACGGACTCGGCGTCGACCCAGGCCCACGCCTCGTCCGGGCTGGAGAAGGTGATCGCCGCATCGGCCTTGGTGACGACATCGGCTCCGGCGTGCATGCGTGGCCGGTCGGGGTAGAGCATCCGAAAGGTGGCCTTGACGTGGTGCGCGGCCCAATCGAGCACCAGTCGCACGGCCTGGTCGCGGTCATCGTCCCGTTCGGCGAGGTCCACGGCATAGGCGCGCAACAGGTCGTGGCAGACGTAACGGTCTCTGCCGACCTGCTCGACCAAATGCTGCTCGGCAAGGCCGGCCAGCAGGTTTCTCGTGGTGCGCGGATCGTAGCCGCTCAACACTGCGGCGGCGGGGACCCCGATCTCCGGACCGGGATGGAGCCCGAGCCGCCGGAACATCAGCGCCTGCGCGGGCGGTAACCGGTGATAGGACCAGTCGAACACGGTCCTCACCGCGCTGCGTTCGTCCTCCGGCACGGTCAGCGCCTCCCAGCGCTGCGCCCGGAGATCCTCGACGAGTTCGGAGACCGTGAAGTGCGGCTGTGTCGCGACACGGCTGGCTGCGATGCGCAGCGCCAGCGGCAACCGAGCACACGCCTGGACCAGTGCGGCGGTGCCGGACTCGCTGCTGCGAGGTCCGAGTGCGGCATGGACCAGTCCCAGCGCTTCCTCCTCGGTGAACAGAGGTAGCGAAATGCGCGTCGCACCTTCGGCGACCTCAAGCCCCCGCAGCTCGGATCGGCTGGTCACCACCACACATCCCGGTCCGCCCGGGAGCAGCGCCCGGACCTGCTCGACGCCGTTCGCGTTGTCCAGCACGACCAGCACGCGCCGCCCGGCCAACGCTGACCGGTAGAGCGCGGCGCGTGCGTCCTGACGTGGCGGAATCCGCTCCGGCCCGATGCCGAGCGCACCGAGGAAGTCGGCGAGCACGTCTCCGGGGTTGGCCGCGGCGCTGGGACCGTAGCCACGCAGGTTCACGTACAGCGTGCCGTCGGGGAACTGGTGCTGGACCTGGTGCGCCCACCGCACGACCAGTGCGGTCTTGCCGACTCCCGCCATGCCGACGACCGCTGCGACCGTGCCCTCACGAAGGACATCGTCCAGGGCGGCGAACTGTGCCGTCCTGCCGGTGAAGTGGGAAACCGCGCGTGGCAGTTGTCGCGGCACCGGCAACCGTTCGGCTGGAGCGCCGATCGTGAGGTGCCCGACGTACCCCGCCTGCACGGCGTTGCCGTGGTTCTCGCCGAGGTCGTTCGTGTTCACACGACCCAGTGTGACTCAGGGCACGTGAGTTGAGTCAGGACTCCTGCGCGGTCTTCGGCTTCGGCTTGGTCGCGCGGTGCAGGGCCACCATGCCGCCGGTCAGGTTGAACCAGGCGACGTCCTCCCAGCCGGCCTTGGAGATCAGCTCGGCGAGCGCGCGCTGGTTCGGCCAGCTGGCCATGGACTCGGCCAGGTAGGAGTAGGCGACCGGGTTCGACGACACGAACTTGGCGATGAGGGGCAGGAGTTTGAGCAGGTAGCGCATGTAGACGAAGCGGAACGGCTTCCACACCGGGGTGGAGACCTCGCAGATCACCATGCGGCCGCCGGGCTTGGTGACGCGGGCCATCTCCTGCAGCGCCACGACGGTGTCGTTGAAGTTGCGGATGCCGAAGGACACCGTGACGGCGTCGAAGGAGTTGTCCTTGAACGGCAGGCGCAGGGCGTCGGCGGCCACCTTCGGGACGCGGCGGTGGGCGCCGCCGGCGAGCATGCCGACGGAGAAGTCTGCGGCGACGCACCAGGCACCGGACTCGGCGTACTGGACGGTGGACACGGCGGTGCCGGCGGCCAGGTCGAGGATCTTCTCGCCGGGGCGGGCGTCGAGCACGCGCCGGCTCCAGTCCCGCCAGCGGCGGTCGAAGCCCAGCGTCATGACCGAGTTCGTGCGGTCGTAGCCCTTGGCCACGCCGTCGAACATCTCGGCGACCTCGCGGGGGTTCTTGTCCAAGCCGGCTCGCGACATGGTCATCAGACTAGGTCAGGGCCGCTGAGATCATCTTCAGGGCACCTTCAGCGCGGTCAGCATGCCGTCCACCGCGGCCTGCCACGGGTACTCCTCCGCACGGGCTCGCGCGGCCTCCCGTGAACCGCTCGCGAGCAGTCTCGTAGCCGCGGTGGCGAACGCCGTGGCGTGGTCGTCGACGGCCGCGCCGCACGACGGCTGGACGATCTCCTTCAGCGCGCTGCTCTGGCTCACGACGACCGGGGTGCCGCTGGCGAGGGCCTCCAGCGCGGCCAGTCCGAACGTCTCGTGCGGGCCGGGGGCGAGCGACAGGTCGGCCGACGCGAGCAGCGAGGCGACGTCCAAACGGGACTTCACGAAGCCCAGGAACGTCACCGGCAAGCCGTTCGCGCGCTTCTCCAGGAACGTGCGGCGCGGGCCGTCGCCCGCGATCACCAGGCGCGCGGAGTGACCCTGCTCATGCAGTTCGGCCAGCGTGTCCACGGAGCGTTCCACGTGCTTCTCCGGCGAGAGCCGTCCACAGTGGATGAGCAGGTTCTCCTTGCCCTGCAGGAGGTCCCGGCGCAGGTCGGCGGAGTGGCGGCACGGGGTGAACGTGGTGAGGTCGACACCGAGCGGCACCTGGGTGACGTTCGACGCGCCGATGCGGTCGAACTCCTCGCGCGCGAAGGCCGTCGTGCAGACGACCGTGTCGTAGGAGGCGGCCATGCGGCGGTTGGCCCAGTCGGCGCCGCGCACGGCGGGGCTTTCCGGCAGGACGAACTGCAGCAGGCGGTCGAGGCGTTCGTGCGAGATCACGACGTTCGGAATGCCCCGCTCGCTCGCCCACGCGCCCATGCCGCGCAGCGTCAGCCGGTCCGAGACCTCGATCCTGTCCGGCTTGAGGATCTCCATCAGCGACTTCACGCGCCACGGGTCCACGACGCGGTAGCCGCCGGTGTACGGGATCTTCACCGCGGGCAGGGTGATGCGCCGGACACCGCCCGGCAGGACCTCGTCGGCGCGGCGGTCACCGGGCACGACGAGCACCACCTCGTGGCCCGACTGCACGTAGCCGGTGCCCAGGTGGTGCAGTGCCGTGCGGAGGCCGCCCGACTTCGGTCCGTAGAAGTTGGCCAGCTG
Organism: Lentzea sp. NPDC005914; assembly: GCF_040629405.1. NCBI lineage: Bacteria > Bacillati > Actinomycetota > Actinomycetes > Pseudonocardiales > Pseudonocardiaceae > Lentzea > Lentzea sp. NPDC005914. The sequence goes on along the minus strand of NZ_JBEXVQ010000002.1, from coordinate 454,385 downwards.
AACGATCCTCAAGCGGCCGCCTGGTGAGTTAGTCCGATCACCGCAGCGTAATGGCCCATCAGCTCGTCGCAGATCGCAGGCCAGGTGCGGCTCAGCACCGACTTGCGGGCGGCGAGCCCGAACCTCTTGCGCCGCAGCGGGTCGCGCAGCAGTTCGACGTACTGCGCGATGTCGTCGGAGAACAGGTACCCCGTCCGGCCGTGCGCAACCAGGTCACGCGGGCCGCCGGCGTTCGGCGCGAGCACCGGCAGGCCGGTCGCGAGCGCTTCCTGGACGGCCTGGCAGAACGTCTCGTGCGGTCCGGTGTGGATGAAGACGTCCAGCGACGCGTAGGCCTCGGCGAGCGCCTCGCCCGTGCGGAAGCCGAGGAAGTCCGCGTTGGGCAGGTCGCGTTCGAGCTGCTCGCGGTCCGGCCCGTCGCCGACGATCTTGAGCTTCACGCCGGGCAGGTCGTGGAGCTCGCGCAGCCGGTGCACCTGCTTCTCCGGCGCGAGACGTCCGACGAAGCCCACGGTGAGCTGGTCGTTGTGCTTCGGACGCGGGTGGAAGAGGTCGATGTCGACGCCACGCCCCCACCGGTGCACGCGCGGCACCCCGTGCTGCTCCAGCGCCTCGACCGCCGAACTGGACGGCGCCAGCGTGCGGTCGGCCAGCGTGTGCAGCCGCTTCGTCCACCGCCACGCCGCCCGCTTGGTCAGCCCGAGGCCGTAGTTGCCGGCGAACCCGGCGACGTCGGTCTGGTAGACGGCGACGGTCGGCACGTCGATCTTGCGCGCTGCTCTCAGACCGTACGCACCCAGCACGAACGGCGACGCGAGGTGCACGACGTCGGGCCGGAAGTCAGCCAGCTCGTGCAGCACTCTCGGGCTCGGGACGCCGATCGGCAGGCTCGTCACCAAGGGCACGTCGACCGCGGAAACTCTGACGACGGGCGTGCCGTGGTGTTCACCGGCGCCGGCGCCCGGCGCGACCACCATCGCATGGTGGCCGTTGCGCCTCAGGTGTTCCAGCACACGGAGAACGGAGTTGGTCACCCCGTTCACCTGGGGCAGGAAGCTCTCGGTCACGATCGCTACGCGCACAAGGCACACCTTGTAGTGCGCGTGTGAAGTCCGCGTGACACGAAATTTGACGCGGTCAGAACACCTCACGTCGTGGCCAGGTGATCGTCGATTCGTCATCTTGGTGTCGGCTCCCGGTCACCCGACGCGGTGAAACTAGGCCAGCATGACCGTCTTGTCGTCCCGCCCCGCGCACCCAGTCGAGCCCGGACTGGTGTCCATCGCGCTGGAAGTGGCTGGTCGCCTGGCGAACGACGCCTCCGACGTCATCATGGCCACCGCCGGCCGCGGCGTGCGCCCCGACTCCGACGAGTCACCGTTCGACTGGGTCACCGACACCGACCGCACCCTCGAACGCCACACCCGCCGTGTCCTCACCGCGGAGTTCCCCTCGATTCCGGTCTTCTGTGAGAATTCCGACGTCGACGTGCCGGGCGACTCCGAGTTCCGCTGGGTGGTCGACCCGGTGGACGGCACCGCGAACTACACCGCGGGCATGCCCTGGTGCGCCTACAGCCTCGCCCTGGTGGACCGCTGGGGTCCTGTCGTGGGCGTCGTCGCGGACCCTTACCGCTCCCAGATCTACGCCGCGGCGCGAGGTCGGGGCATGCGCGCCAACGGGACGCCGGTGCGGTTGACCGAGCGTCAGGGCGACTCGCTGGTCGTGTGCACCGAGATGACCCGGACGGGTCCGTGGCCTGGAATGGGTGAATTCATCTCGACCGCCGCGATCGCGGGCACCGGAGTCCGGGTGCTGGGCTCGAAGTGCCTGGCCGTGGCGCAGGTGGCTCTTGGTCACGTCGCGGCCGCCGTCTTGCACGGCTATCACGAGTGGGACGTGGCCGGCGCGGTCTCTCTGGCCGTGGAGTCCGGCGCGGTCGTGCTGGACAGACGCGGTGCCGGGGCTCAGCTGCCCGCGGACGGGTTGCTGGTGGCCGCTCCGGACGTGGCCGACGAGGTGCTGGGCTGGTGGCAGTCCGCGCTTCATGTCGACAGCTGAGGCAGCTGCTTCTCGAGCACTTCGAGGTGGGTGCGCGCCTCGTCCAGCTCCGGGTGGTCGAACATCTGCAACGCGACCCTGCCGACCTCGTTCTCGAACTGCTTGAAGTCGTGCGCGGCCTTGAGCAGCCGCTGGTAGACCGGGTGCTGCCGGTCGACCGCTCCGAGGGCCCTGCCGAGCTGCGCGATGCCCCTGACGTCGTCGAGCTCCTTCGTCAGCTGCTCGCTGATCCGCTGGAGCCAGTCCCTCGCTGGTGACTTCGGGACCGTCTGCACGGCCGCGGCAACTCGTCTCGTCGACTCGGCACAGCGTTCGACCAGCTCGGACCACATGTCGTAGGGCTGCTGCGGGATCGGCGGGTAAGCCACCCTGGGCATGGCCGGGCGCTGGAGCGAGCGGCGGATGAGACCGATCACCGTGCCGACGATCGCGCCGGGGACGGCGCCGAACCCGCCGGCCAGGAAGAGGATCGCCAAGATCGTCACGACCAGCGAGGACGGGTGGTCGCTCGGCGTGGTCACCTCGACGAGCGTCGCCAGGCCGGCCATGAGCACGGTGCCTGTTGCGGCTCCCCAGAGCGCTGAGCGGACGACAACCCCCATGGCAGGTGATCGTGCCATGTTCACCGGCAATTCGTCGGGAAACTCAGGCGTCGAAGTCGACGGTCACGCATTCGCTGGTCGGCAGCGCCTGACAGGTCAGCACGAACCCCGCCGCCACCTCGGACTCGTCGAGCGCGTAGTTGCGGCGCATCTCGACAGTGCCGTCGGTGACCAACGCGCGGCACGTGCCGCACACCCCGCCCTTGCAGGCGAAGGGCAGATCCGCGCGGACGCGTTGGGCGGCGTCCAGGATCGGCTCGTCGGCCGGGAGCGGCAGGGTGGTCGACTTGCCGTCCAGGATCACCGTCACGGAGGCGGCCGAGTCGATCACGGCCTCGGTGCGGCGCGGAGGTGGCGGGGGCTCGTCGACGTAGAAGAGCTCGTGGTGGACGCGGTCAGCAGAGACGCCGCGATCACGCAGCACCGAGGTGGCGTCCTGGACCATCTCGTACGGGCCGCACAGCCACCACTCGTCGATGCCGTCGAACGGGACGACGGTGTCGAACAGGGCCGTGAGCTTCTCCGCGTTCAGGCGGCCCGAGAAGAGCTCGACGTCGCGGGGTTCGCGGGACAGGACGTGGATCAGCTGGAACGTGGCCGGGTAGCGGTCCTTCAGGTCGGCCAGCTCGTCGGCGAACATCACGGTGTCGGTGCGGCGGTTGCCGTAGAGCAGGGTGACGCGGGCGCCCGTGGCGAGGACCGTGGCGGCGATCGACAGGGCCGGGGTGATGCCGGAGCCCGCCACGACGAAGCCGTGGTGGGTGCCGGCGCCGGTCGGGCTGAACTTGCCCAGCGGGGGCAGGACTTCCACGACGTCGCCGGGGGAAACGCGGTCCACCAGCCAGGTGGAGAACAGGCCTTCGTCGACGCGGCGCACGCCGATGCGCGGGGCCGCCCCGGCCGGGGCGCAGATCGAGTACGAGCGGCGTTCGTCGCCCTGGCGCAGGGTCAGGTACTGGCCGGCCGAGAAGGCGAACTCCTCGGCCACGTCGTCGGGCACGTCGAAGGTGACGGCCACGGCGTCGTCGCAGAGGCGGTCGACGCGGGCGACCGTCAGCTTGTGGAAGGCAGCGCGGCGCGACAACTAGATCTCCTTGACGTGCTCGAAGGGCTCGGAGCAGGCGTGACAGCGACGCAGGGCCTTGCAGGCGGTCGAGCCGAACCGCGAGATCTCGGACGTGTTGAGCGATCCGCACTGCGGGCAGGCGACCTGACGTGACGGCGGCACCAGGTTGAGCGGCACCGGGCCGGCGGCGACAGGGCCGATCCTCGACGGCGGCGCGATGCCCGCGGCGGCCAGCTTCGAGCGGCCTTCCGAGCTGATCCAGTCCGTCGTCCAGGCCGGGGAGAGCGACAGGCGCACCTCGACCTCCTCGTAGCCCGCGGAGATCAACGAACGGCGCAGGTCGGCGCCCATCTCGTCGATCGCGGGGCAGCCCGAGTAGGTCGGGGTGATGGTGACGACGACGCGGCCGTCCTGCTCGGACACCTCGCGCAGCACGCCGAGGTCCGCCAGCGTGAGGACCGGGAGCTCCGGATCCCGCACGGCGGAGGCGACCTCCAGTGCCGTCGTCACCAGACCGCTCCCGGCAGCGAGCGGTGCAGGTGCTGCATCTCGGCGAGCAGGTAGCCCATGGCCTCGGTGTGCACGCCGTCGCGGCCCGCCATGCCCGCCACCCGAGCAGCCTTCGAGTCCGCCGGGCGCGTCAGACGACCAGCCGAGAGAACCGCGTCCAGCACACCGTCCACTTCGGACTTCAAGGACGCCGGATCGACGGCGACACCGGCCAGGCGAGCTTCGACGGGATGCGTCGCGAACAGCTCGTCCACGAACGGCCACACGCGCTCGAGACCGGCCTGCATGCGGCGGTGCGACTCGTCGGTGCCGTCGCCGAGCCGGACGGTCCACTGCGCGGCGTGGTCGCGGTGGTACGCCAGCTCCTTCAGGCCCTTCTCGGCCACGGCGGCGAGCACCGGGTCGGCCGAGCCGCGCAACCGCGAGAACAACGCGAGCCGCCACGACGAGAACACCAGCAGGCGCGCGATCGTCGTGCCGAAGTCGCCGCCGGGGCCGGGACCGCAGTCGATCTCGGCCAGGTGCACGTTGCGGAACTCGCGTTCGTCGCGCAGGTACGCCAGCGCGTCCTCGTCGCGGTCGAGCACCTCGCCGGCGCGGGTCAGCAGCATGCGGGCCTGGCCCAGCAGGTCCAGGGCGATGTTGGCGAGCGCGATGTCCTCTTCGAGCTCCGGCGCGCGTGAGCACCACTCCGAGAGCCGCTGCGAGAAGATCAACGCGTCGTCGCCGAGCATGAGGCAGTAGGCGGCGATGTCGGCTTTTTCCACACCCGCCGGGAACTCGCGGTTCACGCCGACGAGAGCATCCGAAAATCCGGTCCCGAACGCCCAGTGCGAGTCCTCGTGGCCCAGCAGCGACTCGTACGCGTTGTCGAAGCTCATAGGTGCGGCACGTCCTCGGGAATCGAGTAGAACGTCGGGTGCCGGTAGACCTTGTCCCCGGCCGGTGCGAAGAACGGGTCCTTCTCGTCCGGCGAGGAGGCGGTGATCGCGGCCGCGGGCACCACCCAGATCGACACGCCCTCGTTGCGGCGCGTGTAGACGTCACGGGCGTTGCGCAGCGCCATCTCCGCGTCGGGGGCGTGCAGCGAACCGACGTGCACGTGGTTCAGGCCGCGCTTGCCCCGCACGAACACTTCCCACAGCGGCCAAGACGTGCTCACGCGGCACCTTCCTTCTGTGCGTGCTTCTCGGCGTGCGCGGCCGCGGCCTCACGTACCCAGGAGCCGTCCTCGTGCGCCTTGCGGCGGTGGGCGATGCGCTGCTCGTTGCAGACGCCGCCACCCTTGACGACCTGCCAGAACTCGTCCCAGTCGGGCGTGCCGAAGTCGTACTGCCCGCGCTCTTCGTTCCACTTCAGGTCGGGATCCGGGAACGTGACGCCCAGGGCCTGAGCCTGCGGCATGCTCATGTTCACGAACTTCTGCCGCAGCTCGTCGTTGGTGTCGCGCTTGATCCGCCACGCCATCGACTGCTCGGTGTTGGTCGACTCGGAGTCCGGCGGGCCGAACATCATCAGCGCCGGCCACCACCAGCGGTTCACCGAGTCCTGCACCATGTCCTTTTGCTGCTGGGTGCCGCGCATCATCGTCATGAGCAGCTCGTAGCCCTGACGCTGGTGGAACGACTCTTCCTTGCAGATGCGGATCATGGCGCGCGCGTACGGCCCGTAGGACGTGCGGCACAACGGCACCTGGTTGCAGATCGCGGCGCCGTCGACGAGCCAGCCGATCACGCCGACGTCGGCGAACGTCAGCGTCGGGTAGTTGAAGATCGAGGAGTACTTCTGGCGGCCCTCGATGAGCTTGGTCGTCAGGTCCTCGCGGTCGGCGCCGAGCGTCTCGGTCGCCGAGTACAGGTACAGGCCGTGCCCGGCCTCGTCCTGCACCTTCGCCAGCAGGATCGCCTTGCGCCGCAGCGAGGGCGCGCGCGAGATCCAGTTGCCCTCCGGCTGCATCCCGATGATCTCGGAGTGCGCGTGCTGGGCGATCTGCCTGATCAGGGTCTTGCGGTAGCCGTCGGGCATCCAGTCTCGCGGCTCGATGCGCGAGTCGGCCTGCACGGTGCGTTCGAAACGCAGCTCCAGGTCATCCGCCATGCCCCGATGTTACACCCGAGCGCCGAATCTGCGTAGAACTGTCACAACGGCGGCGATGACGATCCAGACGGCCACGAGGAAGGTTCCGACGGGCAACAGGCTGAGCACCATCGTCCGGCCCGCCACGCGCGTCAGTTCCGGGTTCGTCCGGTCGTACTCGACCTTCACGTTGTCCCCGACGTTCAGGCCCGCCGGGTACAGCACGCCCTGCGACGGGATGATCACGCGCCCGTCCGGTGTGGCGTAGCGCACCACCGTCCTGTTGAAGCTCACGGAGTCGACCTGCGCGACCGCCTGCCCCAGGTTCCGCTCGATCGCCATGTCGTCACGCCAGCAGGCGATCGGCAGCAGCACGCAGACGAGCGTGACCACCCCGCCGACCACGAGCAAAGTCCGGCTCACCGCACGGCGGACGCGCACACCGAGCGCCGGCTTGGTCACTGCGTCCTCCACCACAACTGAGAAGTCTAGAGCCGGGCGGGTGCCGCGCTTTCAGGTTGAGGTCCATACAGTCGGAGCGTGACCTCAGCACCGACATCGCGAGCACGGCAGCGGATCCGCGTCCGGTCGAGGCAGGAGACCGCCGGTGACCTGCTCGGACTGCTGCCAGACCCCGAGCACGCGCTCGCCTGGGTGCGCGACGGGTCCGGCCTGGTCGGCTGGGGCGAGGCCGCTCGGCTCGAGGTCAGCGGCCCGGACCGCTTCGCACAGGCCGACAAGTGGTGGCGCGAGTTCTGCTCCCACCTCGACGTCGACGACTCGCTGGGCGTGCCGGGCAGCGGTCCGGTGGCGTTCGTGTCGATGGCCTTCGCGGACTCGCCCGGCGACTCGGTGCTGATCGTTCCCGAGGTCGTCGTCGGCCGCCGCAACGGTGAGCAGTGGATCACCACGATCGGCGCGGCGGACACCACCCCGGACGTCGCGCCGTTGTCCCGCCCGTCGACGGTCCGGTACTCGAACGGGCAGCTGCCGGTCACGCAGTACCGCGAGGCCGTGCGTTCGGCTGTTGCCCGGATGCGTGGCGGCGAGCTGGACAAGGTCGTGCTCGCGCACGACCTGGTGGCGTCCACCGACCGGCGACTGGACCAGCGTTTCGTGCTGCAGGGCCTGGCCCGGCGGTATCCGGAGTGCTGGGCATACGCGGTGGACGGACTCGTAGGCGCCACGCCCGAACTGCTGCTGCGCCGGACCGGGTCGGTCGTGGACTCGCGGGTGCTGGCCGGGACGACCTGGCCGCACGACGGGGTGTCGGACGAGGAACTGGCCGCGGCGTTGATGTCGTCGGAGAAGAACCTCGAGGAGCACGACTACGCGATCACTTCTCTCGCGGACACGCTTCGGCCCTTCTGCACAACGATGTCAGTCGAGGGACCTTCGGTTCTGCGGCTGCCCAACGTGTCGCACCTGTCTTCCGATGTGATCGGCACTCTGGAGTCGTCGGTGTCGTTGCTGCACCTCGGGGAGGCCGTGCATCCGACGGCCGCGGTGGGTGGCACGCCCCGGCTGGACGCGACGACGTTGATCTCGCAGCTCGAAGGCATGGACCGCGGGCGGTACGCGGGACCCGTCGGGTGGATCGACGGGAACGGCGACGGCGAGCTCGGCATCGCGTTGCGGTGCGCGCAGATCAACGGCTCGACGGCGCGGTTGTTCGCCGGGTGCGGGCTGGTGGCGGACTCGGATCCGGACATCGAGGTGCAGGAGGCGCACGCCAAGATGCGCCCGATGCGTGAGGCCCTCGAAGGCCTCTAGGGGTTGAGAACGCTCGCGACGAAGGCTGCCTTGCCCTCGGTGTAGGCCTCGCGGTCGTGTCCGCGGTGGTCGGCCAGGTCGCGTTTCAGGTTCTCGTACTGGCGCGCGAGGTCCGGGCTGACGCGGAGGGCGTCGCGGAATCTGATCTGGTCGGCCCACCTCTGGTGTCCTGACTGGATCAGGTGGAGGTGTGCCACTCGGCGCAGTCCGGTGGCGTCCGGTTTGACGAAGAAGCGTCGCCAGGGGCGTTGGTCCAGTGCTGGGGGCACGTAGGACCAGCCGCTGGCTGCCAGCTGGTCTGATGCCTGCTCGACCACGGCGTCGAGGTCGGTGACCGCGGCCATCAGGTCGATGATCGGTTTGGCGGCCAGGCCCGGAACGGCCGTGGAGCCGACGTGTTCGATCTCCGCCGTCAGCCATGGTGCGGGCAGGGTGGTCAGCTCGGCGGTTTCCGCCTGTGCGCGGACCGTCCACCGCGGGTCGTGCGGACTCACCGCTGCCCGCTCGTACGCCCAGGCTGGGGCGCCTTCGCTCATCACGTCCACCCGTCGCGGCCCTGGAACAAGCTGACGCAGGGGTCCCCCCTTGCTGGGAACCCCTGCGTCATAACGTACTCAGCTGGTCTGACAGTCAGGTGCGGTCGGACGAGCGCTTACTTGTGCGCGTCCAGCAGCTCGTGCGTCAGCTGGATCTTGGCGCGCGACTTCGGCTCTGCAGCCTTGGCCGGAGCCGACGCCACCGACAGCGACTTGGCCGCCGCGTCCGCAGGGCGCCCCGGAGCCTCGGCCGGCTTGCCCTTGGTGAACAGCCACGTCTGGAACAGCTGGTCCAGCTGCTGGCCCGACACCCGCTCGGCCACCGCGATGAACTCCTCGATGGTGGCGTCGGAGTACTTCTTCTCGGCGGTCCAGGTCTTCAGGATCTGGAAGAACTTGTCGTCACCCACGGCCACGCGCAGGGCGTGCAGGGTCAGGGCACCGCGGTCGTACACGGCGCCGTCGAACACCTTGTCGGCGCCGGGGTCGCCGGGCAGGACGTCCCAGAACGGGCTGTCGGCCGGGTACAGGTCGTAGGTGAAGTCGGCGTTCTCCTGGGCCGTGCCCTCACCGATGTGCTCGGACCAGAGGAACTCCATGTAGGAGGCGAAGCCCTCGTTCAGCCAGATGTCTCGCCAGTGGTGGACCGACGTCGAGTCGCCGAACCACTGGTGGCCGAGCTCGTGGGCGATGACGTAGGTGTTGGCGCCGCGGCGGAAGAACGCCGTGTCGTAGTTCGGGCGGGTCTGGTTCTCCAGCGCGTAGCCCAGGCCCGGGGTGGCGACGCCGCCCTGCGCCTCGAACGGGTACGGGCCGACGTTCTCCGCGAGGAACTCGATGACCTCGGGAGTGCGCTCGACGCTGGCCTTGGCGGCGTCGGCGTTCTCTCCGAGACGCTCGGAGTACGCGTTGACCACCGGCAGACCAGAGGGACTGGTCGACTGACGGATCTCGAACTGGCCGATGGTCAGGAACGTCAGGTACGTCGCCTGCGGCTTGGTGCTGCGCCAGTTCCAGCGGGTCCAGCCGTTGATCTGGCGGGTCTGGCCGACGAAGGTGCCGTTCGAGATCGCCTCGACGCCGTTGGGGACGGCGACGTTGACGTCGAAGGTGGCCTTGTCGGTCGGGTGGTCGTTCGACGGGAACCACCAGGAGGCGATCTCCGGCTCACCGATGGCCAGGGCGCCGTCGGGAGTCTTGGTCCACGCCGTGAAGCCGTTGCGGTCCTTCACCGTGGACGGCGAGTCGGCGTAGGTGACGACGATGGTCAGGTCCTGGCCCTTGCGCACGCCGCCGCGGGGCGTGAGGGTCAGCTCGCCGTTGTCGGACACGAACGAGGACGGCGCGTTGTTCACCCGGACCGACTTCACCTTGAGCAGGAAGTCCAGGTTGAACTGCGTGAGGTCCTCGGTGGCCTTGGCGAGGATCGTCGTGGTGCCCGACAGCTGGTCGCCGTCCGGGTTGTAGTTGAGCCTGATGTCGTAGTGGGAGACGTCGTACCCGCCGTTGCCGTACGTCGGGTAGTACGGGTCGCCGGCACCGGGTGCACCCGGAGACGCCGCCAGCGCCGTCCCCGCGAAGAGCGTCATCGCGGCCGCGGACGCCACCGCGGCCGTCGCCTTGGATCTGATCGACATGCGCGGGACGCTAGCCACACGCCGAGATGTGAGCCACCGACTTCCGTAGGTTTCCTACCTGCTGAAAATGATTGACACCGTCGACTTGAGACGTTGGTGCAGCGCACGAAGTTCGTCTCTTTTTGCCTGCACTTCCACCACTTGGAGGCCTTTTGGCCGCGCAAGTGCGCTACGGAACTCCTCCTGGTCGTCCACTTTGGAGTGCGGAATTCGGTAGCCCGCGCACAAAGCGGTCAGATCCGTCCCGTGCGGGGTGCCGAAAATCCTTTCGAAACTTTGGTCGTGCTCCGGCGCCCCTTGTTCCAGCAATGAAAAGATCCCGCCGCCGTCGTCGTTGAGGACGACGATCGTGAGGTCCGGCCGGTGGTCGGCCAGCAGGCCGTTGCTGTCGTGCAGGAACGTCAGGTCGCCCATCAGCGCATATGCCGGGCCCTGGTGGTTCACCGCGAGCCCGATGGCCGTGGACACGCTGCCATCGATGCCCGCGGCACCCCGGTTCGCGTGAACGGTGATGTCCGGACGGCGCTCGCCCGCGTGGTCCACGTCGCGGATCGGGTTGGACGAGCCGACGAACAGCAGCGAACCCGACGGCATCGCCTGGGTGAGATCACGCGCGACGTGCAGCCCTGTCGGCCACGGCTCCGCGTCCAGCAGGTCGTCGACGGCCACGCTCACGGTCTTCACCGCGCTCTGCCACGCCTGCAGCCACTCCCCGTCGTGCTCGGACGGCTCGGGCAGCCACGTCGAGGCACGCGATGCGGTGAACTGCGTGTCCGGCCACTGCGCCTGGTCACCGACGGCGTGCACGATCTCGGTCTGCTTCAACAGCGCCTGCTGCCCCCGCGACAACGTCACGCGCCCCACGACGAGCACGGCATCGGGCCGGAGGTGCTCCGGCAGACCCGCGTTGAGCAGCAACGAACCGTGCCGCAGACCACCGGGAGCGGTCGGCTCGGCGATCACCGGCCAGCCGAGCCGGGACGCGGCGAGCACCCGTTCCGGGCGGTCGTCGCCGAGCAGCACCAGCGTGCGGGCCGGAAGCTCCGACGGCCTGGTCTCGACCGTGAACGTGCGGTCCGTCGCGGTCCACGGAGTCCGGTCGGAGGACGGCCACGCGTCGTCGTCCGGGGTGAGCGGCGGCCGGAAAGGCACGTTGACGTGCACAGGACCGGGAGTCGCGATGGCCCGGCAGACCAGCGAGCGCGTGGTGGGCTCGTCGGCGCCCTCCGGCATGTGCAGCGTCGGGATGCCGAGCACGTCGTGCTGGTTGATCGTCTGACTGGAGCCGGTGCGGTAGAGGTCGACCGGCCGGTCGGCGGTCAGCGCGATCAGCGGCACGTTCGTCAGCTGCGCCTCGACGACGGCGGGGTGCAGGTTCACGACCGCCGTGCCGCTGGTGCACGTCACGACTGCGGGCTCGCCCGTCTTCGCGAGACCTAGCGCGAGGAATCCGCCGCTGCGCTCGTCGATGCGCACGTGCACCGTGAGCAGGCCTTTCTGCTCGGCCTGGTGCAGCGCGAACGACAGCGGGGCGTTGCGCGAACCGGGGCACAGAACGGCGTGGCGGACGCCGTTGCGCACCAGTTCGTCGACGATCACCCTCGCCTGCGTCGTGGACGGGTTCATCCCGCAATTGTCACCGGGACACCTGAGAGGTCGCCCGCTGGTCTCAGCTCCAGGCGCCTAAAGTCTCCCGCGTGGCAGATCAGCAGCTCTTCGACCCGTCGCTGTGGAAGCCGATCGAGGGCTTCGACTTCACCGACATCACCTACCACCGCGCGCTCGACCAGGGCACGGTCCGCATCGCGTTCAACCGCCCCGAGGTGCGCAACGCGTTCCGGCCGCACACCGTGGACGAGCTGTACCGGGCGCTCGACCACGCGCGGATGTCGTCCGACGTGGGTTGTGTGCTGCTGACCGGCAACGGGCCGGCGCCTAAAGACGGCGTCTGGGCGTTCTGCAGTGGCGGTGACCAGCGGATTCGAGGTCGCAGCGGCTACCAGTACGCGTCCGGTGAGACCGCCGAGACGGTGGACCCGGCGCGGGCGGGCCGGCTGCACATCCTGGAGTGCCAGCGCCTGATCAGGTTCATGCCCAAGGTCGTCATCGCGGTCGTGCCCGGCTGGGCGGCGGGCGGTGGCCACAGCCTGCACGTGGTGTGCGATCTCACGCTCGCCAGCCGGGAGCACGCGAAGTTCAAGCAGACCGACGCGGACGTCGGTTCGTTCGACGGCGGCTACGGCTCGGCGTACCTGGCGCGTCAGGTCGGCCAGAAGTTCGCGCGCGAGATCTTCTTCCTCGGCCGCACGTACTCCGCCGAGGACATGCACAAGATGGGCGCGGTCAACGCCGTCGTGCCGCACACCGAACTGGAGAACACGGCGCTCGAATGGGCCCGCGAGATCAACGGCAAGTCGCCGACCGCCCAGCGGATGCTCAAGTACGCGTTCAACCTGATCGATGACGGTCTGGTGGGACAGCAGATCTTCGCCGGCGAGACGACCCGGCTCGCGTACATGACCGACGAGGCCGTCGAGGGCCGCGACGCGTTCCTGGAGAAGCGCGACCCCGACTGGTCGAACTACCCGTACTACTTCTGAGCGGGATCTGATGCTCGACGAACTGCGCGCGGCGCTCACCGGTGGCGAGCCCCTGGTGGACGGCCCGCTCGACGGCTGGGAGAAGCGGGCGGTGCTCGGCGTGCCCACCTCCGGGTCGACGGGTGAGCCGAAGACGGTCCTGCTCGACGCGGCCGCGCTGACGACGTCGGCGGAGGCCACGCACGAACGGCTCGGCGGCCCGGGAACGTGGCTGCTGGCGTTGCCCACCAGCCACATCGCCGGCGTCCAGGTGCTCGTGCGGTCGATCGTCGCGGGCACCACGCCCGGCGAGCTCGACATGTCGAAGGGCTTCCGGGCCATGGGGTTCGCTCAGGCCGCCCGGCCGGTGCTCGCCCAGCCCGGACGCCACTACACCGCGCTGGTGCCGACACAGCTGTCCCGGCTCGTCGTGGGCGAGGGGCCGGGGCTCGCGGCGCTGCGGCAGTTCGACGGCGTGCTGATCGGCGGTGCCGCCACCCCGCCGAAGCTCCTGCAGCAGGCGCGCTCTTTGGGCGTGCAGGTCGTCACGACGTACGGCATGAGTGAGACGGCCGGTGGGTGTGTGTACGACGGTGAGCCGCTGCGGGACGTCTCAGTGCGCACGGATGACGTGATCGAGATCAGTGGACCGGTGCTGGCACTGGGATATCGGGGCAGCGCGGAACCGTTCGGCGAGTGGTTCCGGACCGGCGATCTCGGGCGGCTGCGCGACGGGCGGCTGGAGGTGCTGGGCCGTGCTGACGACGTGATCGTCACGGGTGGCGAGAAGGTGCCGCCGGTGCTGGTCGAACGGGCTCTGGCGACCGTTGACGGCGTGTTGGAGGCGTGTGTCGTCGGGGTGCCGGACGAGGAGTGGGGCCACGTGGTCGCGGCGGCTGTCGTCGTGCGCGGCGAGGAGCCGTCGCTGGACGACCTGAGGGCCGCGGTCATGGAGGCGGTGGGCCGGGTCGCGGTGCCGAAGCTGGTGCGGTTCGTGCACGAGCTGCCGTTGCGCGGACCGGGCAAAGTCGACAGAACAGCGGTTCTCGACTCATTTAGGTCATGAGCCCGTCCCTTTGCGTACAGGCGGTTGTCGCCTGGTTCTCCGGTTCCGGGGTGCCGATAGGCTTGCTGCTGCCGCCCTAGCTGGCTGCCAGGGTGGGCGCTGCGTTTGGACGCATGACGTCGCCCCAGCTCGCCACACCACGTGTTGCGATGTTGCGTGCCGCGTTGTGGTCGGCGTGCCCAACGAAGCCGCACCGTCCACAGATGTACGACGCTTGTGAGCGCCGGCTTTTCTTGTCAATCTCACCGCAGTTGCTGCATTGCTGCGAGGTGTAGGCGGGGTCGACCTGGACAAGAGCGACCCCTGCCAGCTCCGCCTTGTAGGCGAGGAACTGGCCGAGTTGGGCGAACGCCCAGGAATGCAGCGTGGCCCGTTGGGGCTTTCGAAGCCGTACCCGGCCACGGATCCCCGTCAACTGCTCGACGGCGATGCCACGTCCGGTGCGTTCAGCCTCGGCCACGATGCGCTTGCTGATCTGATGGTTCACGTCGGAGGCGAACCGATGCTCCTTACGGCGGCGCTTCTTCAGCAATCGTCGCGCGGAGGAGGTCTTCTTGGCCTGCAACCGCCTGCGGAGCCGCTGCTGCCGCTTGCGATAGTGGTTCAGACGAACCCCGGACATCCGATCGCCGTCCGAGGTGGTCGCGAGGTTCACGATCCCCATATCGATCCCGAGGAATCCGTTCACCGGGCTCCGCCGAGGCGCCTTGGGGCTGTCGACGGCGGCATGCAGCACCCATACCCCGTCACGGCAGATCAGATCGGTTTCCCCGATCGACCTGGACCGCAACAGTGTGAGATGGCCGGGGTGCCCCATGATCCGCACGTTGCGGAGACGACCTGCGATGCTCCAGATCGACACGGTGCCCTCACGGCCGGTATCGCCGAGTTGCCAGGACAGGCAGCGTGCGTCGAACGGCTGTCCCGCCCCTGGGCGGAACATGATCGGGCTGGACTCGACCTTGCGGCGCCGGTCTGCCCCTGGAGGCCCGTAGTTCCCGGCCTCGAGGTTGGCACGCAGCGTCGTGTAAGCGTCCACAGTCTTGCCGATCACTCTGATGGTCGGCTGTGCCGCCAGTCCGAACGCTCCCGCAGTTCGGCGTAGAAGCGTTTCTGCACGTCGAACTTCCGGTACTCATTGGCGGCGTGCATTTGCCCGGACAGCCACGACGCGGCGACATTGCAGGCCAGCAGGGTCGCCGACAGTGCCGCCGCCTGTTCGGGCGTCGGCAGCAGTCGCACCTGCACCGCCTGCTTCACACCGATCAGCATGGCATCGCTTCACACCACCACAACGGCAGCCCTATCGGGCAACCTGGCTGCCATGACCAATGCTTCTCCAGAGAACATTGGGAGATTTAGGTGAACCTTTACCGCTGAGGACAACTCTCCCCCGCGAAGCGCGCGGACCTCACCGCGTGCGCTAGCGATGGGGGTTTCTCATGCGCTACCTGTTACCGCTGGTCGTCGGCGCCGCCCTGGTGGCCGGACTGGCGTCCCCTGCCCAGGCAGCGGCCGGCAACGAGTGGTCCGCCGACCTCAACTACAAGCTCGTCTCGTGGGGTGGCTCCCCGCGACTGGGTCTGATCGAGCTCGAGCCGCACAGACTCGCCCAGCCCGCCAACAAGGTCACGGCGGCGGTGACCGGTGACGGCGTTGCCGACGTGCGCGGGTTGCGACCGGACGGCCAGTGGACGGAGTGGCTGGAGGCGCCGGCCACGTTGCCGGTGACCACGTCGACCATCCAGACGCGGGTGGTTCTGAGCAGTGGCAAGGCAGAACGCGTGAAACTGACGGCGTCCACCGCCCCGGCCGCTTCGGACGACGTTTCCATTGCTGCTGCTGGACGTGCGTACCGCGTCTACGCGACGCGTGAGGGGCTCGTCGGCGGCAACACGGCGAACGGCCACACGATCCGCTCGCGCGACCACTTCGTCGCGCTGCCGTCGCGGCGTGGCTTGGCGCCCAACAACTCCGGCAGCTACAGCGTGCAGGTGTGCGCGTCGAACGGACGTTGCGAGTGGGCTCCGGTGTGGGACGTCGGCCCGTGGAACACCAAGGACGACTACTGGAACCCCTCCACCACGCGGGAGATGTGGAAGAACCTGCCGCAGGGCAAGCCCGAGGCGCAGGCCGCGTACGAGGACAACTACAACGGCGGCAAGGACCAGTACGGGCGCGAGGTCGCCAACCCGGCCGGCATCGACCTCGCTGACGGCGTGTTCTGGGACGGCCTCAAGCTGACCACCAACTCGTGGGTGACCGTGACGTACCTGTGGACCGGCTCCGGTCCTCTGGGGACGGTCCGCACCGCCGCGGCCAACGGCACGGTGAACGTGCGCAGCGGAGCGAACTCCTCGACTTCGCAGGTCGGTCTGGCCGCGAACTACGCCCAGGTCAGGGTCACCTGCCAGCTGACCGGCGAGTCTGTTTCCGGCACGCAGGGCACGTCGAACATCTGGTACCGCGTCGCGTCCGGCAAGCACGTCGCCAAGGCGTACGTCGCGGGTGTGTCCGGAGCGCCCAACTGCTGATACCCCCTTTGGCGGGTCCTCAGTAGCCATGGCGGAGGATGGAGGCATGGCCTCAGTCGTCCAGTGGATCCAGGGGACCCGCCCGCGCACCCTGCCGAACTCGATCGCGCCCGTGATCGTGGGAGCAGCGGCGGCGCACCACATCGACGAGTTCAACGCGCTCTTCACCGTGCTGGCTCTGGTCGTCTCGATCGCGCTGCAGATCGGCGTGAACTACGCCAACGACTACTCCGACGGCATCCGCGGCACCGACGACAACCGGGTGGGGCCGTTCCGCCTGACCGGTTCCGGTGCCGCCGAGCCGTCTTCCGTCCGGCTTGCGGCGTTCATCTCACTGGGTGTGGGCGCGCTCGCCGGAATCGCGCTGGTGGTGCTGTCCGGGCACTGGTGGATGATCGCGTTCGGCGCGGTGTGCATTGCGGGGGCGTGGTTCTACACGGGCGGCAAGCGTCCGTACGGTTACGCGGCGCTCGGCGAGATCGCGGTGTTCCTGTTCTTCGGGCCGGCCGCGGTGCTGGGCACGCTGTACGTGCAGACCGGGGAGATCACCGGGATCGGCATCGGCGCGTCCATCGCGATGGGGTCGATCTCGGCGGCCGTGCTGGTGGCGAACAACCTGCGCGACATCCCGACGGATGCCGTGTCGGGCAAGCGAACCCTGGCCGTGGTGCTGGGCGACAAGGACACCCGCAGGCTCTACCTCGCGCTGGTGGCCGTGCCGTTCCTGATCGCGCTGGGGATGACCGTGCGGGTGCCTTACGCGTTGCTCGGATTCCTTGCGGCGCCGGTGTTGTTGCCCGCGGTGCGCAGGGTGGCCGCCGGTCGTGGTGGCCGTGACCTGATCCCCGTGCTGCAGTTCACCGGGTTCGCGATGCTGGCCTGGGCCGTGCTGATCAGCGTGGCACTGTTCCTCGACTGAACGGCTACCAGGCGTCCTCGGTGAACTGGGTGGGCTCGTCGTCGTCAGGCCGTGCGGGCCTGCGCGGAGGCGGTGGAGGTGCCGTCTCACCCTTGATCAGCGCGTCGAGCGTGGCGCGGTCGGCCTCCAGCGCTTGGCGCACAAGGGGATCGTGCCCCGCCTCGCCGGTGAGGACCTGACGCCAGCTCAGCCCGGCACCGCGGGCGATGCGGTCGGCGAGCTGCCGCATCGCCGGTGACGCGTCGCTCGACCTGGCGAACTGCATGACCCTGCGAACGTCCTCAGTGGACGGTTCCTTGCCCTTGAGGCTCTGCTGGGCGGACCGCATGGCGCGGTCCACGTCGGCGACCGCGCCCGTCAGGAAGTCCTCCGCGGCGGCGATGTCCGGTGTTCGCCAGGCCGTCATCACCACTTGTCCTCCGTGAAGATGTCGGGGTCGAGCTCGTCGCCGTCGTCACCCCGGCCCCTGCGCGGGCCCTGCGCGTTCATGATCTCTTCGGCGGTCATGCCCTCCTGGAGCATCTGGAACGCCTGCTTCATCTTCTTGACGTTCTCCTGCTGCAGGGCCTGGACGTCCGGATCCTGGGCGGCCTTGCCCGAGACGACGTCTTCCCACGTGAACTCGCCCGCGTCGACCTTGCGCTTCAGGGCTTTCAGCTGCGCCGGCGCGTCCTTCTCCTGCGCCGCGCGCTCGACCTGCTGGGCGATCGCCTTGAAGTCGACGGGCGGAACCGGGGGCAACGGCGTGTCCTTGAGCCTGGCCGCGAGGTCCTGCGCCTCCTTGAAGCGCGCGTCGACCCGGGCTTCGGCAGCGCGCAGCTCCGCCGGCTTCCAGCTGTCGTTGGGGGTGGTCATCAGTTCTCGCTCCCGAAAAGACCTCGCCGGATCGTCCGGACCTCGTCGCGGACGTCGCTGAGCTCGGTGCGCGCGACGATCGTGCGCCACTGCCGGAAGTCCACTTCGGTCAGCCCGAGCTGCTGCGCCACCTCGTAGTTCTCGCCGAGGAAGTGCAGGACAGCCTGGTCGCCCTGGATGCCGATGATCTCGAACTCCGCGTTGCGGAAGGTGCAGAGCTTGCGCAGGTAGCCGAGCTCGTCGACCGCGGCGTCGGGGATCTCCAGCACGCCCTCGGTGAAGTCCGGCGGTGCCGGCTGACCGGCGAGCGGGTGCAGCGTCAGGACGCCGGGCCGCGGGCCGAAGTCGACGTCGAAGCCCTGGCCGCGGTAGGTCGCGACCAGTCCACGCCGGACGGTCGGCCGCAGCGGAACCGGGGCCTGCCAGTACCTTCCGGGCCCGAAGCCGACGTCGCCGATCGGGTACCAGCCGATCTGGCGGTTGATGTACTTGCCGACCGCCCTGCTCTCGCCGTTGGGCTCGAACCGCCACAGCTCGGTGGCCGCGGGCAGCTCGCTGAGCTCCATGACGTACTCGGGGATCGGCTCGACGCTCGGCGTGTAGCCGGTGCCGGTGAACGGCAGGGGGTAGACGCGGGCGGTGCCCATCTTCAGCGCGCCTTCGAGCGTGGGTCCGCCGAAGCTGGTCTCGAAGATCTCCGTGGTGTGGGCCAGGAACCGCAGCACGTACTGCGTGCCCTTCGGCCAGCCCTCGACCTTGTCGACGCCGAACTTCTCGGCGAACTGGTCGGCCGTGCCCTGCGGGAAGTCCTGACCGCGCGTCACGAACCCGGCGGTGCGGTGGGGCTCGAACCGGCCGGGCACCACGACGTTGCCCAGGTGGAGCTGCGCGACCGCGGGGTGCACGATCTTCTGCAGGATCGTCTCCGGCCCGATGCCGGCCGCCTTCTGCACGGCCTGTGGGGTGCTCATCCCGGGTTCTTCTCCTTCCACCGCGCCAGGTAATCGGTGCGGTCGACCTGCACGTCCTCGAGCTCGTCCTCAGGGATGATCTTGTGGAAGCCGTTGTACGGGTCGCCTTCGAGACCGTTGTCCTCGGCCCAGACCTGCGACGGCCCAACGTAGTCGGCGCCCATCGTGCCGTCGCGGTTCGGGTGCACGACGAACGGCTGGCCACGCCACTTCGCCGTCATCTCGTCGCGGTACCAGGCGTCGAGCTCGCGGATCGGCACCTGCTTGCGCCGCAGGTCTTCGCAATGCTCGAAACCCTCGTCCGTCGCGTAGGTCTCACCGGGGATCTTGACGATCCAGATCTTCCCGTCCGACTCGGTGCCCGCGTAGTAGGTCTCGTTGTTGTACTCGATCACTTCACGGGTGTGGGTGACCACGCCGACTCCTTGTCCTGGAGCTGGTACCAGCCGAGGCCCTTCTCGTACACGGCGTGCAGGCGTTCCTTGCCGTCCTTGACCTCCCAGATCTCCGCGCGGTCCGGCAGATCGGCAGGCTTGGCCACCCACTCCGGCACGCCACCACCGGTCGACCCGGTGCCCGTGAACGGATCCCGCCCCCGCTTGGGTTCGGCGGCACCACCGGCGTCGGCCATCTGCTTGGCGGACGCGTCGTAGTGCGCCTTCTCCTGCGGCGACTGGTACTCGCGGTGCTCCTGGCCGGGAGTCGGCGGCTTGCTGAAGTCGCGATCCGACTTCTCCGGACCACCGTAGGGGATGTTCGCGGTCGCGGCCTGGTCGTCGGTCATGTGGTAGCGGAGCTGCATCGCCGAGTCGGCCTTGTCCTTGATCGGCGTCCAGCCCTCGCCCTTGTCGTCGAGCGCCAGGCCTTCGCGCAGCCCCATCGGGTTGTTGATGGCGTGCACGTCCTCGGCCCTGGCGATGCTCCCGGCCACCGTCCCCTGCCGACGCGCCGCCTCGGTGGTCGGGTCCTCGTGGACCTTCAGGTAGCCGTCGACAGCGTTCTGGTGCAGCACCTTGGTGACGAGGTCGCCGGAGCCGACCGTGATCTGGTTGCGGGTGTTGGCCACTTCGCGGGCTTCGCTCGGGCTCAGCTCGGTGGACAGCTTCGAGCTCAGCTCGACGTACCGCTGGCGCTCGGCCTCGGTCGGGTAGATCTGCTCGAGCTGGTGCTTGTAGCCGTCACCGGACGCCGCCATGGCCGCGTGGTCGAAGGCGGGCGTGAGGTCGTGGCCCTTGGGCGACCGCGGCGTGTCGTCGCCCGATCCGCCGTTGCCACTCCCGTCGCCGTTCCCGTCGTGGCTGCCGTGGCCGCCGGACGCGTCGGTGTCGTGCTTGGGGTCGGCATCGTGGTCGGCCGTGTGGTCGGCCGGGGTGCTGTCGGGGTGGTCGTCGTGGGACTTGGCACCGTCGGCGTCGCTGGTGTCGGTGTGGTGGTCCTTGCCATCGCCGTCGTGCGGCTTGCCATCGGTGTCGTGCGGCTTGCCGTCGGCATCGTGGGGCTTGCCGTCGGTGTCGTGCGTCGTGTCGTGGGGCTTGCCATCGGTGTCGTGCGGCTTGCCGTCGGCATCGTGGGGCTTGCCGTCAGTGTCGTGCGGCTTGCCATCGGTGTCGTGCGGCTTGGCGCCAGTGTCGTGCGGAGTCGTGTCGTGGGGCTTGGTGCCATCCGGCGCGTCGTGATGCTTGGTGTCGGTCGACCCGTTGGGCGTGGAGTGGTCCGTGCTGGGGCTCGGGTGCCCAGGAGGCGACGGCAAGCCACCACCGCTGCTCGGAGTGTCGTGTCCGGGAGGCGATGGCAAACCGCCACCGCTCGAGGTCGGATGAGCCGGAGGCGATGGCAGGCCGCCACCACTGCTCGGGGTCGGATGTCCGGGAGGCGACGGCAGGCCGCCACCGCTCGGCGCCGGGTGCGCCGGAGGCGTTGGGAGGCCACCGCCGCTGCTCGGGGTCGGGTGGCCGTTGCCCGTGCCTGACGGGGCCGGGGCCGTTGCCGTGCCGGAGCTGGCGCTCGGGTGGCTGGGCAGGCCGCCGGAACCGGGCGACGTCGGGTGTGAGCCTGCGGAGCCCGGCGTCGGGTGTGTGCCCGCAGAGCCTGGCGTCGGGTGCGAGCCCGTGCCTGACGGAGCGGTGGGCAGGCCCGCGCCGCCTGGGCGGGAGCCTGGGGTGGACTGTCCGGGCGCGGCCGGGAGGCCCGTGCCCTGGCTGCCGTGGCTGGGCGGTGTCGGGAGGCCGCCGGCAGCGGGCTTGGGCTGGCCTGAAGGGGCGCCGGAGGGCGTGGTGGGCCAAGCGGAACCCGCGGACGAGCCTGGGCGTGAACCCGAGCTGCGCGAGGAGTCACCGCCTCCGCCCGCCATCGGGGGTGCGCCCATGGGCATCGCACCGCCGACCGGGGTCTGGTGGTGTGACGGCGGGGCGGCTGTGGGGGCGGCGCCGGCCGCGTGCGTGGTGTCGACGCGGGGTGGGGCGGCAGGGCCGCCGTGGCCGCCGGTCGGGACGCCGCCTGAACCAGCGTGGCCACCGGTCGGGACAGCGCCCGAGCCAGCGTGGCCACCGGTCGGGACACCGCCGGAGCCACCACCCGTGGGCACACCGCCGGAGCCACCACCCGTGTGTGCACCGCCGGAGCCGCCCGAACCCGAGCCGGCACCCAGCGTGGGCGGCGCGGACACCGTCGGGCCGGCTGCCGTTGCGGCGTGCGTGGCGGGAGCGTCGGGGCCGCCGTGCAGCGTGGGCGCGGCCGAGACCGGGGCACCGCCGGGAGCCACGGACGTGGCGGCGGCCGCCTTGGTGCCGTCGGAGGAGTCCGAGCCTGGCGGCGTGTAGACCTCGCGGACCTTCGAGCCGATGTCGTGGCCGCGGTCCGCGATCTCGGTGGCCGAGTCCTTGATGGAGGTCGCGTCGTCGCGGATGTCGTTCACCGCGTTGCGGACGTCGCGGCCCGCCTCCGCCACCTCCTGGGTGGCGTTCATGGCCTCGGCCAGAGAATCGGCGTCCTTCAGCTTGCCGATGGCCGAGAAGACGCGGCCCACGGCGTCGAACAACGACTTCACGTCGGCGATGAGCTTCTTGACCGTGTCGATGATGTCCATGACACGGCGGTAGATCTGGTAGGCGTTCCAGACCATCTCGGCGGCCTTGATCCACCCGGCCAGCGGGATCCACACGGTGGCGGCGGCCTCGAGCAGCTTGTTCACCAGGTAGTCGAGCAACCGCGCGGCCTGCTTGCCGAGGGCCTCGGCGCCGGAGGCGACCGTGTCGAAGCCCTTCGCGATGAGCTGCGCGACGCCCATCTCCGCGAACAGCGCGGCCTTCCAGCCGAGAGCGACGTACTTCTCGTGGGCACGAGCGGCGTCGCCGTCCCAGTGCTGGCGCACCTTGCCGACCGCGTCGGTCATGTTGTACGAGACGTCGTTCATCGCGTTGCCGACCATGCGCCACGCGTCACCGTCGGCGCGGATCTTCGTCCAGTCACCGGTGATCGGCGTGATGATCGTGGAGACCAGCGACTCGCCGGTCACGCCCTCGAAGACCCAGTTGACCGCCTGCACGCCCCAGCCCTGGTCGGCGAGGACGTCGTTGAGGGAGGCCTTGTCGATCTCGGGCTGCTTCAGGGACGCGGCGACCGGGCGCGGGTCCTGGTAGGAGGTGGTCACTTCAGGATCCCGTCGAAGATCGTCGCCTGCAGGCGGTCGACTGTCTCGTAGGCGTGCGCCGTCGTGTCGACCGCGGACGCCGTGCCCTCCAGCTTGGACTTGCCGAAGTCGAGCGTCTCGTCGAACAGCGCGCGCACGACGTCCACGCCCGGCTGCAGCAACGTCAGCAGGCCGGTGAAGCCCGCCTTGTCGCACGCCGTGGCGTGGACGTACTTGCGGATGGTGTCGAACTCCTGCGCTTCTGTGCGCAGATATTCGGCGTACGCGCGCAGCTCGGCTGCGTCGGTGGACAGCGACGACACGGGGTCCCCCCTGCGGACTCAAGTGCTCAGGTCACGCTGTGACGCAGGACTCCCGTCACCAGTTCCCCGTGCGGTGGAAGTTGTTGAGACGTTCAAGACACGGGTCGAGATCCATGTCCTGTGCGGTCACCCATGTGTCGTCGTAGTAGGTGTTCGCGTAACGCTCGCCACCGTCGCACAACAAAGTCACCACGCTCCCGCGCGTGCGAGACTGCCGCATCTCGGACACGATCTGGAACGCGCCCCACAGATTCGTTCCGGTCGAGCCACCGACCCGCCGCCCGAGCAGGTCCTCCACGTACCGGATGGTCGCCACGGACGCCGCGTCCGGGACCTTCATCATGCGGTCGATCACCTGGCCGACGAACGACGGCTCGACCCGCGGCCGCCCGATGCCCTCGATGCGCGAGCCACGCGTGCCCACCAGCTCGGGCGTGCTGTCTCGCCACGCGTCGAAGAACACCGAGAACTCGGGATCCACCACGGCCAGCCGGGTCGAGAGCTTCTGGTAGTGGATGTACCGGCCGATCGTGGCCGACGTACCGCCCGTGCCCGCTCCCACGACGATCCAGTCCGGCTCCGGCGAGGGCTCGAGCTTCATCTGGTCGAAGATCGACTCGGCGATGTTGTTGTTGCCACGCCAGTCCGTCGCGCGCTCGGCGTGCGTGAACTGGTCCATGAAGTGCCCGTCGAGCTCGGAGGCCAGCCGCCGCGACTCGTCGTAGATCGTCGACGGGTCGTCGATGAAGTGGCACCTCCCGCCCTGCCGCTCGATCAGCGCGACCTTCTCGGCCGAGGTCGACCGGGGCATCACGGCGATGAACGGCAGCCCCAGCAGCCGCGCGAAGTACGCCTCGGAGACCGCCGTCGACCCGGACGACGCCTCGATCACGGGCGTGCCGCCGGTGATCCAGCCGTTGCAGATCGCGTAGAGGAACAACGACCGCGCCAGCCGGTGCTTCAACGAACCGGTGGGGTGCGTCGACTCGTCCTTGAGGTAGAGGTCGATGCCCCAGTCGAGCGGCAGCGGGTAGCGCAGCAGATGGGTGTCCGCGCTGCGGTTGGCGTCCGCCTCGATGATCGAGACGGCTTCGCACACCCAGTGCCTGGTCCTGCTGCAAACACGGTCAAGAGTGGTACTCACGCAGGCACGATAACCGCAGGTGACGCCTACCCCTGAGTAAGAGGGCCTTCGTCACCACGCAGCTCGGCGCGCAGCTTGTCGCGCTCGGCCTGCCGGACCGCCTGGCGCTCGTTCAACCCGACCGCCACGCGCTGCCGCAGCCCCTTGAACAGGAACAACGACGCGGGCAGCGCCACGACCACGCCGACGGCCAGCGCGGGGAGCAAAGGAACCTTGACCAGCATGAGCGCGCCCGCCACCACCGCGACGAGACCGAGGCGGGCGAGAACGTAGAACGTCACATCTCGAGCGAGCACCCGTTCAGGTTACGTCGCCCATCTCGTCGCTCGTGTTGGGCCGCCCCTCGAAACGCGTGGACAGCACCACCGTCGTGCGCGTGCGGGCAACGCCGTGGATGCGCCGCAGCCGCCCGAGAGATCGCTCGAGGTCGTCCACGGTGGCCACCCGGACCTTCACGATGAACGACTCGTCGCCCGCCACCCGGTAGCAGGACTCGACCTCGATGAGCTCGCTCAACGCGTCCGCGACCTCGTTGTCGTCCGCGATGTCGGTGGGGTGGATGCCGATCAGCGCCGTGACGCCCAGGCCGACCGCGCTGGGGTCGACGACCGCGTGATACCCGACGATCACGCCGCTGGACTCGAGCTTGCCGACCCGCTCGTGCACGGCGGAGGCGGACAGGCCGACCTGCCTGCCGAGCTCGGCGTAGGTGGCGCGGCCGTTGGCGCGCAGTGCGGCGATGATCTGACGATCAAGAGCATCCACCCGGAACACCCTATGCCCAGTCCTCACGCGGAGCCCTCACACACTCCTGCAGCTTGTCCGGTTCGCCCCTGTCGTCCCTTACTACCTCTTTACCAAAAAACAAGCGTTCGAGTACCTGATGGGTCAGATGCCACGATCAGACCGGAACGTCTGATCTGAGGAGGACGAGTGACTGCAGCCACCGAGCGGCTCTTGACGCCTGGGGAAGTCGCCAATCTGTTCCGGGTCGACCCGAAGACCGTGACCCGATGGGCCACTGCAGGTCGCATCGGCTCGATTCGCACGCCTGGAGGACATCGCAGGTTCCGTGAGACCGAGGTGAAGGCTCTGCTTTCGGAGCTCACGACCGAGGCGACTGAACCCGTCCGCCACTGAAACCGTAGTTACCCCTGTGCCGCGGGTAATCTCGTGGCAAAGGGAGGTGGCGACCAGATGATCTACCTGCTGGCGGTGATCGGTGCGCTCACCGTGGCTGTGCTGGTGTGGCGAGCCTTCGCCCCACAGCATTCGGAGTACACCCCGGGCCGCAAGGTGATCGCACCTGACGACGACCCGGAGTTCCTGCGCAAGCTCGACGAGCGGCGCAAACGCGACGAGTGACCGGAAAAGGGGCCCTGTCCTCAGGGCCCCTTTCGCCAGGTCGAACGCCGCCTGACTAGGTGTTCGGGAAGTCGTCCGCCACGACGGCGCCGAGCTCCAGCAACGCCAGGCGGGTCTCCGGCGCGAGCCGGTCCAGCGCGATCTCCGCGCCTTCTTCGAGGTGCTCGTCGAACGGCAGCCGGACCACCGCGCGGCATCGCTGCTGGAAGTGCGCGGCGAGCTTGTCGAGGTCGACCTTGCCCGACTTCGGGCGCACCGAGTTGATCACGCAGACGGACTTCGCGACCAGGTCGCGGTAGCCGTGCGCCTCCAGCCAGTCCAGCGTCGCCGCGGACGTCTGCGCGCCGTCGACCGAGCCGGACGACACGAGCACCAACTGGTCCGCCTCGTCCAGGACGCCCTTCATCGCGGAGTGCATCAGTCCGGTGCCGCAGTCGGTGAGCACGATGTTGTAGAAGTGCTCGAGCAACGCCACGGTGCGCCGGTAGTCGTCCTCGCTGAACGCCTCCGACACGGCCGGGTCCTGCTCGGACGCGAGCACTTCGAGACGCGCCGGTGACTGCGATGTGTAAGCACGCACGTCGCTGTACCGGGTGATCCGCGAGGCGTCGCGCAGCAGGTGCCGCACGGTCGCCGTGGTCTCCCGCGGGATCTTCAACGCCAGCGTGCCGCGGTCCGGGTTCGCGTCGACCGCGATCACCCTGTCCCCGCGCAGCGACGAGAAGGTCGAGCCCAGCGTGGTCGTCGTCGTGGTCTTGCCGACACCGCCCTTCAGGGACAGCATCGCGATCTTGTAGCACCCTCGCAGCGGCTGGTTGATCCGCGCGATCAGCTCACGACGCCGCACGTCGGCGGCGCTCTCACCGAGGTTGAGCGCACCGCCGGTCATCGCGTGCAGCCCCTTGCGCCAGCCAGAGGCCGGCGGCCGCTTCTCCTTCTTGATGAGCTGCTGCGACGACACTTCCTGCGCCTGCGAGCGGTACGGCTGCTGCGGGAAGTTGTTCGGGTACTGACCGCCGGCGAACTGGCCGTACTGAGCCGTGTTCTGGGGCATGTTGTGGGGTCCGGACTGGCCGCCGCCGACCGAGTAACCACCCGACTGGCCACCGCCGACCGAATAACCACCCGACTGGCCGCCACCCACCTGGTACGCGCCGGAGCCGTCCACGGAGTACGCGCCGGACTGCGAACCGGGCACCACGTAGGGGCCGCTGGCGTTGCCGGGCACCTGGTACGGGTCGGCCTGGTACGGGTCCTGGGGACCGCCCACGTTGTACGGGCCTGATTGGCCGCCGCTGACGTGCTGCGGACCGGACTGCTGCGGGTCGAGGTAGGCCGTCTGCGGGTCGACGTACTGCGGGCCGGAGCCCTGTTCCTCACCCGGTGGTTGCCAATTCACCGCTGTGGCCCTCCCTGAGCAAGAGGGACCAGGACTTCCCCGACCCCCAGGTTGCGACGGTACGCAACCGACGGCGGTTCCATCGACCTGGGGGCTTAACTCGTTAGAGACCTGCGTACGAATGCAACCCGCTGGTGACCAAGTTGATGAAGAACAGGTTGAACACGTTCAGGGCAAAGCCGCCGACGTTGATCCAAGCGGCCCCACGACCACGCCAACCGGCCGTCGCGCGCGCGTGCAGATACGCCGCGTAGACCACCCACGAGACAAACGCCACGGTCTCCTTGGGGTCCCAGCCCCAGAACCGGCCCCAGGCGGCCTCGGCCCAGATCGCGCCGCAGATGATGCCCGCGGTGAACAGCGGGAACGCCAGCACCGTCGTCCGGTACGACATCCGGTCCAGGACGTCGGCGGACGGCAGCTTCGGGAAGCTCTCGGGCTTGCGGTCCTTGAGCAGGTAGAGGATCGAGGTCACGCCGGGGATCAGCAGCACACCGGACGAGATCGAGATCACCGAGACGTGGATCACCAGCCAGTACGACCGCAGCGCCGGCTGGACGGGCGCGGAGTCGGCGTACAGGACGGTGCCGCCGAGGAACAGCAGGATCAGGATCGGCGTCAGCACGAACACGCCGAGACGGCGGATCGGGAACTTCGCCATCAGCACGATCCACGTCACGATCGCGGCGAGGCAGAGCAGCGACATGTACTCGTACATGTTGCCCCAGGGCGCGCGCCCGGCGGACAGACCGCGCATCACCAGCGAACCCAGGTGCAGCAACGCGCCGAGCACCGTCAACGCGGCACCCATGCGACCGATGCGCTCCGGCCTGCTCACTTCGGTCCTGACCGGCTCCTGCACCAGACCCGGAACTGGCGCACCGGCTCCGACCAGCGCTTTCTCCTCACGCGGGGCACGCGCGAACGCCTGCTCGACCGCGTAGAGAAGGATCGCGAAGAGGTAGACACCCAGCGCGCTGCGGTACAGCCAGTCGCTGTAGGTCGCGAGGGTCTCGTTGACCGGCATCAGGACTTCTCCTCGTTCAGCACCGCGCGGGCCAGCCGCGTGAACTCCTCGCCGTATCCAGCCTGGTCAGTGCGGGCCAAGCCGCCGACCTCGACCAACGTACGCCCGTCGTCCTGAGGGGTCGCACGCACCCACACCCGGCGGCGCTTGACGGTCAGCGAGACCCCGAGACCGAGAATGATCAGGATTGCGAACACCAGCACGTACCCCTGCGTCGGGTCGTGCGAGACCTGCAACGACACCCAGTCGCTCACGGAGTCGAACCGCACCTTGGTGCCGTCGTCGAGCGCGATCTCCTCGCCCAGCGCGAGGTTCTTGCGCGCGACCTTCTGCAACCGGCCCTGCTCGACCATCTTCGTGTCGATCGAGAAGATCGACTGGCCGCGGCCGTCGTCCACGCCGAGATCGCCCCGGTACACGTCGACCGCGACCATCGGGTTGTTCAGCGCGGGGAACTTCGAGTTCAGGATGTTGCCGTGCAGCAACGGCGTCGGCGCCAGCAGGCCCGTCACCGCGATCTGGCCCTTGCGCCGCTGCTCGGAGTCCGTCACGCCGGGCGGGTCGAACTTGGTCGCGCCCTCAGACGCCAGCGTCAGCTGATCGGTTGGCAGCCACTGGATGCCCTGGGTGCGCTTCTCGCCGTTGGGGAACGTCACCGTGAACGTCGGCGTGTACCCGTGGCCGAGCAGGTAAAGGCGATCACCTTCGGTCCGCAGCGGATGGTTGACCTGGAGGTTGAACGGCTTCCACGTGTTCGCCGCGAGGTCGTCGCCCGACTGGTAGCGGATGTCGGCCTGGTAGCCGACGGGCTGACCGTTGTCGAGGTAGTCGGCGGAGAACTTGCCGATCTCCACGCAGAACGGCGTGAGGTCCGTGCCGTCGACGCGCAGCCCCGGCCGGAACTGGTCGTAGTTGAAGATGCCGCCGTTGCAGAACTGGCCGCCGTTGGCCTGGACGATGACCTGGCCCTCGTAGCTGAACATCTTGCCCAGCGCGAACGACACCAGCAGCCCGAGCAGTGCGAAGTGGAAGACCAGGTTGCCGGTCTCGCGCAGGTACCCGCGCTCGGCGCTGACCGTCTCGTCCCCGGTGTCCATCCGCCAGCCGCGCATCGACTTGCGCGCACGCTCGACGGCCTCGTCCGGCGTCACGTCGAGCACGGCCTGCGCGTGGTGCGGCATGCGCGAGAGATTGCGCGGCGTCAGCACCGGACGCGCACGCATCTGCTTGAAGTACTCCACCGTGCGCGGCAGCAGACACCCGACGAGCGAGGTGAACAGCAGCAGGTAGATCGCCGCGAACCACGGCGTCGCGTACACCTCGAAGAACCCGAGCTTGAGCAGGACGTCGCCCCACCACCCGTGCTGGGCGATGTACTCGTCCACCTTCGACGCGTTCAACGACAGCTGCGGCAGCAACGCCCCCGGCATCGCCGCCAGCGCCAGCAGGAACAGCAGGGTCAGCGCGGTCCTCATCGAGGTGAGGCCGCGCCACGTGTTGCGGAGGAAGGCGATCACTAGAGCGGCAGCCTCACGACGTCGACGAACGAGTAGCGCAGCCACCCGACGAACTCACCCCAGAGCCCCGTGACCAACGCGATCCCCACCAGGATCAGCAGCACGCCACCGAAGACCTGCACCTGCCGAGCGTGCGAGCGCAACCACTTGGTCACCCCCAACGCCCACCGCGCACCGAGCGCCAGCACCACGAACGGCAGTCCGAGCCCCAGGCAGTACGCCAGCACCAGCACGCCCCCGCGCACGGTCGACGACCCGACCTCGGTACTGCGCGCCACCGCCAGCACCCCGGCCAGCGTCGGCCCGAGACACGGCGTCCACCCGAGCGCGAACACCGCCCCGAGCAACGGCGCCCCCACGAGCCCGGCCCTGGGCCTGGCGTGGAACCGCACGTCCTTCTGCAGCGCCGGAACGAGCCCGATGAACACCAGTCCCATCAGGATCGTGACCACACCACCGATCCGCTGGAACAGATCGGCGTTGAGGAACAACGCGTCCGACGCCCCGAGAATCGCCATCGAGGCCAACGCGAAGACCACCGTGAACCCGAGCACGAACAGCAACGAGGCCCCAGCCACCCGCCACCGCCCGGCCTTGGCGGGCTCGTTCGCCTCGACCCGAGGCGCCTCGGCCCCGACCAGCCCGGCCAGGTACGCCAGATAACCGGGCACGAGCGGCACCACGCACGGCGAAGCGAACGAAATGAACCCGGCGAGCAAAGCAACCCCGGTGGCCAGCAGCAACGGCCCGGAGATCGCCAGATCGGTGGGGTTCACACAACTCAGGGTAGGTAGTTGCCCAGATCACCCGCCCACCGAGGTCGCTTTTCCGTATCCAACGGCCTCGTTCAACTGCGGCATAAGTACCGACGATTGCCGCCTTGTGGGTGACATCACGGTTGCTTAGCGTCAGCGCATGCATCGTTCCCGGCTGATCCTCCCAGCGCTCACCGTCGCCGCGCTGGCCCTGTTCGCCCAGGTACCGGCCGGCGGCGCTGCCCCGGCGATGGAATGGCGCGAGGTCTTCAACGAAGACGGCTCCATCACCCAGGCCCTGACGCCCAAAGCCCCGGCCGAGAGAACAAGAACGGGCTTCAAAGCCCTGGCCACCGCTGAAGTGATCCAAATCCAGCAGGCCGAGGGCGGCGAAGACCCCAACAACGCCTTCGACCTGGTCTTCGTAGGCGACGGCTACACAGCCGCCGACCTCGCAACATACTCCGCCAACGTGGAAAGCAAGTGGGCCGAACTCTCCGCCGTAGAACCGTTCGCGGAGTACAAAACCCACTTCAACGTGTGGCAGGTCAACGTCATCTCCAATGAGTCCGGTGTGGACAACGACCCGACCAAGGGCCTGCAAAAGGACACCGCACTGGACATGGGCTTCTGGTGCCAGGGCCGCGACCCGAACACCGAACGCCTCCTGTGCGTGAACGAAGCCAAGGCCAAGGAGTACGCCGCCCTGGCCCCCCAGGCCGACCAGGTGATCGCCCTGGGCAACACCACGAAGTACGGCGGCGCAGGCGGCTCAGTGGCCACCGCCGCAGGTTCCAACGCCCAAGCAGGCCAAATCGCAATCCACGAACTGGGCCACTCGATCGGCGGCCTGGCCGACGAGTACGACTACCCGTACCTCACCTACACCGGTGCCGAACCACGCGAAATCAACGTGACCAAGGACCCCACCGGCGCCAAGTGGTCCGAGTACCTGGGCCAGCCCTCCCCGGACGGCGGCGTGATCGCCCCAGTGGAAGGCGCCCGCTACTACAAGAGCGGCCTCTACCGCCCAACCAGCAACTCGATCATGCGAACCCTGGGCAAGCAGTTCAACTCGATCGGCAGGGACGCCATGATCAAGGCCTTCAAGGCCAAGATCCCAACCCCGACGCCCCCGCAACCGCCCGCGAACTAGCCCCCGCACGCCGAAGGCGGCGGCCCTCAAGCGAAGCCGAAGGCGAGCAGTACCGATGGCGAAGCCGAGGCAGCTTTTCCCGTGCGCTTCGGGTGGGGTCCCGTCACGAGTCGTGCCTGATCGTCTGCCGCTCCGGTACGGCTTGGGACGGGACCCCACCCGGACCGCACCACCTACGGAACTGGCAGCCGCCGAAAGCACCAGGCGTGCCATCAACCCGCAAGCGGCGCTGGCCGGTCTTTGATCAGATTGGCGGGGTCCGGGGCAGAGCCCCGCGCCCTAAACAGGACACGCCCAAAGCAAGGCGACCACCCACAAGGCCGCGTCACACCAAGATCATTCCTTACCCAACTCATCCAAAACCGGCTGAACATCAGAAGCCAACACCGGCACCAGGAACACCGCCGCCACCTTGTGCTCCTTGTCCACCACAAACGTGGAAGGCACAGTATTAGCCGGAACCCCCTTGAAAACATTGATAAAACTACGCGAAGAACCGTCGTAAATGGACGGATAAGTCAACGACCGGTCCTTCATGAAGTCCTGCGGATGCGACTTGGCAGTCTCCTTCACATCCACCCCCACCACCTGAGTCCCAGAATCGAACAACTTCTGCATCTCAGGCGCCTCAGTCCGGCAGGGCCCACACCAGGCCCCCCAAATGTTGATCACGACGGGTTTCCCGGAGTAGTCGGACAGCCGAACCGTCTTCCCCTCCTCCATGAGGGACTCCCCCTCAAGCCCGGTCAGCGCCTTCCGCTCCCCAGCCGCGTACCGGATCTTCACCTGCCCACCGGGCGCCACCAGGTAGAAGTCCCCGGCCCCGATCTGAGCAGCGTCCTTCCCCACCGAGCACCCGGAAACCAGCAGCAGCAGTACGAGCAGCCGTTTCATGCCCCGGTCACCCGAGGGTTGGTCGCACCGACCGGCTCCGAGTAGGCGATCCGAACCAACTGCTCCCCCTCGAAGATCAACGAGGTGAGCGAGGCCAGCGAGCACTCCCGGCGACGCGGGTCGTGCCACATCCGCTTCCCTTCCAGGAACCGCCGCACGGTCCAGATGGGCAACTGGTGCGACACGCAGACCGCCTCGTGCCCCTCAGCCTCTGCCCGAGCCTTCTGCACCGCACCGAGCATCCGGTGAGCGATCTCGATGTAGGGCTCGCCCCAGGACGGCTTGAACGGGTTGATCAGCTTCGGCCAGTGCTGGGGCGACCGCAGTGCGCCGTCGCCCACCGCGACCTTCAGCCCCTCGAACTGGTTGTCGGCCTCGATCAACCGCTCGTCGGTGGCCAGTTCCAGCCGGTGCGAGTCGGCGATCGGCGCAGCAGTCTGCTGTGCACGCTCCAAAGGCGACGCGACCACGTGCACGATGTCGTTCTCCGCCAACGATTCGGCGACGGTCAGGGCCTGCTTCACGCCGCGCTCGGACAGCCGGAACCCGGGAATCCGGCCGTAGAGGATGCCCGTGGGGTTGTGCACCTCACCGTGGCGCAGCAGATGGACGACGGTGCGGGTCACTGGCGGGCCTCCTTGGCAGCGCGGGCCGCGGCGGGCAGCGCGTCGGCGATCACGGCGAACTCCTCTTCACCCATGGCGGCGTTGACGAACCAGGCCTCGTACGCCGACGGCGGCGCGTAGACGCCTCGTTCCAGCAGGGCGTGGAAGAACGGCGGGAAGCGCCACGTCTCGGACGCCTGCGCACCCGCGTAGTCCTTCACCTCCGAAGAACCGAAGAACACGCTCACCAGGTTCCCGGCGAACTGCACGCGGTGCTCGACGCCGGCCTCGGTCAACGCGGCCGTGAACAGCGCGCCCAACCGGGTCGCGTTGCGGTTGAGCGCTGCGTACACCTCGTCGTCAGCCGCACGCAGAGTCGCGAGCCCGGCCGCCACCGCGACGGGGTTACCTGACAACGTGCCCGCCTGGTAGACGGGACCGGACGGCGCGAGCCGAGCCATCACGTCCGCACGGCCACCAAAAGCGGCCGCGGGCAGACCGCCCGACATGACCTTGCCGAACGTGTAGAGGTCGCCGCGCACGCGCTCCAGACCGAACCAGCCGGCCCGCGAGACGCGGAACCCGGTCATGACCTCGTCCATGATCAGCAGCGCGCCGTCGGCGTCGCAGATCTCGCGCAACGAAGCGTTGAACTCAGGACCGGGCGCGACGGCGCCCATGTTGCCCGCCGCCGCCTCGGTGATCACGCAGGCGATCTCGCCGGGGTTCTCCGCGAACGCCGCCCGCACGGCCTCGACGTCGTTGTACGGCAGCACGATCGTGTCCTCGGCCTGCGCGCCCGTGACACCCGGCGACGAAGGCAGGCCCAGCGTCGCGACGCCCGAGCCGGCCTGGGCCAGCAGTGCGTCGACGTGACCGTGGTAGCAGCCGGCGAACTTGATGATCTTGCGCCGCTCGGTGAAGCCGCGGGCCAGCCGGATCGCGCTCATCGTGGCCTCGGTGCCCGAGTTGACCAGGCGGACCTGCCGGACGGGCTCGACCCGGTCGACCAGCTCGGCCGCGAGCTCGATCTCACCCTCGGTCGGGGTGCCGAACGACAGCCCGGACGCGGCCGCCTTCTGCACCGCCTCGACGACGGCGGGGTGGGCGTGCCCGAGGATCATCGGGCCCCACGAGGCCACCAGGTCGACGTACCGGTTGCCGTCCGCGTCCCACAGATGTGGACCTTCGCCCCGGACCATGAAGCGCGGGGTGCCGCCGACGGAGTGGAACGCCCGCACCGGTGAGTTGACCCCGCCGGGGGTCAGCGTGGAGGCGCGCTCGAACAGGGCCTGGGATCGACTCGCAGTCACGTACCCCAGTCTCACACGTCGGCTTCAGCGGCTTTCTGCGGCCGGGTGCGCACGGCCAGCACGACCTGCCGCACCGCGTCCAGCGCCAGGATCACGGCCAGCGTCAGCGCACCGACGGCCGTGCCGATCCAGTTGCCGTGGTAGCGCGTGGAGATCAACGGCTCCTGGCCCTCGATGATCGAGTAGGCCAGCCTGACGACACCGCGGTTCCAGCACCACACGGCGAGCCACGCCAGCAGGACGATCGCGACGATCTCACCCGCCGCGATCAGCCACCGCCTGGGCTGGTGCAGGCTCGGGCCGGCGGGCGGGGCCGCTTCCGGCTCCTCCATCACGGTCTCCGAATCCGGCTCAGTCACGGCCTCTGTCACGTTGCTCACCCTCTCACGACCTGCCGCAGGGCTGCGAGCAAGGCTTCCGGATCGCGCGCCCACGCCAGCACCACGGTGCCGTCGAGCAGGCGCAACGGCACCGCCGTCGTCCCCTTCGGCACCGACCAGCCGCCGCCGAGCACCCGCGCACCGGCCGGCGCGCCGACGTCCCGGAAGGCCTCGATCATCGCGACCGGCAGCTTCTCCCTGCCGAACTGGGCCTCGTCGGCCGTCAGCGCGATGCTGCCGGTCTTGATCCGCCCGTGCACCCACAGGACCGCGCCGAGCGTCAGCCCGAGCCCCACGATCGTCCACAGCGCCACCGACGCGGGCCCGGTGATGAGCTCGACGAGGTATCCGGCGACCGCGAACGCCGGTCCCCACAGCAACGGCCACCAGCTGCTGCCGGCCTCCCGGTACAGCACTACCGCACGAACCGGTTGGACGCCGGGAGGAACTGCAGCACCACGGCGGCGACGATCAGTCCGAGCACGACGATGCTGATCGCCGTGCCGGGCTGCCACACCTGCGCGGCCAGCGCGACGAGCATGATCGCGATCGTCGAGAGGAACCCGATCGCACCGAGGACCGTCAGCAGGATGCGCGCCCAGTTCTGCCCGTTGCGCAGCACGACCGCGAACGCGACGTACGGCGCGGCGGCCACGAGCATCGCGAAGCCGGAGACCAACGCCAGCGCCCGCACACCGAGCTCGCCCGCCGCGCGGTCCACCGAGTCGTCCTGGTTGAGGAAGTACTCGGTGTTGGTGAGGAACAACACCGGGAACACGGCCACCGAGAGCACCGCACCCGCGATCCAGATCCACATCGCCGCCGTGATCGTCGCCGGACGCTGCGGCGCGAGCTCCTGAGGCAGCACGGGCCCGAGCGGCGGCATGGGAAAGCCCATGTTGTTGACCGCGTGCACCTCGTACGTGCCGTGCGTCGCGGGCGCGGTGTACGGGTTGTCCTGCCACTGCACGTTGTCGGGGTTCGACCACGGGCTGGGGCTCTGTGCGGGGTTCTGGGCAGGATCGGTCACTTCTCACGCACCTCCGCCAACCACTGTGCCGTAGCCGACTGCCACGTGAAGATGATCGCGACACAGATGAGCAGCAGAGTGACCAGAGTCGCCGGGCTGACCCCGACGATCAGCAGCCACAGCATGTGCGCGATCGCGACCAGCGACAGCGCGATCCGGGCCCAGTTCCTGCGCCTGAGGAACAGCCGGGTCAGCCACGCGTAGAGACCGGCGAAGATCACCGCCACGACGGTCAGCGAGATCAGGAAGTTCGTCACCTCGCCCGGTGGCCTGTTGCTCAGCCGCTCGATCTCACCGCGCTGGAACCACAGTCCGGCAGTGGTGAACAGCACGAACACCGCGGTCGCGAGCCACACGCCGACAGCGATCCGGACCTGCCTCGGAGCGTCGTTCACTCCGCCCGCTCGCTCTCGGTCAGGTAGTCGCTCGACTGCCGGAAGTAGAACAGCACCAGACCGGCGATCGCGACCAGGCAGGGAACCAGCCCCAGCACGTTGTCGACGGCCAGCTGGAAGAACAACGCGATCAGCAACGTGATCAGCAGGCCGGTGCGGCTCCTGCGCACGCCCGTCCTCACCCTGTGGGCGAAGAACACGGCGAGAGCGGTCAGCAGGAGGTTCACCGCGAGTGTCGTGACGATGATGACCGTGACGGCGGACTGGATCTCGGCGGGAGTGAACTGGGGGTCGGTGTTCGCCTGCACCTGTGCGTCGATCAACACCTGTTTGTTGAGGTACAGGTAGATCGGGGTGAGCACGACGAGCGCCATGCCGGCCACGACGAGCCAGAAGCCCGCGGTGATCGTGCCGGGAGTGCCCGATTCCTTCGGAGACGTCACGGTCGGAACTTAGGTCCGCAGGAAGTCGCTGTCCACCGTGACGCGCGTCCTGAAATGCGCCGACACGCGGTACATCAGCACGATCGCGGTGGTGTCCATGACCGTGGTGACGAAGGTGACGCCGACGTCGACCGGTCGCATCTCCACGCCGACGGACGCCGCGACCCCGCTGCCGAACGCGACGAGCCGGAACAGTCCGAACGCGACGGACGCCGCGCCCAGCACCGTCAGCACGACGCGAGCCCAGTTCCGCCCGCGCGCCATCGTGTTCGCCAGCCGCGTGTACGCGACGAGCATCGCGACCGCGAGCAGCAGTCCGAACAGGATCCCGCCGTTGACGCCCGCGTCGATCTGGTCCTGCCCGAGCAACGGGTTCTGCCGGCGTGCCTCGGCGATGAGCGTCTCGCGGTCGAAGAGTTGCGCGACGAACCTGACCATCCCGATGCCCGCGCTGGCGATCCACAACCAGCGCGAGACGTTGATCAACCTCGGGACCGGGGTGCTTACCGGTCCAGCCACCGTGCCGCTTCCACGGCCCAGTACGTCAGCGCGATGTCCGCACCCGCGCGACGGATCGACGTGAGCGACTCGAGAATCGAGCGCTCGCGGTCGATCCAGCCGTTCGCGGCGGCGGCCTCGATCATCGCGTACTCACCGGAGATCTGGTACGCCGCAACGGGAACGTCCGAGATCTCGGCGACCGACCGCAGCACGTCCAGGTACAGCAGCGCCGGCTTGACCATGACCATGTCCGCGCCCTCGGCGAGGTCCAGCTGCACCTCGCGCAACGCCTCACGGCCGTTCGCCGGGTCCTGCTGGTAGGTCTTGCGGTCGCCGGAGAGCTGCGACTCGACGGCGTCGCGGAACGGGCCGTAGAACGCCGAGGCGTACTTGGCCGCGTAGGCGAGGATGCCGGTGTCCTGCAGGCCCGCGGTGTCCAGAGCGTTGCGGATGAAGGCGATCTGGCCGTCCATCATGCCGCTGGGGCCGACGACGTGAGCGCCGGCGCGCGCCTGGGCCACGGCCATCTCGCCGTAGACCTCGAGGGTCGCGTCGTTGTCCACGGTGCCGTCGGCGGAGAGCACGCCGCAGTGGCCGTGGTCGGTGAACTCGTCGAGGCAGCAGTCCGACATCAGCACGGTGCTGTCGCCCAGCTCCGCGCGGAGGTCGCCCAGCGCGGCGTTGAGGATGCCGTCCGGGTCGGTCGCACCGGAGCCCACAGCGTCGCGCTCGGCAGGGACGCCGAACAGCATGATGCCGCCGACCCCTGCCTGCACGGCCTCGACGGCGGCCTTCCGCAGCGAGTCACGGGTGTGCTGCAGGACGCCCGGCATGCTCGCGATCGCAGCGGGCTCGCGCAGGCCTTCCTTGACGAACATCGGCAGCACGAGCTGCCTCGGGCGCACCTCGGTCTCGGAGACCAGGCGACGCATTGCGGGCGTCGTGCGCAGACGCCTCGGCCGGTGAAGTGGATACATCTCTGACTCCCTGACTACAAGAGAGTCGAAGGGGCCACCCAAAGGATCTTGAGTGGCCCCGACGGCTTCGTGACTTAGCTGCGGCGCAGACGCTTGGTCTTGCGCGGAGGAGGCAGCGCTCCCTCGGCGCGCAACCGGGCGGCGTGGGCGGCCAGCGCGTCGACCAGCGCGGGCACGTTCGCCTCCTCGGGCTGCACGTCGACCCGGAGGCCGAACTCCCGCGCCGTCTCGGCGGTCTGCGGGCCGATGCACGCGACGAGCGTGCGGGCGTGCGGCTTGCCCGCGATGCCGACCAGGTTCCGCACGGTCGACGACGAGGTGAAGCACACCGCGTCGAAGCCACCGGACTTGATCATCTCGCGGGTGTCGGCGGGCGGCGGGGCCGCACGCACGGTGCGGTACGCCGTCACGTCGTCGATCTCCCAGCCACGTTCGCGCAGGCCGGCGGCCAGCGTCTCGGTGGCGATGTCGGCCCGCGGCAGCAGCACGCGGTCGACCGGGTCGAGGATGTCGTCGTAGGGCGGGAAGTCGTTCAGCAAGCCCTCGGACGACTGCTCACCGGACGGCACGAGCTCGGGGATGATGCCGAACGAGCGCACCTTCGCGGCCGTGGCCTCGCCGACGCAGGCGATCTTCACGCCGGAGAACGCACGGGCGTCCAGGCCGAACTCGCGGAACTTCTCCCACACCGCGCGGACGGCGTTGGTCGAGGTGAAGACGACCCACTGGTAGCGGCCGTCGACCAGACCCTTGACCGAACGTTCCATCTGCGCGGGGCTGCGCGGCGGCTCGACGGAGATCGTCGGCACCTCGACGGCGATCGCGCCGTGCGAGTGCAGACGCTCGCTCATCGCGCCGGCCTGCTCCTTGGTCCGGGGGACCAGCACGCGCCAGCCGTACAGCGCCCGCGACTCCCACCAGGAGAGCTTCGAGCGAGCAGCGGCGGCGGCACCGACCGTGACGACCAGCGGACCGCCCATGTCACCGGCGTCGGCTGCCACGGAGGCCAGCGTCGTGTCGATGGTGCGCTGCTGGAATCCGGTGCCCTCGGCGGTCACGGCGACCGGGGTCTGCGGCGCGAGGCCGTTCTCGACCAGGTTCGACGCGGCCTCGGCCAGGTGCGAACCGGTCGCGTGCAGGACGAGCGTGCCGGGCGAGGCGGCGAGGCCTGCCCAGTCGCTCACCGCGCGCACGTCGACCTCGGTGTGCACGCCACCGAGCGCGACACCCGCGTACGCCGGCACCGCGGTGCCCGAGGGCACACCGGGGACGACGTCGAACGGGATCGTCGACTTCGCGACGGCGTGGGCCTCCTTCACGACCGAGTCGAGGGTGAGCGGGTCACCCGCGACGAGGCGAACGACGGTCGCTCCGTTGCGCGCCTCGGCGACCAGGTCCTTGGCGACGTCGGCGGCCTCGCCGACAGCGGGGCGGACCTCGACTCCCTCGGCCACGGTCGCGAGGACGTCCGCGGGGACGTCCGGGTCGGTGACCACGAGTTCAGCCCTGGTGAGCAAGTCGTGGGCCCGGACCGTGAGCAGCCCGGTGTCGCCTGGGCCGGAGCCCACGAAGGCGATGCGTCCGGGGGTCTTGCGTGCGCGGGTCATCAGGGCACTCCCCATCGATTACGCCTCTGGGCCGCTGAGAACGGCGGCCCCGAGGTCGAGCAACTCGGCGGCCAGCGCACGGCCGAGTCCCTCAGCTTCGGTCAAGTCACCGGTGGCGGACGCACGGAGGAGATCGTTCTCCGGCGTCGCTGCGACCCCGCGCAGGGAAAGCCGATACACGACCTTCCCCTCGTCATCGAGGTCTTCCACCACATCGGCCAGCGCGCCGACCGGCGCGCTGCAGCCCGCCTCGAGTGCGGCCAGCATGGCGCGCTCGGCGGTCACAGCGGCCCGGCTGGCCGAATCGTCCAAAGTGGACTGGATCAGGTGCTCGGCGTCGACGTCGTCGACCCGGCACTCGACTGCCAACGCACCCTGTGCCGGTGCGGGAAGCATCTGGATGGGCTCCAGGTTCTCGGTGATCTCGCTCGTGCGACCGAGGCGCGCGATGCCGGCGCGAGCCAGCACCACGGCGTCGAGCTCGCCGTTGCGGACCTTGCCGATCCGCGTGTCCACGTTGCCGCGCAACGGAACGATGTCCAGCCCGAGGCCGAGAGCCTCCAGCTGGGCCGCGCGGCGCGGCGAACCGGTGCCCACAGTGGACCCCGGCGGCAGCTCACCGAGCGTGAGGCCGTCGCGCGCCACGAGGGCGTCGCGCGGGTCCTCGCGCTGGGGCACCGCCGCGAGCACCAGACGCTTGTCCGGCGCGGTCGGGAGGTCCTTGTAGGAGTGGACGGCGACGTCGATCTCGTCGTTCGCGAGCGCGTCCCGCAGTGCGGACGTGAACACGCCGATGCCGATCTGGGCGATCGGAGCGTCGGAGAGGTCGCCCGGCGTCTTGATGACGACGATCTCGACCTGAGCTCCGGCAGCCTTCAGCGCCTCGGCCACGGTCCCCGTCTGCGCGAGCGCCAGTGCGCTGCCTCGGGTACCGATCCGTAGGGTGCGGGTCACCGCGTTTCACCATCCACAGAAGACTTCTTGGTCTGGCTGACTACCCCAGGCGACTGGGGGTCGAGCCCGAACAGTTCACGGAGAGCCTCCGCGTAGCCCGTACCACCGGGTGAGGACGCGAGCTCCTTCACCCTGACGGTCGGCGTGTGCAGGAGCTTGTCTACAACGCGGCGCACCGTCTTGGCCAATTCACCGCGTGTCGCGGGGTCCAGTTCGGGAAGTCGCGAATCAAGTCGGAGCAGTTCGGCGTCGACCACCTCGGCCGCCCGCTTGCGCAGCGCCGTGACGGTCGGGGTGACCTCGGCGGAGCGCTGACCCGCGAGGTACGCCTTCACCTCGTGGGCGACCAGCTGGGCCGCCATGCGCGCGTCCTGGCCCGCGGGAGCGTCCGAGAGGCGCCGCTGCAGCGTTTCCAGGTCCACCACACGAACGTTCGGCAGCTCGGCCGCGGCCGGGTCGACGTCCTTGGGCAGGCCGAGGTCGCACACGACGAGCGGCCGGGTGCGCGCGCTGATCATGTCCGCGCGGACCACCGTGTCGACCGATCCCGTGCACGCGAAGACGATGTCCGCGAGATCGAGTTCGCCCGGCAGCTGCGACAGGTCGACGGCCGTCGCGGGGACGCCCTCCGACTTCAGCGACGTGGCCAAACGCACACCGTTGGCCTGCGTCCGGTTGGCGATGACGACCTCGCCGACGCCCGCCCTGCGCAGGTGGGCCGCAGCCAGGCCGCCCATGGCACCGGCGCCGACGAGCAGCGCGCGCTTGCCCACGAGGGTGCCCAGCGCGGCCTCGGCGTCACCGAGGGCCTCGGACACGACCGACGCGCCCGCGTGGTCGATGCCGGTCTCGGTGTGCACGCGCTTGCCGACGCGCAACGCGTTCTGAGTGAGCTCGTGGACGGTCTTGCCGACGGTGCCCGCCTCGTCCGCCGCCGCGTACGCACCGCGCAGCTGGCCGAGGATCTGGGACTCGCCGACGACCATCGAGTCGAGGCCCGCCGCGACGGAGAACAGGTGTTCCACGGCTGCGGCGGCGTAATGCACGTAAAAGTGCTCGTAGAGCGACTGCGGGTCGACCTGGGCGTGCTGCGCGAGCACGTCGACGACCTCGGACATACCGCCGTGGAACGACTCGACGACGGCGTAGACCTCGACCCTGTTGCAGGTCGACAGGACCATCGCCTCGGAGACGCTGGGGGCGGCCAGCAACTGGCCGAGGACCTTGGGCAGGTCCGGCTCGGCCACGGTGACGCGTTCGAGGACCGGGACCGGGGCGGTGCGGTGCGACAGACCGACTACGAGCACGCTCATGTACTCACCACGTCTGCCGGAGCCGTCTGGCTCACGCTCACGGGCGAATCACCATCCCGTCCACACCGAGTCCGTTGCTGCCGATCGAGACCCCGCCGCTTGAGACGTGCAGAGCCTCGTCCGCACGTCGAGCGACGTGGAACGACAGGATCTGCATCTCGACCGCCAAGTCAACCTTGCGCACCTCGACGTTGTCTGGAACCTGAAGGACAACTGGTGCAAAGTTCAGAATGCACTGGACGCCCGCAGATACCAAACGGTCGCAAACTGACTGAGCGGCGGGCGGCGGCGTCGCGATCACGCCGATCGAGACCTCGCGTTCCAGGCAGACCGCGGTGATGTCGTCGATGTGGCTGACGGGAATGCCCCCAACAGGGATTCCTACGAGATCGGGGTCCACGTCGAACAACGCGGTGACCGGGAACCCGCGGCCGGGAAAACCGCCGTAGTTGGCCAGAGCGTGACCAAGGTTACCGATGCCGACGACCGCGACGGAGTGGTTGCGCGTGAGGCCGAGGATGCGCTCGATGTGGCTCACGAGGACCTCGACGTCGTAGCCGACGCCCCTCGTGCCGTACGAGCCGATGTAGCTCAGGTCCTTGCGGAGCTTCGCCGCGTTGACGCCCGCGGCCTGGCTGAGCTCCTCGCTGGAGACGGCCGTCACGCCCTGGTCGGCCATGCCGGACAGCACGCGGAGGTACACGGCGAGCCTGGCCACCGCCGCCTCGGGAATCGCGCGGGCGCGCTCCCTGTCGGCAGGCTCCGCAGGGGTGGTGGTCGTCTCACCTTCGCCCCGCTGTGATGCCACGCTCCGACCTCCGGGTGTGCTTCACCGCAGGGACCCCGCGGCTCTGGTGATACACACACCGTACCGCTTGTGAACGTATGCACAAAGTCGGCGGCTGGACGCCCTGAGAAGAGTTGCAGCGCTGGTCACAGGGCGTGACCAGCGCCGGAACGTCCGATGATCACTACGGGGTGAGCACCTTGCCGATCACGAACACGGTGGCGTTCTTGGTCGGGATGTTGCCGCACAGGACCGGGGCACCGTTCACCGTGAGGTTGTCACCGGATCCCGCGATGGTGACCTCCTGGCCGGCGAGGGTCTTGACCGTCTTGGCCGCTTGCAGGCCCTTCGCGTCGTAGCGCATCGGCACGACGTGGTACTGCAGGATCGGCGTCAGCGCGGCCGGGTTGCCGGCGAGCTCCGCGAACTTCGCGTCGCCCAACTCGGCGAAAGCGGGGTCGGCCGGGGCGAACACCGTGATGGCCTGCTGCGAGTTCAGCGTGTCCACGAGGTTGGCGGCCTTGACCGCGGCGACCAGCTTGGTGAGCAGCGGGTTGTTGGAGGCCGCGGTGGCCACCGGGTCCTCGGCCATGCCCAGCAGCGAGCCCTTGCCGTCCTGCGGAACGCTCGCGCAACCTGGGCCGAAGACGTCGCTGGTCTTGGTCATGCCCATGGCGCTGCCGGTCGGCGCGCTGGACGACGTCGTGCTCGTCGGGGTGTTCGTGGTGGTGCTCGCCTGGTCCATGCCGCCGCACGCGGTCAGGCTCGCGATTGCGATCGCAAATACACCTGCGAGGGTCTTTCGCACTTCGATCACTCCCTGAATGTTCTTTCGACCTGTCTGTCAGAACATTCGGGAGAGAGCGGGATTTGGTTCTACCCGGTCGGCTGAACTGTGAAAGAAATCGAATGCCATCCGGTCGCGCCGTCCGGAACCGGGTCCAAACGTGCTTGGTCCTGAGTGAAACCGCTTTTGTCGG
Organism: Lentzea sp. NPDC005914; assembly: GCF_040629405.1. Lineage (NCBI taxonomy): Bacteria > Bacillati > Actinomycetota > Actinomycetes > Pseudonocardiales > Pseudonocardiaceae > Lentzea > Lentzea sp. NPDC005914. The sequence continues at coordinate 410,707 of NZ_JBEXVQ010000002.1, read as the reverse complement.
TCGCCCGGCACTCGACGATGTGACTACCCGGCTTCAAGTCGAGCTCGAGGCGCCACATTCGCCAGGTGCTGTCGCTGACGTCCGCGCCCAGCTCGGCTTCCTGCCACGGGCCGCCGTCCGCACGCACCTCGACCTTGGCCACGCCCTTGGGCTGAGCCCAGGCCGTGCCCGCCACGACCGTCTTGCCCTGGATTTTGCTCAGGCCTTTGGGGCGGTCGATTCGCGACATCGTTTTGATCGGGGCCCTGGTTGCCCAGCCCCGTGGAATCCAGTAGCCCTGCTCTTTGGCGAACGTCGTGACGTTGAGATCAGTCACCCATTTGGTGGCGGAGACGTAGCCGTAGAGACCTGGGACCACCAGTCTCGCCGGGAATCCGTGCTCCGCGGGCAGGGGCTCGCCGTTCATGCCGATAGCGATCAGCCCCCGTTCCAGGACGTAGTCGAGGGGGCTGCCCGCGGTGAAGCCGTCATCGCTGGTGCTGAAGAGCTGGTCGGCGCCTGCCTTCACGCCGGCTTCCCGCAGCACGTCGCCGATCTTGATGCCGACGAACGTGCCGGTGCTGATGTACGGGCCGCCCACCTCGTTGGAGACGCAGGTCAGGGTGACCGTCTCCTCGACCAGGTCGCACTGGCGGATCTCGTCGAACGTCAGGACCATCGGGCGGTCGACCATGCCGTGGACCCTCAGAGCCCACTCCTCCGCGCGGATCCTGGGGACGCTCAGCGCGGTGTCGATGCGGTAGAAGTCCTTCCCGCTGGTGATGAAGCTCGGGGTGCCGTCCCTGGCGAAGTCGGCGTTGACCGGGATCTCCGGGGCCTTGGTCTTCGGCGTCAGGTCGCCGATGGCCCTCCTGGAGCCCTCGACGTCCGTCCGGGTGCCCACGACCTGGCCCACGACGCCTGCTGCCACGGCGAGCCCGGCCGTGATCAGGAAACCGCGCCGCGACTCGTCCTGCTGGACCTCTTTGTGCAGGTAGCGGAAGCTGTAGACGCCTGCCGCGAGGCTCACCAGCGGGGCCAGGACGCTCAGCTGGCCGATGTCCGGCCTGGTCAGGACCGCAGTGATGCCCACCAGACCCAGGACGACCGCCACGACCGTTCCCGGCGTGGGACTGGTTCGGCTGGCCAGGCCTGCCGCCACGCCGACGCCGGCCAGGACCACGGCCATGCTCGTCAGCAGCACGAGCTTGTCGTTGGTGCCGAACGTGGTGACCGCGAATTCCTTCAGCCACGACGGGGTCAGGTCGATGGCCGCGTTGCCCACGGCCAGGTACGGGGAGGCGCTCAGGCCGACGAAGGCCGCGACCAGGTGACCCGCCGCGAGAGCGGCGATGATGGCGAGCAGTCCGGTCAACGCGGCCTTGGCGGGCTTCATGCCTCTTATTCGACACCGATCAGGTGTTGGTTCGCCTGAGCCGTAAGGCCCCGGTAATCACATCGGGCTCACTTCACCCGGCGGCGGTAGGCCAGGGTGGCTGCCACGGCGCCGGCCAGGGCACTCGCGCCCAGGACCGAGGGGACGCCGATCTTGGCGGCCTTTCGCCCGGTGCGGAAGTCGCGGATCTCCCAGCCCTTGCGGCGGGAGATCTCGCGGAGCTGCGAGTCCGGGTTCACGGCCACGGCGGTGCCCACGACCGAGAGCATCGGGACGTCGTTCGAGGAGTCGGAGTACGCGGTGCAGCGGCGCAGGTCCAGCCCCTCCTTCGCGGCCAGCGAGCGGACGGCCTGGGCCTTGGCCTTGCCGTGCAGGAGGTCGCCCACCAGGCGGCCGGTGTAGACGCCGTCCTCCGACTCGGAGACGGTGCCGAGAGCGCCGGTCAGGCCCAGGCGGCGGGCGATGATCTGGGCCAGCTCCACCGGGGTGGCGGTCACCAGCCAGACGCGCTGGCCCGCGTCCAGGTGCATCTGGGCCAGGGCCTGCGTGCCCTTCCAGATGCGGTCGGCCATCAGTTCGTCGTAGATCTCCTCGCCCAGGGAGACCAGTTCGGCGACGCTGCGGCCCGCCACGAACGAGAGGGCCTGCTCGCGGCTGGCCTTGACGGACTCCGGGTCCTCGCGGCCGCCCACCCGGAACTTCAGCTGTTGCCAGACGAAGCCCGCCAGGTCCGAGGACGAGAAGTACTTCCGGGCGGCCAGGCCTCGGGCGAAGTGGAAGATCGAGGCGCCCATCATCATCGTGTTGTCCACGTCGAAGAAGGCGGCTGCGGTCAGGTCTGTGGGCACCGTGAGCGAGGCTTCGAGCTCTGGCGCCGCCGCAGCAGCCCTGATCGCCGCCTCGGCCGAGGCCTCGCCCGCGAGCTCGGCGAGTCGGTCGCTCTCCACGTCACGCTTACCTGCCATGTCACAAGCCTAGCGATCAGGTCCGGCGGTAAACCCCCGACTCAGCCGAAGCTGATACCGGGCAGCAGCGGCAGCGAGATGCTGGGCAGCGGCAGGGGCAGCGGAATGGTGATTCCCGGCTTGCCGGAGTCGGGTGGGGTGGTCGTGCCGGGCTTGCCGGACACCGGTGGGGCCGCCGAACCCGGCAGCACGGACTGCGAGGGCTGCGTCGAGGGCGTCGACGAACCCGACGGGACGGGCAGGCCGGACGGGGTCGGCTGGACCGAGGACGGGTCACGTCCGGGAGAGGTGTTCGGGTCGGCGACCACCGTGGCGCACTCGTCCTTGGACGGCAGAGGGCCGAGGGTGTCCGACGAGCCGCTGACGATCGAGGCGCAACCGGCGCGTGCGGCCAGGTCGTGGGCTCGTTGGGCGATGCTCGCCAGCAGCCACATGGTGGTGTCGGCGTGGGCACCGGAATCACCGGGCAGGCGGGGGCGCAGGGTGCCGAGCTTCACGTACTGGGCCAGGGCCCAGTCGCGCAGGTCGGGCAGCGCCTTCTTGTCGGACGAGGTGGCGTAGGTGGTGAGCTGGCGGGCGCCTTCCACGGCGTCGGCGTTCAGGTCGCTCAGGGCCGTGAGCTGCGCGGACTCGTCGGAGGCGCGTTCGGCCAGCGTCTCCATCTCGGTGACCCGGGACGCGGCGAACTCCAGGTGCTTCAGGGCGCGCGACTCGTCGTCGAAGGTCAGGCCCAGCGAGGCGCCTTCGGCCGTGCGTTTGATGCCGTAGAGCGGATCTCCCGGGAGCGCGTCACGGCTGAGCAGCACACTCATACCGGCCAGCGACATCAGCAGGCAGAGAACGGCGGCCGCTGCGACTGCTAATCGTGCGCGCGCTCCCACGCGTCTTACCGACGGGAGGACCAGCGGCTTCTCGGGTGGGGGCGCGGTGAGGATGCGCTGCTTCATGCGCGCACGAGTCTCCGCGTCAGGGCCCACGTCCATGGCCCTGAGCAGCTCGACGATCGCCAGGTCCTCAGCGAGATCGGAGTCCCTGAGACCGTCACTGGCGACCGGCTGCGGACCGCCTTCCACCGCACGAGCGAACCGCTCGTGCTCCGTGTGCCGCCACCGCGGTGTGCTTCCCTTACCGTCCATCTCAGCCCGAGTAACGAAGTTGATCTGCTTTGGGTTACGCGCTTGTCGTCCTGATCACCGCAACCAGGACGGAAGAATCTGTGCGAGCCGCCGAACGGCCCGGTGTTGCAGGGCCTTCACGGCGCCTTCGTTGCGGTCCATGAGCTCCGCGACCTCGGACACCGACTTGCCCTCGATGAACCGCAGCCTGATGCACTCCTGCTGGTCGTCCCCCAACTGGGAAACGCAGCGGAGCAGCTCCGCGTTGGTCGCCTCGGTCATCACTTCCTGCTCAGGGCCGCCGGTCTCCTCGCGGTTGTCCTGGAGCTCCGCCGTCGTGACCTCGAGCCGGTAGCGACTCGACTTCACGTGGTCGAACACGATGTTGCGGGCGATCGTGACGAACCACGCGCCCACGTCCCGGCCCTGGTAGCTGACCGAACCGATGCTGCGCAGCGCACGCAGGAACGTCTCGCTGGTCACGTCCTCGGCGAACGCGCGATCGCCGCCCACCCGGAAGAGGACATAGCGAAAGACCATGTCGACGTACTTGTCGTAGAGCACGCCGAACGCCTCGGTGTCACCCTCTTGGGCGGCCTTGACGAGCTGCCACGGCTCGTCGGCGGTGTCGTCGTGCTGACCTCCCGTCATGGCCCGGGTGGTCCTGATCGTGTTCGGTCGTGCCCGCGCGGTCATCGGCTGGCGGCACCTCCACAGAGTCGCCGTGGCGGCAGCATACGTGTTGTTACTCCGTAGTAGGGAGCTGGCAGGGTTGCGAAGTGGAGACGCGCGAACCACGGCTTCATGACGCCCGTCACGCGTGGAAGACTGCTCGAAGCGTTCAGTTGTTCATGAGGAGGCCATGTTGACTTCCGCTCGCAATGTCGCAGATCTGGTCCGTGCTTCGGCACAGCGGGGGCCGAGCCACGTCGCACTCGTCGACGTCGCGAGCGGTGTGAGCCTCACCTGGGAAACCATCGACGGTGCCGTCGATGCTTTCGCCCGCCGTTTGGCCGATTCCGGCGTCGAACCGGGCGACCGGGTGGCGGTACGGCTGCCCACGTCGCCCGAGTTCGTGGTCGCGGTGTTCGGCATCCTGCGCGCCGGCGGTGTCGTCGTGCCCACTGGTCCCGGCAACCCGCCGCGTGAGCTGCAGCGCATCCTGGCCGACTCCGGCGCCACGCTCCTGGTGGGCGACGGCGAAGGCTCGGACGCGCAGGTGCTGGACGTGCCGGACGTCAACGCGACCGCCGAGCCGTTCGAGGCCGTCCGCGGGGGCGAGGACATCGCGGTGCTCGGCTACACCTCGGGCACGTCCGGCGTGCCGCGCGGCGCGATGCTGTCCCACCGCGCACTGCTCGCGAACGTCTCCCAGTGCGCCTCGCTTCGCCCCGCGCCCGTGACCGCGGGCGACCGGGTGCTGCTCGCGCTGCCGTTGTTCCACGTCTACGGCCTCGGCCCGGGGTTGCTGCAGGTGGCGGGTGCCGGCGCGACGGCGGTGCTGCTGGAGCGGTTCGAGCCCGCCCACGCACTGGACGTGATCGAGCAGCACCGCGTGACCACGATGGTCGGCGTGCCGCCCATGTACCGGGCGCTGCTGGCGAACCCGGTCGAGGTGCTGCGCGAGAAGCTGGCCACGGTCCGACTCTTCACGTCCGGCGCCGCGCCGCTTCCGGCAGGGGTCATCACCGAGATGCGCACCGCCATCGGCATCCCGGTGTTCGAGGGCTACGGCCTGACCGAGACCGGCCCGGTGCTGACGTCCACGCTGGTCGGCGGCACGCCGAAGCCCGGTTCGGTGGGCCAGGCACTGCCCGGGGTCGAGATCCGGCTGGTCGACACGGACGGCTCGGTGCTCGACATCGACGAGGACGAGCCCGGCACCGGCCTGGTGTCCGCGAAGGGCGACAACCTCTTCAGCGGCTACTGGCCCGACGGCGCCCACGGCCCGGACTCCTCTGGCTGGTTCCGCACCGGTGACGTCGGCTTCATCGACGCGGACGGCGACCTGCACCTGGTCGACCGCGCGGGCGACCTGATCATCGTGAACGGGTTCAACGTCTACCCGCACGAGGTCGAGCAGGTCATCGGCGAGATGGAGGCCGTCGTGGAGGCCGCGGCCGTCGGCGTGCCGGACGAGAAGACCGGCGAGTCCGTGAAGGTCGTCGTGGTGCTGCGCGACGGTGCGGCGGTGTCGGCCGAGGACGTCGTGTCGCACTGCGCGACCCGGCTGGCGAAGTTCAAGGTGCCGACGTCGGTGGAGTTCGCGCCGGCCTTGCCGCACTCGCCGACCGGCAAGCTCGCCCGCCGCGTGCTGCGCAAGCCCCTGGGAGCCTGACGATGACCCACCACGTGACCGTGATGAGCCGTGCGACGTGCCACTCGTGCCACGTCGCCGCGGCCGAGATCGAACGGATCTGCGGCGAGATGGGCGCCACCTGGTCCGTCGAGGACGTGGACGCCGATCCGGAGTTGCGGGCCGAGTACGGGGACCGGGTGCCGGTGTTCCTGGTCGACGGTGCCGAGCACGGCTACTGGAAGGTCGAGGAGGACCGCCTGCGGGCGGCCCTCAGCTGAGCCCGAGGTCGCGCCAGCCCTGTTCACCGGCCGGCGTGAGCACGACGGCGCGGGTGGTGCCGATGCGCTTGGTCCACCCGCGCTCGAAGAACACGTCGCACAGATGCGCTCCAGCGGCGCCCGCGAGGTGCGGAACTCGTTCGGTCCAGTCCAGGCAGGCCCTGCTGACCTGGCGTTTCGAGGGTTCGAAGCCGAGCTCCTTCAGCCAGACCATGCCGGGCTCGGTGATCGCGAGTTCCGAAGTCACCACGCCGAGGTCGAGCAGGCCGGACTTCAGGGCGATGCCCAGCTTCCCCGCCAGGTGGTCGTAGCAGGTCCGGCCACGTGCCATCGCTTCCGACGCGGACGCCGCACGCAGACCGCGCGGTTTCGGATCGGGGCCCGCGAAGGCCGTCATCGTCTCCAGCAGTTCGGCCACGTGCGGGCCCGCGAGCGAGACGTAGCGGTGCCGGCCCTGGCGGTGCTCCACGAGCAGACCGCCCTCGATCAGGCGGCTCAGGTGCTCGCTGGCGGTCGACGGGGCCACGCGGGCGTGGGTGGCCAGTTCGGTGGCGGTCCACGCCCTGCCGTCCAGCAGGGCCCCGCAGAACGCTGCTCGCGTCCTGTCGGCCAGCAGCGCGGCTACCTGGGCCAGAGCCTCCATGAGAACCATTCTGCGGGCCGGACACTTCGGCCGGCGCCGAAACGTCCGACGCCTAGCGTCGAGGCATGACCGAAGAGCTGCTGAGCCTTCCCGTCCCGTCCGTGCCCGCTGCCGACCGAGGTGTGGCGTGGCTGCGAGCCGGCGTCGTCCGGTTCAGCAACGGCGCCGAGCACGAACGCAGGCGCGCGCTCACGGCGAAGCTCATCCCGGACGTCACGACGCTCGATGACCTGGCGACCGCACTCCACCTCCCCGGATCGCTCGGCGACATCGCCACGATCGCGCCCTGCTACCAGCCGCACGAGCCGATCACGGCGGAGGCGGACGCGGCGGTGGAACGACTCGCGAGCAGGCACGACGAGGAGACGGCGGCGAGGATCGGACTCCTCGTGCAGGCCTGGGCCGCCACTCACGCGCTCGCGAAGCGCCTCGAAGCCGGGGACCCCGCGCCGCCGGTTCCGATCACGCGAAGGGTCGCCCGGGAAGGCGTGATCGAGGTCGGCCTGGAAAGCCACCCGTTCGGGCACGGCGCGCACGCCTGCCCCGGCCGGGAGCTCGGCATCCGGATCGCCAAGAACATGGCGTTCCGGGCCATGCACCACCAGGACGAGCCGCTGGTCCTGCCCAACGCCTGGGACTACGCGTCGGCCGCCGCCCTGCACGCCGCGGGTTTCAAGGCGATCGGCACGACGAGTCTCGGTGTCGCCGCCGCACACGGCATCCCCGACGGCATGGGACTGGCGGGCAGCCAGGCCGTCGCGCTCGCCACCCTGCTGAAGGAGCTGCCCTGCCCGGTCACGGTCGACCTGGAGTCGGGGTTCGGCATGGACCCCGCCGAACTGGTCTCCACTCTCGACGCGGCGGGCGTGAACCTCGAGGACGGGCGCCCGCACGGCCTGGCCACGCCGCAGGAGCAGGCGATGATCATCAGCAGGGTCAAGGAGAGTGCGCCCGGCGTCTTCCTGAACGCCCGCGTCGACACCCATTGGCAAGGCCTCGCCATCGAGGAGACCGAGGAGCGCGCCAAGAGGTACGTGGACGCGGGAGCGGACGGGATCTTCGTCCCCGGCCTCACCGAGCCGCGCGACATCGAGAAGCTCGCCGCGCTGGCGCCGTTGAACGTGCTCGCCCAGCGGCGCACACCGAAGGAGCTCGGCGACCTCGGGGTGCGCAGGATCAGCACCGGATCGTTGCTGTTCCGGGCCGCCCTCCAGCACACCGTCGCGACCGCGAGGGCCGTTCGCGACGGTGGTGTGCCGGAAGCGTTGAGCTACGACGAGGTGCAGGCCCTGGTCAGCCGAGGAACACGTTCCGACGCTGGGTGAGCAGGCGGTAGAGGGTCTGCTGGATGGTCTCGCGGACCTGGTCGGTGAGGTTGAAGACCAGCATCGGGTCGTCGGCCGGGTTCTCGCCGAAGACGTCGGTGCGGATCGGCTCGCCGAACTCGATGTACCACTTCGACGGCAGCGGGATCGCGCCCAGCGGGCCCAGCAGCGGGAAGAACGGCGTCACCGGGAAGTACGGGAAGCCGAACAGCCGCGCGAGAGCCTTGATGTCGCCGATCATCGGGTAGATCTCCTCGGCCCCGACGATCGAGCACGGGATGATCGGCGTGCCGGTCTTCAACGCCGCCGCCACGAAGCCGCCGCGGCCGAAGCGCTGCAGCTTGTAGCGGTCCTTGAACGGCTTGCCGATGCCCTTGAAGCCCTCCGGCCACACGCCGACGAGCTCGCCGTTCGACAGCAGCCGCTCGGCGTCCGGGTTGCAGGCCAGGGTCTGGCCGGACTTGCGGGCCAGCGCGCCCAGCAACGGCGTGCGGAAAACGAGGTCGGCACCGAGCATGCGCATGTGCCGCTGGGCCGGGTGCTCGGACGCGATGCCGTAGGACGTCATCAGGGCGTCGAGCGGCAACGTGCCGGAGTGGTTCGCCACGAGCAGCGCGCCACCGGCCGTGGGGATGTTGGACAGCCCGATCGTCTCGACCCGGAACCACTTCTCGTAGAGCGGCTTGAGCGGGGGCATCAGGACGTTCTCGGTGAGGTCGCGGTCGAAACCGAACTCGTCGATCTGGTAGTCGCCCGCGATCCGCCTGCGCGCGAACGACAGCAAGTCGGCCAGCCTGCGTTCCCAGTCCGGTGTCTCGGACTGCTGCTGCGCCGGCTCGGGAACCACCTCGACGTGGCGCGATCTGCGCGCGGCGTCGCGCTCCGGGTCGTGCAGCGGGATAACGCGTGCTCCTGCCACTGCGTTCATCTCCTCAAGGCAAAGATCAGCGGAAACGAGCGGCTGCGTCGAGGATTCCCCGTTCCGCAGCCTCGATCGTCTCTGGGTCGATGAACGGCTTCAGACCTCGGCCGCTCACGTAGTCGTCGAACGCCTGCTGGGTGGTCCACCGCGGCGTGAACCCGAATTCCTTGCGCAGCAGGGTGGTGTCGACCACACGCCCCCAGTTGAGGAACCTCATCTGGTCGGGCGAGAAGTCGACGAGCCGGGCGCTCCGGAAGAAGCCGCCGACCGTGGGCACGGCCGCGCTGGGCACCGGCAGGTTCAGCCTGCCCGCCCGGCGGATGGCCTGCGACAGCAGCAGCACGCCGTCGCCGCCCACGTTGAACACTCCGGGCAGGTCGTGCAGCGTCGCGCGTTCGAGGACAGCGAGGGCGTCCTCGGAGTGCAGCAGCTGCACGCGAGCGTCGTAACCCAGCACGGTGGGTACCACCGGGAGCGCGAAATAACGCGTCAGCACCGTGTCGATGCGCGGGCCGATGAAGTTCGTGAAGCGAAGCGTGGTGACGTTCACATCCGGCCTGCGGCGGCCGAACCCTCGCACGTACCCCTCGACCTCGACGGCGTCCTTGGCGTAGCCGGACGACGGCAGGTCCTTCGGGCCCATGTCCTCGGTGAACACCGCCGGGTCGCGCGAGCTCGACCCGTACACGGCGCTGGTGGACTTCACGACGAGCTTCTGCACCTTCGGCGACTTCTGGCACGCGGCCAGCAGCTGCATGGTGCCGATGACGTTCATCTCCTTCATCACCGTGCGGCCGGTGGGCCCGGCCGGGCTGGCGGTGACCGAGGCGTGGACGACCGTGTCCACGTTCGCGGTGGAGATGACCTTGCTGATCAGCGGGTTGCGGATGTCGGCCCGCACGAACTCCGCCCTGCCCATCCGGCGCAGGAGATCACGTGGCGGCGGCTCGGTGTCCACACCGAGCACGCGCTCGATGTCCGGGTTGGCGGCGAACCGCGCGGCGAGATGGCCGCCGAGGAAGCGGCTGACTCCGGTGACGAGGACGACCTTGGGCGTCATGCGACTCCAAGCAGATGGGCGTTGCGATTGGTCGATGCTACAAGCCCAATCGGAAACCGGAGGGGGCCGGAACGCCGTCTTGACGCAGGTCACGAAGGCTTTACCGGCTAATCACCCGATCGGCGGCGACCGTTCCCGTGTTTCCCGCGGCTCGTCCCAGTGGGTGATATTCCGTGCCACTGCAACTACCGCTGACAGGTCCCGGAAATGCAACCGCCGCCGGTCCCCGTGAGGGAACCAGCGGCGGTGAGAGCGCAAGCGGGCTTACTTGCCGCGCTTCCTACGCTGAACCCTGGTCTTGCGCAGCAGCTTGCGGTGCTTCTTCTTCGACATGCGCTTGCGGCGCTTCTTGATGACCGAGCCCATGCGGGATCCTTAGCTCTAGACGTTGCTTTGACTGGCGCGCCCCAGCCTTGGCCGTGTCAAGCACGGCGCGCCGGTAAGCACGATCGGCCTACCAGTCTACCCGCTGGGGTTCGCCAGTCTTCAGCCACCGTCAGCCAGCGTCGAAGTACGCGTTCTCGAGGTAGGCGTGGACCGCCTTCTCGGGCACCCGGAACGACTTGCCGACCCGCACCGCGGGCAGCTCACCGGAGTGCACCAAGCGGTACACGGTCATCTTCGAGACCCGCATCATCGAGGCCACTTCGGCCACGGTCAGGAACTGGACCTGAGCGAGACCTGTTCGTTCGTTCTCCTTCGCAGGCATGTATCACCGCATCCTTCGACACGTGTCGTGCCGTCGGTCTTCCCCACCGACGGTTCGACACGCACGTGCTCTCTTGAGAGTAGCGGGACTGGTGTGACTCCTGCGACGTCCAAGCGAGGTGAGCTTCTCTCAGTCTTCGTGTTGCCTGCCCAGCTCGACGGACCGGTCGCGCGCCGACTCGATGGCGGCCAGCAGGGCCGCGCGGACGCCGTGCTTCTCCAGCTCGCGGATGGCCATGATCGTCGTGCCCGCGGGCGACGTGACCGCCTCGCGCAGGATGACGGGGTGCGACGAGCCCTCTGCCAGCATCGTTGCCGCGCCGACCGCCGACTGGATGATCAACGTCGACGCCAGGTCGCGCGGGATGCCGAGCAGGATGCCCGCGTCGATCATCGCCTCGACGAGGTAGAAGAAGTAGGCGGGACCAGAGCCGGACAGGGCCGTCACCGCGTCCTGCTGCGACTCCGGCACGACCGCGACCTTGCCCACGGTCGAGAGGAGCTCCTCGACGACCTTGAGGTGCTCGGGCGTGGCGTTGGAGCCGCCGGAGACCGCGCTCATGGCCTCTCCGACGACCATCGGCGTGTTCGGCATGACCCGCACGACCGGAGTGCCCGCGGGCAGCCTGCGCTCGTACAGGGACGTCGGCAGGCCCGCGCACAGCGAGACGATGAGCGTGCCGGGCCGCAGCACCGGCTTGAGCTCGGTGAGCAACGGCTCGATGTCCTGCGGCTTGACCGCCACGATCAACACGTCGGCCTGCGCGGCCGCACCGGTGACGTCCACGGCCTCGAACCCGTACTGCTCGGTGAGCGAGCGCGCACGGGCCTCGTGCTTCTCCGTGAACATCAGATCGGCGGCCGACCGGCCGCCCTGCAGAAGCCCGGACAGCAGCGCCTCACCGATCTTGCCCGCGCCGAGCACCGCGATCTTCGTCATCGGTCAAGTCTCACACAGCTGGTGTCAACGCCAACTGCCGTGCCTGACACACCAGCCGGCCAGCCGAGTCGATCACCGTGGCGTCCTCGTCGAACCACTGCCCGTGCACCGACTGGCAGGTCACGTGGATGCGCAGCCATCCCGGCGCCGGCCTGGCCCGCAGCAACGCGGTCAGCTGCACCGTCGGCGACCACCCGAAGCGGCCGAGGTTGAACGTCACCGGCATCGACAGGTCGCCCGCGAGCAACGCGAAGTACGGGTCCGGCTGCTCGTCGATCGGCCGCGCCCAGAGCTTCAGCGTGAGGGGCCCGTCCGTGCGCCGGTCGAGGAACGAGGCCGACTCCCGGTCGACCCGCAGGTCGCACAGGCTGCCGACCTTGTAGATCCCGCCGGTGGGGAACGTCGCGAGCTCCACCGAACCGGGTGGCGGCGCGGCGGGGATCGACGGCAGGTTCGCGTAGTCGGCGCGGTGCTCGGGGATCCGGCCCGTCGTCACCGAGGCCTCGACGCACACCTGGCCGCGCTGTTCGAGGGTCACCGCGATGACCGTGGCCGTCCGCCCCGCCTTGCGCACGTCCGTCCTGACCAGCACCGGTCCGATCTCGGGCGCGCGGAGGAACTGGGCGGAGACCGCGAGCGGGTCGCCGTCCGCGATCTGGGAGGCCGCGCGCGTCATCACCGCGAGGAGGAACCCACCGTGGGGCTTGGGACCGACGGTCCACTCGGCGGGAAGGGACGCTGTGAAGGTTCCGTCACCGAGTGACCGCACCGCGCTGGACTTGGTGAAGGTCATGAGCGGCTGGCCAGCGACCGCAAGAAGAAAGTCACGTTGGAAGGCCGTTCTGCTAGTCGCCGCATGAGATATCCGTACCACTGCTCGCCATAGGGGACATAAACACGAGTGCCGAGACGCCTCTGCTCGTCGGGCCGAATGCCGTAGAGCATCTGGTACTCGAAGTCGGTTTTGTCATACCAGCGGGCCCGCTCGCCAATGATCTCGATCAACCTCGGGTCGTGCGTGGCGAACATCGGATACCCCTCCCCAGCGAGGAGAACGTTCAGGCACCGCACGTAGTTCAGATCGACCTCGTGCGGGTCCTGGATCGCCACCTCCGGCGGCTCCGCGTAAGCGCCCTTGACCAGCCTCACCCTGCTGCCGGGGCCCGCGAGCTGCTTGCAGTCGTCCAGCGTGCGGTGCAGGTAGGTCTGCAGCACCGCGCCCACCCACGGCCACGTCCGGCGCAGCTCGTTCAGGACCCGCAGCGTGGAATCCGTGGTGGTGTGGTCCTCCATGTCGAGCGTCACAGTGGTCCCGCACTGCTCGGCCGCGGCGCAGATCCGACTGGCATTCGTCAGGGCGAGCGACTCGTCGAGCGCCTGTCCAACTGCGGACAATTTGACACTCACTTCAGCGTCCTGGGCCAGACCGGCCGCGTGCAACGCGTCGAGCAGCTCCAGGTACGCCTGCACGGTCTTCTCGGCCTGAGCCTTGTCGGTGGTGTCCTCGCCGAGGTAGTCCAGCGTGACCGGCAACCCGAGGCCGCGCACGACGTCGACGGCGTCCTTCGTGGTCTCGCCCGCGACGAAGCGCTTCACGACATCACGGCTGATGGGCGCGTTGGCGACGAGGTGGCGGACAGTCTCGTTGCGAGACGCGGCCATGATCAACGCTCGCAGCGGGTTCACACCACGAACCCTAACTCGACTGGGGCCAGTCCAGATGCAACCGCGCGAACAGCAACGACTCGGCCAGCATCTCCCGGCGCGCGGCCGGCGTCGCGGCCCTGCGGGTGTTGACCTCCAGCACGACCTGCCCGTCGAACCCGCCGCGCGCGAGCATCTCGCACAGCTCCGCGCACGGCTGAGTACCGCGCCCCGGCACCATGTGCTCGTCCTTCGGCGCGCCGGACCCGTCGGCGAGGTGGATGTGCCGCAGCCCGTCACCCATCCGCTTGGCCAGCTCCAGCGCGTCCATGTGCGCGGCGGCCGAGTGCGAGAGGTCCAGCGTGTAGTTGCTGTGCCCCACGTCGGTCGGGTCGACGGACGGCTTGAACGCCGTCATCTCCACCGAACGCCCGCGCCCCAACGGGCGGCGCACGGGGAACATGTTCTCGACCGCGATCGCGATCCCGCTCTCGTCCTCCAGGGACGACACGAGCTCGGCGAACCCGTCCGCGTACTTGCGCTGCCATCGGAACGGCGGGTGCAGCACGACGGTCGGCGCGCCCAGGTCCTGGGCCGCCTTCACCGACTTGCGCAGGCGCTCGGCCGGATCCGGGGACCACACCCGCTGAGAGATCAGCAGGCAGGGCGCGTGCACGGCGAGCACCGGCATGCCCGTTCGGGACGACAGGCGGTCGACCGCGCGGATGTCCTGGGACACCGGGTCGGCCCACACCATCAGCTCGACGCCGTCGTAGCCCAGTTCGGACGCGATCTCGAACGCCGCTCCGGCAGGCTGCGGGTAGACCGACGCCGTGGAAAGCCCGACCGGGATGCGGGCGGTCAACTCTTCACCAGCAGCATCGCCGCTGGTGAGACGGTCACGATGAGGCCGACGAGCACGGCCAGGACGGTGGTCTGCAGATCATCCGCTCGGCGGATCTTTCGAACGAGCAACACCAGGCCCACGGTAACCGCAAGCGCCACGACGAGTGCGGCGGCGGGTACGGAGCGCCACAGGAAGTTGAAGGCGAGCCACAGGGCCGCGCCGCCGAGCACGCCGACGGCGAGCTGGCCGATCATGATCAGCCATTCCTTGGCGGGCGAGCGGACCGGTTCCTCGTCCGGTTCGTCCGTGGCCTCGTCGGCGTCGTCGAGGCCGGCCGGACCCTCGTCCTCGGCCTCGTCGGAGTCCGCGAGGTAGTCGTCCTCGGCGCGGTAGACGGCGTACTCCTGCGAGTCGTCGTCGTCCACGTACGGGCCGGGGTGGGCCGCGGTCGACTCCATCGGCGCCATGGACAGGTCGGTCTGGACGTCCGCCTCGTCGTCGCTGAACCAGGCGTCGGGGACGTTGTTCGGCAGCGGCTCGGGCAGCCTCGGCGGGGCGGGCGGCACGATCAGCACGGACTCGGTCTCGAGCGCGGCGATCTTGTCCACCGGCGCCTTGGCCGGGATGCGCGGGAGCTGCTCCGTCATCGCCTCTCGGGGCGGCGGGCTCTGCGGAGGGGGCTTCGGCAGCTGCACCGACGGCGGCACCGGCTTGGGGGGCCGGGTGATGTTCGTGCGCGACGGTGCGGGCGGCGCTCCGGCGTCCAGGCGCGAGCTCACCTCGGGCCGCGGCATGTCCGAGCGCGAGGGCGCCTCCGGACGTGCGGCCTCGGGGCGGGGCATGTCGGGCCGCGACGGCTGGTCGCGGACCGGCGGCACCTGCCGGGTCTGCTCGGCGGCAGCGGGAGGCGGTGTCGCGGGAGGTCCGGGTCTGCGCACCTGGGGCGGCTGCACGGGCGGGACCACCGGCGGTTTCGGCTGGTAGGCGGTGCGCTCGGCGGCAGCGGGAGGCGGTGCGACAGGGGCGGGCTTCGCGACGGGGGGTGGTGCGACGACGGGAGGTTCGGGAGCCGCGCGACGGCCGGACGGTGCCTGGTCGTCGTCGCGGATCGCCATGAGCCGGCCGCTGTCGGACAGGACCCGCTCGATGATCGTCTGCGGGGCGGTCTCCGGCTGCTGGACCTCGTCCTCGTCGTCAGCCGCTCGGCGGCGTCGCCGACGTGGCGCACTCTCTGCGCTGCCCCCGTACTGGGCGAGCAGCTCAGCGACTGTGCGCTGCGTCTGGTCCGATCCGCTCTCTCGACTCATCAACTCCACCGTGCCCCGTGCTGGCCAGTACGTCCAGTATCGCTCTGGTCCGTCCCATCAGTGTGATCCAGCCGCCTGAGGATGACACCCTCCCGGAGGGCCCAGGGGCAAATCTCCAGCTGCGTGAGTGACAGGGCTCGCATCGTGGCCTCCGCGACCAGGGCGCCCGCGACCAGTTGGTGCGCGCGCGAGGTGCTCACGCCTTCCAGCTCCGCCAGGTCGTGCGCCGACATCCGGGAGATGAACGCGATCAGCTGCCGCAGGCCCGCGTCGGTGAGCACGCGGCGTGCCCTGGGCCCGGCAGACGATGGCGCGGCCCCGGTGAGCCGCGCCAGTGTTCGGAAGGTTTTTGAGGTCGCAACCACCCGATCGGGTTCACCCGCGCGTTTCAGCTTCCGCGCGACGGGCGCGAGCTGCTCGGCGAGCCAGTCGGAGGTCTCGCGGACCTCCGAGCGCCGCGGCGGGTCCTTCTTGAACCGGGTCCTCGTCAACCGGCCCGCGCCCAGCGGCACGGAGAAGGCCATGTCGGGGTTCTCGTCACGGCCGACGGCGAGCTCCAGCGAGCCACCGCCGATGTCGAGGCACAGCAGCTTGCCCGCGGACCAGCCGTACCAGCGGCGGACCGCGAGAAAGGTGTACTTCGCCTCGTCCTCGCCGGACAGGACCTTGAGCTCGACCCCGGTCTCGGTGCGCACCCGGTCGAGCACCTCCGCGGAGTTGCCCGCCTCGCGCACCGCCGAGGTCGCGAAGGCCATCAGGTCCTCGCAGCCCGACTTCTTGGCCGACGCCTTCGCGCCGGCCACCGCGCGGACCAGCTGGTCAGCACCTGACTTGGAGAGGTCTCCCTTGCCGTCGAGCTGTTCGGCGAGACGGAGGATCGACTTCTCGGACGTGGTCGGAATGGGATGGGCACCACGATGCGCGTCCACCACCAGTAGGTGGACGGTGTTGGAACCCACGTCGAGAACGCCCAGGCGCACGCCGGAAACGGTACCTGGTCGTGTCCGTCAGGACTCGAACTTGTAACCGAGACCCCTCACGGTCACCAGGTGCCGCGGGGCCGACGGGTCAGGTTCGATCTTCGACCGCAGGCGCTTGACGTGCACGTCCAGCGTCTTCGTGTCGCCGACGTAGTCAGCACCCCACACGCGGTCGATCAGCTGGCCGCGCGTGAGCACGCGGCCGACGTTGCGCAGCAGGTACTCGAGGAGGTCGAACTCCTTGAGCGGCAGGCTGATGTCCTGGCCGCTGACCGTGACGACGTGACGCTCGACGTCCATGCGCACCGGGCCGGCCTCGAGGATCTGCGGGAGCAGGTCCTCGGACTCGCCGCCGCGGCGCAGCACCGCGCGGATGCGGGCGATGAGCTCGCGGGCCGAGTACGGCTTGGTGACGTAGTCGTCGGCGCCCAGTTCGAGGCCCACGACCTTGTCGATCTCGCTGTCGCGCGCGGTCACCATGATCACGGGGACGGCGGAGCGCTGCCGCAGCTGCTTGCAGACGTCGGTGCCGCTCATGCCGGGCAGCATGAGGTCGAGCAGCACGATGTCGGCGCCGTTGCGGTCGAACTCCTCGAGCGCCTCCTGGCCGGTGGCCGCGAGCGCGGCGGTGAACCCTTCCTTGCGCAGCAGGAAGGCGAGCGGATCGGCGAAGGACTCCTCGTCCTCCACGATGAGCACCCTGGTCACAGCTCTCCTCCTGAGTCACCCGCGCCAGTCGGCACGAGAGTCGGGTTGGGCTCGGCCGCCGCGGCCGGAAGCCGCAGCGTGAAGGTGGAACCCGTTCCTGGCAGGCTCCACAGCTTCACCTCGCCGCCGTGGTTGGCGGCGACGTGCTTGACGATCGCGAGCCCCAGACCGGTACCGCCGGTCGCACGCGATCGAGCCTTGTCCACGCGGTAGAACCGCTCGAAAACCCGGCCCTGCTGGTCCTCGGCGATGCCGATGCCGCGGTCGGTCACGGCGATCTCGACGTGCCCGTCCACCAGTCTGCGGCTCACGCTCACCGGACTGCCGGGAGGCGAGTACGCGACGGCGTTGTCCAGCAGGTTCGTCAGCGCCGTGACCAGCAACGACCTGTCACCCGGCACGACGAAGCCGCTCGGCTCGTCGGTGGTGATCGAGATGTTGACCGACTCGGCGGCGAGCTTGGACCGCGACAACGCCTCGTTGATGACGACGTCGATCTCGGTGTCGGACAGCTCCGGCAGCTTCTCCGCGCCCTGCAGGCGGGACAGCGCGATCAGCTCGGTGACGAGCACGCCGAGGCGGGTGGCCTCCTGCATGATCTTCGCGCTGAAGCGGCGGACCTCGTCCTGGTCGTCGCTCGCGTCCAGCACGGCCTCCGCGAGCAGCGCGAGGGCCCCGACCGGGGTCTTGAGCTCGTGGCTGACGTTGGCCACGAAGTCGCGGCGCGTCTTCTCCAGCCGCACGGCCTCGGACTCGTCGCTCGCGTCCACGACCGTGAAGCCCTCGGTGAGCAGCCGGACCTCGGCGTGCACCGCGGCGGGCTGGCGGCCCTTGGAACCCTCCGGCGGCGAGATGTCGACGTAGACGACCTCGTTGCTGTTGCGGACGGCCTCCGCGGCCTTGCGCGCGCGGTCGTCGACGCGGTTGTTGCGGACGACCCCGAGCTCTTCGGCTCTCGGGTTGTGGAGCACGACGTCGCCGAAGTGGTTCAGCACCACGATGCCGTCGTGGGAGTCCTGGACGATCCTCTGCATGAGGTCGGCGACCGTCAGGCCCTCGGGGGCTCGCGGACGGCTGGGAGCGGTGAACCTGCCAACGAAGAAAGCGGCGATCACGCCGATGAGCGCGAGGCCGATCGACACAGCGAGGTAACCCGTTGTGGTCACGAAGCGAATGGTAAGCAGCCCGGAGGTGTCTTGGCCTAGTGCACAAGCGTGAACCGTGATACCCGCGACACCTCAGTGGACGGTTGTTCCCGCCCTGGTCAGACCGTGTTCACCCAACCGTGTCCTAACACGCCGAAAGGCGCACCCGAACGCCGGATGCGCCTTTCTCACAATGCGGTCAGCGACCTTGGTTGGCCACTGCGGCAATCGCGTCCTTGGCGGCGTCCGGGTCGAGGTATTCGCCACCCGGCTTGAGCGGCTTCAGGTCCTCGTCGAGGTCGTAGCGCAGCGGGATGCCCGTCGGGATGTTCAGCCCCGCGATGGCCTCGTCCGAGATGCCGTCGAGGTGCTTCACGAGCGCGCGCAGCGAGTTGCCGTGCGCGGCCACGAGGACGGTCTTGCCGGTGCGCAGGTCCGGCACGATCGCCTCGTCCCAGTACGGGAGCATGCGCTTCACGACGTCGAGCAGGCACTCGGTCAGCGGCAGGTCGGGGCCGAGGTCCGCGTAGCGCGGGTCGGAGTCCTGGGAGTACTCGCTGCCGGGTTCGATGGGCGGCGGCGGGACGTCGTAGGACCGGCGCCAGAGCATGAACTGCTCCTCGCCGAACTCCTCCAGCGTCTGCTTCTTGTTCTTGCCCTGCAACGCGCCGTAGTGGCGCTCGTTGAGGCGCCAGTCGCGCTTGACCGGGATCCAGTGCCGGTCGGCGGTGTCGAGCGCCAGGTTCGCGGTCATGATCGCCCGGCGCAACAGGCTGGTGTGCAGGATCTCCGGCAGCACACCGGCTTCTTTGAGCAGCTGGCCACCGCGGCGGGCCTCCCGCTCGCCCTTCTCCGACAGGGGAACGTCCACCCATCCGGTGAACAGGTTCTCCGCGTTCCACGTGCTCTCGCCGTGGCGGAGCAGCACCAAGGTTCCGACAGACATGGCAGCTAGCCTGCCATGCGCCGATGAGTTCGCGACCCGCGGCGGGTCGGTACCGGCATGAGTGATTCCGATGCCGATCTCGGCAAGGTCGTCGTGAACAGGTCGATGTCGCTGGACGGCTTCATCGCAGGTCCCGACCACGCGATGGACTGGGTGATCGAGTACTTCAGGGAGAACCCCTTTCCCGAGGTCATGCGGGCCACCGGCGCCATGCTCGTGGGCAGGGGCACCCACGAGGTCGCCAAGCGGATGCACAAGGGGGACGCCGACTACGACGGGGGACCGCAGTTCGTCCTGACGCACCGGCCGCCGGACGAGCCGGAGCCCGGCATCACGTTCCTCACGTGCGACCTGGAGCAGGCCGTCGCCACGGCGCGCGCGGCGGCGGGCGGGAAGAACCTGGAGATCCTCGGCGCCGACCTGGCCAGTCAGTGCCTGCGGCGAGGACTCGTCGACGAGGTCCTGGTGTACGTCCTGCCGGTGCTGCTCGGCGACGGCGTGCGGTTCTCGACCTCGGGTCTCGGACGGATCGACCTGGAACCGTTCGGCAACACGCAGTCGGGTGCGGTGACGATGCTCCGCTTCCGCGTGCGCAAGCAGGCCTAGGGGCGGCAGCCGTGCTTGAAGACCTATGTCCGTTCATGCGGTTCGTCACGCCCGGCTGAACGGCTTCTCCGTACGAGAAGAAGCCCTGTCCGCCGCAGCAACGAACAGGGCTTCTTCTTTTCACTCGTCGACGCAGTGCGTCTGCCTGCCCGGAACAGGAGCGAAGTTCCAGGCAGGCGGCCCCGAAGATCCGGCCGATGCAGCGGGTTGACAGAAAGCGGGTAGGGCCTTTCCAGCATTTCTTGCAAGTGCAAGCAAGAATGCCCAACCGAAACGGGGTGGATGTCGCCCGAGCCCTCGAAGGCGACATCCACCCCATCACTTTCGGACCGTGGCGTCGGTATTGGCAGACCGAGCCTTATCGGCCGAGCAGGCCGCCCTTGGTGGCCGCGTCCTGCTGGTAGACCGGAGCGGTGCTGCAGGCGTTGTAGTCAGAGCCGAACAGGCCACCCTGCTGCCACGGAGCGGGGCACGGGACGTTGACGTTGACCAGCGGCGCACCGACAGTGCCGACCACCTGGTGGATCGGCGCGTTGGCGTACACCGGCGCGGCGGCGGTCTGACCGAAGCCCGTGGGCTGGTCCGCCCAGGTCCGCTCCGTGCCGACCAGGTCACCACCGACAGGCGCGTCCTGCTGGTAGACCGGGGCGGTGTTGCAGGCGTTGTAGTCGGCGCCGAACAGGCCACCCTGGTTCCAGGGGGCGGGGCACGGGATGTTCGCGTTGACCAGCGGCGCACCGACGGTGCCGACCACCTGGTCGATCGGCGCGTCCGCGTACACCGGGGCAGCCGCGACCTGGCTGAAGCCAGAGGCCTTCGTGTCGTCCCCACCTGCGAAGGCGACACCGGACGATCCCAGAACGGAACCGACCGCAACGGCGACTGCCACAGTCCCGAGGACCGTGCGACGCAGGGCACCCAAATTGAACATGGAAACTTCCCCGTTTCAAACCAGACAAGGGAGCGCTGAGGTCGCACCCCGTCCAGCATTGGACAGGAATGCACGCGGTGATCGAGTGCCGTCACATTAGCCCCGGCCACAGCTGTCGCAAGTGGACAGACGTATTTTTCCGGCGTTCTTCACCCGAAAGTGTTTACGCCCAACGCATGAGCGGTCGCCAGAGCGGGTATGTCCATGGCTTTTCGGGAAAGAAAGAGTCAATCGCCCCGCTGATTACAGCCAGGCGGATTTTCGAAACCCCGATGTCTCACGTCTTCGCAGGCAGACTCAATGACGAACGCCCCCAGCAATGATCTCGCTGGGGGCGTTCGTCGTTCCCGTGCATGTTCCGTGAGCGGTGGCAGAACCCAGCGGTCAACGGCAGACGATGACCGCTGACCCGGACCGCGACCTCAAGATCAACCCTGCTCGCGAGCCCGCAGGTCCTTGCGCAGGATCTTGCCGGCGGCCGACTTCGGGATCGCCTCGATGAACTCCACCGCGCGGACCTTCTTGTGCGGCGCCACATGCGAAGCCACGAACTCCATCACCGCGTCGGCGGCCAGGGACGAGCCGGGCTGCCGCACGACGAAGGCCTTCGGGACCTCCTCGCCGTCCTCGTCGCGCACGCCGATGACCGCCGCGTCGGCGATCTCGTCGTGGGTGAGCAGAACGGCTTCGAGCTCGGCCGGTGGGACCTGGTAGCCCTTGTACTTGATCAGTTCCTTGACGCGGTCGACGATCGAGACGATGCCGTCGGCGTCGATCACGGCCACGTCGCCGGTGTGCAGCCAGCCCTCGTCGTCGATGGTGGCGGCGGTGGCCTCGGGGTTGTTCAGGTAGCCCTTCATGATGTTCGGGCCCTTGCACCAGAGTTCGCCGCGCTCGCCGACGCCGACGTCCTCACCCGTGGCCGGGTCGACCAGGCGGCACTCGAGGTTGGGGATGATCACACCGACGGTACCGATCGAGATGTCGTCGCGGCCGTCCGGGATCGCGTGGCTGACGGGCGACATCTCGGTCATGCCGTAGCCCTGCGCGATCTTGCAGCCGATGCGCTTCTTCACCGCGTCGGCGAGGTCGGAGTCCAGCGGGGCGGCGCCGGAGAAGAGCATCTTCATCGCGGACAGGTCGTAGTCGTCGACGATCGGGTGCTTGGCCAGGGCGACGGCGACAGGCGGCGCGATGTAGACGCGGTCGGTCTTGTGCTCGGCGATCACGCGCAGGAACTCGGGCAGCTCGAACTTCGGCAGCGTCACGACGACACCGCCGATGTACAGGCCGTTGTTCATCAGGACCTGCATGCCGTAGATGTGGAAGAACGGCAATACCGCAAGAATTCGCGTGTGCGGGCCGACATCCGAAAGAATTGGGCCGCACTGGACGAGATTCGCGACCAGGTTGCGGTGCGTCAGCATCACGCCCTTGGGCAGCGCGGTCGTGCCGGACGAGTACGGCAGCACCGCGATGTCCTCGGCCGGGTTGATCTCCACGGACGGCACCGGGTGGTCGTTCGCGAGCAGCTCGCCCAGCGACGGGTAGCCCTCCGCCTCGTCCAGCACCACGACGTCGGTCACACCGGCCTTCGCGGCGCCGGGAGCGGCGTTCGGCAGCAACACCGACACCGTGAACAGCATCTTCGCGCCCGCGTCGTGCAACTGGTGCGCGACGTCGTCAGCCGTGTAGAGCGCGTTGATCGTGGTCGCCGTGGCGCCCGCACGCAGGATGCCGTGGAAGACGACGGCGTAGTACGGCGTGTTCGGGCTGAGGATGCCGACCACGTCGCCCTTGCCGATGCCGCGCGCGGCCAGGGCGGCCGCCAACCTGTCGATCATGCCGGCCAGCTGGCCGTACGTGAGCGAGGCACCGGACATGCCGTCGATCAGCGCAACCCGGTCCGCCCGGTCGGCGATGTCGCCGAACAACAGCTGGTGCAGCGACACATCAGGGACCTCGACATCGGGGAACGGACTGCGAAAGACCATGCGGCGACCTCATTCACTCGCTGTACACCCAGCCTGTGGGCTCATCGTGAGCCAGCCCACTGAACAGGTCAAGGACTGCTCGATCGCTACAGATACGTTACTTAGCGCGCCTAAATACACTCGAATGGAGTAATACAAGCACTTGTGAACGCAATGATGTATCTGAGAAGTTGATACCGCCTCCGCGAGTCGGCTCCCACGCTTACTCGACTGGCGCGAGGCACTTGCGCGGTTCGTCTTCCCCCGTCGAATCGCGTGGCCCGCTTGGGATCCGCAGGCACCCCCCGTCCACGGATCCACTGCAGCGGGGACCTTTGACGCGGGACGGCTCGATGCGACTCCCCCTCTCTCCCGAGCCGTTCCGCGCATCAAAAGGGCCACTCTGAGTAGATCTTGATCAGGCGGCTTCGTTCGTTCGAGTGACGCGCTTCCGGCGCCTCAGGACGTAGATCACCACCGCCGCGGGCACCGCGAGCACCAGCACGAACGGCAGCAGCGCGCCCACCGCCACGGTGATCCACCTCAGGAACTCGACCACCGCGTCCCACCCGCCGAGGAACGCACCGACGAACCCGGCCTTCTCCGGCTCGGGCGGTGCGATCGGAACGGTCGCGACCTGCACGGTCAACGTCGCCAGGGCCACCTTGCCCTTCAACGACTCGCTGCGCCGCTGCATCGACTCGAGCTCGCTCTGCCGCTTGGTCAGCTCGCCTTCGATCTGCGCGATCTCCGACGTCGACCCGGCCCGCTCGAACAACACCCGCAGCCGCTCCACGCTGGCCTTCTGCGTCGCGATCCGCGCCTCGGTGTCGACCAGCTGGTCCGTGACGTCCTCGCTGCGCACCTCGCTGCGAGTCACCTCACCGACGCTCGCAAGATCCCGCACGACCCGGTCCAGCTCGGACGACGGCACCCGCACCGTCACGGTCCCGCGTTCCTTGGTCGAGTTCTCCTGCCCCGCGAACCCGCCGACGGCCTGAGCCCGGTCCTTCACCGAACCGATGGCCTTCAACACGTCGTCGCTGCGCAGGTCGACGGTGGCCGTGCGCACCAGCTGACGTTCCTGCTGCTGCACCGGCTGCACGGCCGCAGGCTCCTGCGCCTGCTTCTCCTGCGGCGCCGCGTTCTGCTGCGCCACCTGCGGTGCGGCGTTGTCCATCCCCGCCGACCCGCTCATGTTCTTCCCGCTGTTGCTGCCACACCCCGCGGAAACCAGGGCCAGCAACGCGACTCCCACCCACAGCACTGGTCTACCCATGCCAGTCGGACGGGTCCGGGCAGCCCTGGGGTTGCCGCCTATTCCGAAACGAGATGTTGGAAGGCCTGCAGGTTCGCGAGCGACTCGCCGCGCGACACCCGCCACGCCCACTCCCGCCGGATCGCGTCGGCGAACCCGATCTCGAGCAACGGGTTGAAGTCGCCGTCCGCCGCCTCCAGCACCTGACCGAGCACGCGGTCCAGCTCGTCGGCGGTCACGGCGTGCTTGCCGACCCGTCCGACCAGGTAGATGTCACCCTCGGCGTCGATCGTGTAGTGCACGCCGTACAGCCGTGCGTTGCGTCGCAGCAGGAACCGGTAGACGTCCTCGAACGACTGGTCAGGCCGCCGGCACACGAACGCCTCGACCACCAGCGCGTGCTTCGTCTCGACCAGCCACACGTTGGTCTGCAGCTTCTTGGTCCCCGGCAGCGTCACGAAGAACTTGCCCTCTTCACGACGGTCGTACTTCAGCTCGCGTTCGTCCAAAAAGGACTTGATCACGCTGTCCACGCTCAAATGAAAACCTCCCGGCGGAACACCTCTGCCGCCTCTTGATACCCCGCCAGCAGGGCGTCAGTCGTGCGGTCCCACGAGAAGCGTCGCGCATGCCCCACCGCGTTGCTCGCCAGGTGCTCCCTCTGCGGCAACGCCACTGAGCCGATCGCCGCAGCCCACGCGTCCGCCTCGTGCCCGTGCACGAGCACCCCGGACACCCCGTCGTTGACCGCCACCGGCAACCCGCCGACCGCAGCCGCGACCACGGGCGTCCCGCACGCCTGGGCTTCCAGCGCCACCAGCCCGAACGACTCGTTGTAGCTCGGCACCGCCACCAGGTCGGCGGCCCGGTAGACCTCGGCCAGCGCCGGTCCCGGCTGCGGCGGCAGGAACCGCACCACGTCCGTGATCCCCAGCTGCGCGGCCAGCTCTTCCAACGCTTTCGGCTGCTCCAGCCCAGACCCCGAGGGCCCTCCGACGATCAGCACGACCAGCTTCGACCGCAGCCCCGGATCACGCACCAACATCTCGGCGGCGGCACGAAGCAGCACGTCAGGAGCCTTCAGCGGCTGGATCCGGCCGACGAACGCCAGCACGATCGCGTCCTGCGCTATCCCGAGCCACTGCCGCGCACGAGCCTGGTCACCAGGTGTGAAGCGGTCGAGGTCCACACCGGGCGGCACCACGGCGACCTTGGACGGCTCCGCGTCGTAGAGCTTGATCAGCTCGCTGGCCTCGATGTCGGTGTTGGCCACGAGCCGGTCCGACTCGTTGACGACCTGCTCCTCGCCGATCACCCGCATCCGCGGCTCCGGCGCGTCGCCCTCGGCCAGCGCCAGGTTCTTGACCTTGGCCAGCGTGTGCGCGGTGTGCACGAGCGGCACGCCCCACCGTTCCCGCGCGAGCCAGCCGACCTGCCCGGACAGCCAGTAGTGCGAGTGGATGGCGTCGTAGTAGCCGGGCTCGTGCCGTGCCTCGGCGCGTAAGACTCCGGCCGAGAACGCACAGAGCTGGCCTGGCAGCTCCTCCTTGCCCAGACCCTCGAACGGCCCGGCCGCGATGTGCCGGACGTGCACGCCCGGCGCCAGCTCAGCGACCGGCGGCAGATCCGACGACGTGGCACGGGTGAAGATCTCCACCTCGACGCCGCGCTGAGCCATCCGCGTGGCCGTCTGCACGATGTATACGTTCATCCCGCCCGCGTCACCGGTCCCCGGCTGCTCCAGCGGCGAGGTGTGTACCGACAGCACCGCGACGCGCTTCACCGGACCACCCGCTTCAGGTCGGAGAGGAACTGGGCGGGCCGCTCCAGGAAGGGCGCGTGCGCGGTGTCGGGGTACAGGCTCAACTCGGCTCCGGGGATCAGGGCGGCGGAGTACTCGGCGGCGGCAGGGGCGACCACCTCGTCTTGAGTTCCGTGCACGATCAGCGTCGGCACGTCGACGGCCTTGAGCACGTCAGCGCTGCCCACGTCCCTGCGGAACAGCTCACCTCGCACTTTAGGGCTCACCGAGGTCGCGGCGGCTGTGAGTTCGGCGACCGTCTCAGCAGGTAGAGCGGGTGCCATGGCCCGGCAGAAGTCGGCCATCACCTCGTCGTCGGTGATGGCGGCGGGCAACGCGGCGCGCATCACGGGGCCGGTGACGCCTCCGGGGCGGTCACGGCCGATCTCGGTGATCGCGCTCACGAACACCAGCGCGGTGATCTTCGCGGTGCCGTGGAAGCGGAGGTGGTCGGCGATGACGAGCCCGCCGTAGGACCATCCGACGACGGTCGCGGGCCCGGTGTGGTCCAGCACGGCGTCGAGGTCCGCGGCCCACCGGACGGAGTCGCGGTAGTCGCCGAAGTCGTCGGACTCGCCGTGTCCTCGCAGGTCGACGGCGTAGGTCCGGAAGCCGGGAAGGTCCCAGACAGCGCCCGTCTGCGCCCAGCCGTGGATCAGCACCACGGGCGGCGCGCCGAGCGGTCCTGCCTCACGGACGGCCAGTCGTCCCCCGCCGGCCGCCGTCACGTGTGTCAAGTGCACACACGTGCAAACGACCTGGTCGGGGGACGAATTCCCGTTGGTCCTACTTCGCCGCGGACTTGGTCTTCCACTGCTCCCACGGGATCTGCCAGTCGTACCAGTCGAACTGCGCCGGCAGCGTCGTGATGGAGCCGGTCACCTCGACCGGGTCGCCGATCATCGCCGAGTCGTAGTACGCCTTGGCGTCGGCTTCCAGCAGGTTCGCGCAGCCGTGCGAGGTGTTGTTCTTGCCGATGTTGCCCGCGTTGTCGTTGTTCTCGTGGATGAACTCGCCGTGGTTGGAGAACCGCACGGCCCACTTCTTCACGACGTTGGTGTAGCCGTAACGCGGGTTGTCGAACGAGAACGTGTCGTTCTTCGACATGACCACGAACGTGCCGTTCGGCGTGGTCCGCTCGGCGTCGGCGTCGAGGCCGAACGAGGCCGGGTACGAGGCGACCTGCTGGCCGTCGCGCAGGACCACGAGCTGGTGCGTCGGGTTGTTGATCTGCACGACCTGGTTGCGGCCGATGTCGTACTCGGACGTCACGTCGGCCTTGCCGAACGCGCCGCCGCCGTAGTTGACGCCGTAGAGCTTGGCCTCGACCTTGACGTGGGTGTTCGCCGGCCAGTACTTCTCCGGCCGGTAGTGCACTTCCTGGTCGTTGAGCCAGGCCCACGTGCCGGTGATGTTCGCCGAGTTGGTGACCTTCAGCGCCTTCTCGACCGTCGCCTTGTCCTCGACCTTCGCCTCGAACTTGACCATGATCGGCGCCGCGACGCCGACGGTCTGGTTGTCGCTGGGCCAGAGCGTCGCGCGGGTCTGCGCGCCGGGTGCGACGGTGGTGAACGAGCCCTTGAGCTCGACCGGCTTGCCATCGGTGCCGACGGCCTTGCCGGAGTAGCTGTAGGTCTTGCCGTAGCCCAGCGGCTCGGCGGTCGTCCAGGCCGACTTGTCCTCGGTCAGCGTGCCCTTGACGTCCTTGCCCTCAGGTGACTTCAGCGCGACGGACTCGATCTTGCCGTCCACCACGGTGACCTGCACCGGGCTCGTGACCTGCACGTCCTTCGTGCCGTCGACCGGGGACAGGGTGACCTTCGCGGACGGCAACGAGCTGTCCGCCTTCGGTGAGCCCGCCTCGACACTCGAGCAGCCGGTCAGCAGCGTCAGTCCGGCGACCAGCGCGACAAGTGTTCTCTTCACGGTTTCGACCTCCCACCATGGTGGACGTGCAGCAGGACCCTCAGGTGCGAGTGACGTCCGTCACACCCGGCTCGGCCGCCTACGATCGAGGCCGTGAATCGACCTGTCGCAGTAGTGACCGGAGCAAGCGCGGGCATTGGCGAGGCCACCGCGCGGCGGTTGTCCGCCGAGGGGTTCCACGTCGTGCTCGGTGCACGTCGCCTGGACCGTCTCCACGTTATCGCGAAGGAGATCGACGGGACGGCCATCGAGCTGGACGTCACCGACGAAGCCTCCGTCGCCGCTTTCGCGGAGGGGGTACCCGAGGCACACGTCCTCGTGAACAACGCGGGTGGCGCGCGCGGGCTCTCGACCGTGGCCGAGGGTGATCCCGCCGAGTGGCGCTGGATGTGGGAGGCGAACGTCCTCGGCACCCTGCTGGTGACCAAGGCGTTCATCCCGAAGCTGATCACGTCCGGCGGCGGGCACATCGTCTCCGTGACGTCCATCGCCGCGTACGAGGCCTACGACAACGGCTCGGGGTACACGAGCGCCAAGCACGCCCAGTCGGCGCTCCACAGGACGCTGAGGGGCGAACTGCTGGGTCAGCCGGTGCGGGTCACCGAGATCCAGCCGGGCATGGTCGAGACGGACTTCTCGGCCAACCGGTTCGGCGGCGACACCGAGCGCGCGGCCAAGGTCTACGAGGGCATCACGCCGCTGGTCGCCGACGACGTGGCGGACGTCATCGCGTTCGCGGTCACCCGGCCGTCGCACGTGAACCTCGACACGATCGTGCTCAAGCCGCGGGCTCAGGCTTCCGCGACTCGGGCACACCGCGGGTGAGCAGCTCCACGTCCAGCTGACGCAGGACGGGCTCGATGGGGTTCGCGAATCCTGTCGAGCCCGATCCGGCGACGTACAGGCCCACGACCCGGTTGTCGGCGTCTACCAGGACCGCGCCGCTGTCGCCGTGGTCGCCGAAGCGTTCCGACGAGTGCACGCGGATCTGGTCGCGCAACGTCCGGACGCCGATACCGTCGCCGAAGTCCAGGCGCAGGGTCGCGTCCGTCGAGACGATCACGCCGTACGTGAGCTCGGTGGTGCGGCCGCGTTTGCGGACCGTCGAGCCGATCGTGGCTCCCGCCGTGCCGGTGATCGCGCCGATGTCGACGATCTCCGCGCGGAACGGCCTCGCGCCCATCCTCAGGCCCGCCGCACTGACCGAACCCGCCAGCGCCGCGCGGTCGAGCACGGCCACCTGGTCGGCACCGGGGATGCCACCGTCCACTCTGGACGGATGCACGAACTCGTCGCCCACGGCCCACGAGTCGTCGACGCAGCCGACGTGGAAGGTGGTGAGCCCCAGCACCTTCTTCGGTTCGGTCTTCGTGAGCACGAACGCGCCGAGCGTGCCCGCGATCACGTACTCGCCGGCTTTCTCGACCTCGGGCGGCACGACCCGGAACGACCGCGCGGGGCCGATGCTGATGCCACCGCGCAGGACCGGATGCCGTTCCACCACAACGGGTTGCTCGTCGCTCGCGCGGGTGATCCGCGCCCGGTGCAGCACGATCGACTCCGCGACCACGTCGGTCGGGACGCCGCCGACCTCCGCCGGGATCTGCAGCGGGTGCTGCGGTCCCTTGGCGCACACGTAGACCACGATCGCGGCTTTGCCCGTCGGGCGTCCGGCGGTGTACTTCTCGCCGATGTCGACGCCGATCACGCCCGGCCGGGCGAGGAACTCGTCCTCCACCATGCGCTTGACCGGCCTGACCGCTGCCAGCGCGTTCTCGTCGAGGTAGCTCATAGCGACCTCCGTTCCGCCCCTATACATCCATGAAACACGCCGTGTCACGGTTCGTCACATGGAGTCACCCGGACAGACCTACAGCTGAACGCCTACGAAGACGGGTTCCGGGTGAAGTTCCACGCCGAAGGCCGCCCGCACACCGTCGCGCACCTCGCGTGCCAGGTCGAGCAGGTCCTCGGTGGAGGCGCCGCCGCGGTTCGTCAGGGCCAGCGTGTGCTTGCCGGACAGCGACACCCGGCCGCCGGGACCCTGATGGCCCTTGCGGAAACCGGCCCGTTCGATCAGCCAGGCGGCCGAGAGCTTCTTCTGGCCGGGGCCCGCGGGGTAGGTCGGCACGTTCACGTCGTGGCCGAGGCGTTCGGCGATGCGGATCAGCACGCCGGCGAACGTCGAGTCGTCGATGATCGGGTTGGTGAAGAACGAGCCGGCGCTCCACGTGTCGTGGTCCGCGGCGTCGAGCACCATGCCCTTGCCGCGGCGCAGCTCCAGCACGGCCTTGCGGGCCTCGTCGGCCGGAACGCGATCACCTTGCTGCACACCGAGAACGCGCGCCAGCTCGGCGTAGCGGATCGGCGCGGACATGCCTCCCGCCGTCAGCGAGAACCTGGTGCGCAGCACCACGGCGTGGTCGGTGTTCTTCAGCACGCTGGTGCGGTAGTCGAGGCCCAGCTTGGCCGCGGGCACCTGGTGCACCTTGCCGCTGCGCCGGTCCAGAAGATCCACCGACTGCAGCACCTGGGAGATCTCGATGCCGTACGCGCCGACGTTCTGCACGGGCGTGGCGCCGTTGAGGCCGGGGATGCCCGACAGGCACTCGAGCCCGCCGAGGCCCTGCGCGACCGCCTCGGCGACGACCGCGTCCCACTCCTCGCCCGCCTCGACGGTGAACTGGACGATCCCGCCGCCCAGCGGATCGAGCCGGAAACCCTTGGTGGCGACGTGCACCACGGTGCCGTCGAAGCCGCCGTCGGAGATCACGAGGTTCGATCCACCGCCGAGCACGAGGACCTTCTCGTCGTCGGCGGCGTCGGCTGTTCGCACGGCTTCGACCAGCTCGGCGGCGGTCGTGGCGTGGACGAACCGCGCGGCCGGGCCACCGAGTCGGAGCGTGGTGCGCTCGGCCAGAGGTACGGACTGCGTGGTGGTCACAGACGTCAACGGTAGCCTCCGCGACATGGCACGCCGCATCGAGCACCACACCACGTCACCCCATTCGGCGGAGAAGGTCTTCGGCGCGATGGTCGACGAGACCTATCTGCGGGACCGGCTGGCAGCGATCGGCGGCAACGACGCCGAGCTCGTCACGTACTCCACATCCGGCGACCGGACGTCGTACCAGCTCAAGCAGGGCGTGCCCGCTGAGCACCTGCCGTCGATCGCCAAGTCGCTGCTGGGCGGCGACCTCGTGATCCAGCGGGTCGAGAACTGGGCCGCGGGCGCCGGCACGGTCGAGGTGGCGATCGTCGGCGTGCCCGGCCGGTTGGACGGTTCGTTCACCATCACGGGCAACGGCGCCGGGTCCAAGACCACCCTCGTGGGGGAGGTCAAGGTCAGCATCCCGCTCATGGGCGGCAAGCTCGAGAAGCTGATCGCCGAGCAGGTCGTGGTGCTGCTGAACAAGGAGAGCGAGTTCACGTCGGAATGGCTCGCAAACCGCGGCTAGCGGCCGGCCGGGCCCGCGCGCTCGGCCTGCCGACGCGCGGCACGACCAACCCGAACCGCCTGCGCCGGGTCGACCGGTGGATGACCGGCACGCTGTCGTCGTTCTTGAGCGACGCCGCCGACCCGCTCGTGGTCGACCTCGGGTACGGGTCGTCGCCGATCACCACCGTCGAGATGGCGTTGCGGCTGCGGACGGTGCGTCCCGACGTGCGCGTGCTCGGGCTGGAGATCGACCAGGAGCGCGTCGACGCGGGCAAGGCCGTGGCCGACCCGCCCTGGCTGGACTTCCGGCGCGGCGGGTTCGAACTGGCCGGGGCGCGGCCGGTGTTGTTGCGCGCGTTCAACGTGCTGCGGCAGTACACCGAGGAGCAGTCGTTCGAGGCGTGGGACACGATGCTCGCCCGCATGGCCCCCGGCGGGCTGGTGATCGAGGGCACGTGCGACGAGATCGGCCGGCGGTGCACGTGGGTGACGCTCTCGGAAGCCGGGCCGCAGACGTTCACGCTGGCCTGCAAGCCGTCCGCGATCGAGACGCCCGGTGACATCGCGGAGCGGCTGCCCAAGGCGCTGATCCACAAGAACGTGCCCGGTGAGCGGGTGCACGCGTTGCTGGCCGAGCTCGACGCGTGCTGGGCGACCGCGGCGCCGTTCGCGCCGTTCGGGCCTCGCGCGCGGTGGGTGGAGTCGGCGCGGTTGCTCCGGGAGCGGGGCTGGCCCGTCGTGGACGACCGCCGTCGTTGGCGGCTCGGTGAAATCTCCCTCGAATGGGCCGCCGTCGCGCCCTAGGGTTGGGTCCGTGGACTACGTCGCGCAGATCGAGACCCAGGCTTCGTTGCTGCGTTCGGCCGCCCTGAAGGCGGGCCCGGACGCCCCGGTTACCACCTGTCCTGAGTGGACGGTGCTGAAACTCGTGCGGCACATCGCGGAGGTGCACACGTGGGCAGCCCAGGCGGTCGTCACCGAACCCGAAGCCGGTCGTCCTGAGTGGACGAAGGCGCCGCGGGACTTCGACGAGGCGCTGACCTGGTGGGACAACGGGCTTTCCCTGCTTCTCGAACGGTTGCGCGAGACGCCGGCGGACCGCCCCGCGTGGACGTTCGACAAGTCCTTCCGCGCCGCCTTCTGGACGCGCAGGCAGGCGCACGAGACGTCGATCCACCGCCTGGACGCCGAGCTCGCGATCGGCCACGAGCTTCCGTCGCTGGTGTTCGAGCCGGAGTTCGCCGCGGACGGCATCGACGAGTACCTCACCGTGCTGGTGGCCCGCAGGCTCGAACTGGGCTCGTCGATCGAGGCGACCGGCCGGATCCTGGTGCACGCCGCCGACGCGGGCCGCACGTGGGAGGTCAGGCTGACCGCGGGGCAGCCGCTGGTCATCACGTCCGCGCAGGACGCCGCCTTCGACGCCGACGCCACCCTCGCCGGCACCGCCGACGCGATCTACCGGGCCCTGTACGTCCGCCCGAGCCACGCGATCGTGTCCGGCGACGAGTCCCTGTTGGCGGCGCTGCCCAGGCCGTGAATACTCCTGTCGCGTGTCATCGCCTGAACGTCGCTATGTGATCACCTTCGGCTGCCCGGACCGCACCGGCATCATCGCGAGGATCTCGTCGTTCCTCGCGGACAACGGCGGCTGGATCGTCGAGGCCGCGTACCACACCGACCCGGAGACGAGCTGGTTCTTCACGCGCCAGGAGGTCCGCGCGGACTCCCTGCCGTTCGGTGTGGACGAGCTGCGCTCCCAGTTCGCCGAGATCGCTGCCTCGCTCGGTGCGCAGTCGACGTGGACGGTGACCGACACGGGCGTTCGCAAGCGCGTGGTGATCCTGGCGTCTCGTGAGGGCCACTGCCTCTACGACCTGCTGGCGCGCGTCTCGACCGGCGAGCTGGACGTCGAGGTGTCGGCCGTCATCGCGAACCACCCGGAGCTCGGCGACATCACGCGCGCGCACGGCATCCCGTTCCACCACGTGCCGTTCCCGGTGAACGACCCCGAGGGCAAGCAGGCCGCGTTCGCGCAGCTGCGTCAGCTGGTGGACAAGCACGATCCGCACGCGGTGGTGCTGGCGCGTTTCATGCAGATCCTGCCGCCCGAGCTCTGCGCGGCCTGGTCCGGGCGCACGATCAACATCCACCACAGCTTCCTGCCGTCGTTCATCGGCGCCCGGCCCTACCACCAGGCGCACCGGCGCGGCGTGAAGCTGGTCGGCGCCACGTGCCACTACGTGACGGCGGACCTCGACGCCGGGCCGATCATCGAGCAGGACGTGCTGCGCGTGCAGCACGGCGACTCGGTGGCGGACATGGTGCGCAAGGGCCGTGACATCGAGAAGGTCGTGCTGGCGCGCGGACTCCGTTGGCACCTGGAGGACCGGGTCCTCGTCCACGGCAACCAGACGGTGATCTTCTAGCCGTCTAGATCTTGGCGGCGGCCCTGCCCACCGCCTCGACCAGCCACCCGGCGTCCGCGGCCGACATGACCGCGGGAGGGGTGAAACTCACCGTCCTGCCCCGGAAGTCGGCCAGCACGCGCAACCGCAGCAGCTCGCCGGTGAACACGTCGGCCGCGCGCTTGTCGGGCAGTTCGACGCCGAGCAGCAGGCCGCGTCCGGACGCATGAGCCTTGCCCGCGACGACGGTGCGCAACCCGTACAGCAGTTCGTCGCCCAGCAGCCTGGCCCGTTCGACCAGGCCTTCGGACGCCGTGACGCGCAGGCAGGCGTTGACGGCGGCGGACGCCAGCGGCGACACCTCCTCCGGCCCGCGCCACAGCGGCACCTCGACCTCAGCGGACGCCACGACGGCCGCGATCGGCAGCACGCCGCCGGAGAGGCCCTCGCCCACGAGCAGGATGTCCGGGGTCACGCCGTCGAGGTCGCAGCCCCACCAGACGCCCAGACGTCCGAGCCCGGTGCGGGTCTCGTCGACGACGAGCAACGCGTCGTGCTCGCGGCACACCTCGGCGATCGCGCGCAGGTAGCCGTCGGGCGGGCAGGACACCCCGCGCACCGGTTCGACCATCACGCAGGCGGGAGGTCCGGAGGCCAGGACCGCACGCAACGAGTCGATGCCGCCGTACGGGACGTCACCTGTGGTCAACACGCGTGGGCGGCCGTTGGCCTGAGCCAAAGCGACGGCGAACTGAGCGGCCTCGGACGCCGACGGGAAGGTGTGGATGTGGTCGAGGCCGTTGGGCGTGACCAGGTCGAGCATCAAGCGGTCCAGCAGTGACGGCCGGCGCACCTGGCCGACCACGGCCTGCACCACGGCGGGGTGGGCGTGGCCGAGCAGAGGAACTCCGTAACCACCGCAGTCCAGGTACTCGACGCGGTGGGGATCTACCACTCGGGCACCTCGGGCGGCGCATCCGGTGAGCTGTTGGGTAGCCATTGCGGGGAACCTTTCCTGGGCAGCGCGGCCCGCGGCCGCTCGTCTGGGGGTGGCGAGCGGACCTCAGTTCCCACTACTCATTCGGATTCGGCGGCACGTTGGTTCGCGCGAGGCATAGGCTTTTTCTCGTGCGGACCGAAATCACCGACCTCGACCAGCTGCGGGCAGAGTCTGACCTGCGCAAAGCCGTCATCATCGGGCTGGACCTGACTCGCGAGGACGTGCGGGTGCCGTTGGACGGCGCTCTGCTGCTGGGCTGCGCCCTCAGCGAGAGGATGCAGCGGCAGGCCGAAGCCGCGGGAGCGCTGATCTTCCCGGTGATCCCGGACCTGCCGTACGAGGTATACCGGTCGTGCCTCTACACGCCGGAAGAGCTGTTCGCGGGCTTCGACCCGGCCGACCCGAAGTCGTACGCCGACACCCCGGACGCGGTGATCTACAAGCACAGCAAGCAGCAGGGCCACCACCCGGACCCGCTGCACGCGCTGGCCGAACGCCTGCACGACCACTCGATCACCGAGGCCCTCGACGAGACGCTGACGGGGTCGCCGATCGCGGTCATGGGTGGCCACGCGCTGGCCCGCGGCTCGGACGGCTACCGCAACGCGGTGCAGCTCGGTGCCGCGCTGGGCAAGTCCGGCTTCACCGTGCTGACCGGTGGCGGACCGGGCGCGATGGAGGCGGTGCCGCTGGGCGTCCGTCTCGGCGAGGCCGACAAGGACGTGCTCGCCGCTCTCGCGCAGGCGCCGTCGTTCGGCCACGACGACGAGTCGATCGGCCGGTGGCTCGCGGCGTTCCCGGAGGTCCCCAGCTTCGACACCCCGCGCACGATCGGCATCCCGACCTGGTTCTACGGCCACGAGCCGCCCAACCCGGCCTGCGAGCTGCACGCCAAGTACTTCGCGAACTCGGTGCGCGAGGAGGGCCTGCTGACCGTCGCGACCGGCGGCATCATCTACACGCCGGGCAAGGCGGGCACGGTCCAGGAGGTCTTCCAGGACTTCACGCAGAACTACTACGGCAGCGTCGGCCCGGCCGCGCCCATGGTGTTCCTGGGCAAGGCCTTCTGGACCGACGAGGTGCCGGCCGCGCCGCTCGTGCAGAAGCTGGCGGCGGGACGCGAGGCCGAGCAGTGGATCCTCGTGACCGACGACATCGACGAGGCGATCGAGCTACTGCTCAAGTACGCGGGCTAGGTCCAGAATTTCCGCGCCCGGCAGCTTCATCAGCACGTCGCCGGGGATGAGGATCTTGCTGCCCCGGATGCCGCTGCCCACGACCAGTTCGGGGGCGGCGGCGACCTCCGGCGACACCAGGATCGGCCAGTCCGCGGGCACGCCGATCGGCGTGATGCCGCCGTACTCCATGCCCGTCAACGCCACGGCCTCGTCCATCGGCGCGAACGACGCCTTGCGCGCGTCGAGGCGTTTGCGGATCACTCCGTTCACGTCCGCGCGCATGGTCGCCAGCACCATGCAGGCCGCATAACGGATCTCGCCACCACGCTTGCCCGCGACGACGACGCAGTTCGCCGAGGCTGCCAAAGGCGAGCCGTAGTGCGCGCAGAACTCGGCGGTGTCCGCCAGGGAAGCGTCGATCTCGGCAACGGCGACGCGGTCAGCGCCGTCCAGCGTCTTCAGCGCCAAGGCGACCGGTTCGGGCACCAAGTCGAGGCGCGAGAGCACAGGGAAGGGTTCCAGCGATCCAGCGATGGTCCACACGTCGACCATCCTGCCAAACCCGGTTTGACCTTGACGTTACGTCAACCCTTACCTTCGAAACCAAGCGCGAAGGGGGAACCGAAATGGCCTGGTCGATCGCCCAGGTGGCCCGGATGTCGAAGGTGACGTCCAGGACGCTGCGGCACTACGACTCGATCGGGCTGCTGTCGCCGGCCTGGGTCGGCGACAACGGCTACCGCTACTACGAGAAGGAACAGGTGCATCGCCTGCAGCAGATCCTGCTGCTGCGCGACCTGGGCCTGGGCCTCGACGTGGTGGCGGACATGTTGAACGGCACGGACCAGCTGACGGTCCTGCGCAACCACCACCGGTGGCTGCAGGACGAACGACGCAGGCTGGACCGGCTGGCCAACACCGTCGCGCGAACGATCCAAGAACTGGAAGGAGGGGACGAGGTGAAGATGGAAGAGCTGTTCGACGGCTTCGACGCCGCCAAGCAGAAGGAGTACGAGGCGCAGCTGGTCGACCGCTTCGGCGACGGCGTCAAGGAGCATCTCGCCAGCAGCAAGAAGCGCTGGCAGGGTGCCACGAAGGCCGACGCCGACAGGTTCCTGCAGGAGTGGCAGGACATCGTGACGCGGGCGACGGAGCTGTTCACGGCCGGTGTCGCGGCCGATGCTCCCGAGACGCAGGAGCTGATCGACCGCCACTACCGGTGGATCTGCCTGTCCTGGACGCCCAACCGGGAGTCCTACTCGGGACTCGCGGACCTGTATCTCGAAGGTGAGTTCAGGTCGCAGCTGGACGCCCAGGCCGAAGGCGTGGCCGAGTGGTCAAACGCCGCGATGAAGCACTACGCGCAGACGCGTCTCTAAAAGCTGACCGGGGGCTGCAGACCCCGCTCAGTCAAGACCGAAGGCCTTGAGCGCCTCGCGGTTGAACGCCGGCAGGTCATCCGGGTTGCGGGACGTCACGAGCGTCCACCCGTTCATGTCGCACACCCGGACCTCCTGGTCGGCCCAGTCGCCACCCGCGTTGCGGATGTCGGTCTGCAGGCTCGGGAACGAGGTGAGCATCTTGCCGCGCACCACGTCGGCCTCGACCAGCAACCACGGCCCGTGGCAGATCGACGCGATCGGCTTGCCGGCTGCCACCAGCGCCTTCACCAGCGCAACGGCGTCGGCGTCCATGCGCAGGAAGTCCGCGTTGGCCACACCGCCCGGGATCACCGCGCCGTCGTAGTCGTCGGCCTCGGCGTCGGCATAGGTCGTGTCGACCGGGAACTCATCGGCAGGCGTCAGGTGGTTGAAGCCACGCACCTGCCCGAGCTTCGGCGCGATCAGGCGCGGCACTCCGCCGGCCTTCTCGACGTGCGTCCACGGGTCGGTGAGCTCGACCTGCTCGATGCCCTCCGTGTCGACCAGAAATGCGATCTTCTTCTGTTCCGCCATGAACAACGGCTACCCAGCGAAGAACTCGACCAATCTGCGCCGCAGCTCGGCGCGGTGCGTGATCATCGGTGAGGGTGAGTCGACCAGCCACAACGAGCCGTTGGGGAACGCCGCCGCGGTCTCCTTGGCCACGTCCTCGGGATGCAGCGGATCACCCACGGCCCCGATCACCAGCACCGGAATCGACACAGCGGCCAAAACTGAGGCATCGGCAACGGCGACCTGACCGGGCAACTGCTCAGCGGCAGCCGAAAGACGACTCAACGCCGCCCGCCGCTCGGCGACGTAAGCGGGCGGTCCCACGGTCAGGTCGGACAACTGCTGCAGCGTGAACGCCGCACGTGGCTGGTCCAGAACCGCCGGTAGCAGCAGCGCGACCTGTTGAAAACGATCAGGTTCAAGAGACAGCAGCCGAACCAACGCCCCGGCGCCCAGCGAGACACCAACGGCGTGATCAGCGGAAACAGTGGAGAGATCGGCCGCGATCCGGCCGTAGTCCCAGTACCCGGGAGGAGCGTCGGGCGCTGAACCGTGCGAAGGCAGCGTCACGACAACGCGCGTGCCGGGCAGCCCAGAGGCGGGAATCCGCGCTTCACCGGCAGTGGCACCGAGCCCGTGGGCGACCAGGGTCACCGGAGAGCCGGAGCCGTAGGACTGCGTGATCACCAGCGGGGGCCGCGCTGGACCTCGATCAGCTTCGGGCGCACGTCCACCATGTAGACGAGCACGGCGACGAGGCCGGCCAGCCAGAAGATCGACCCGACGCCGCCGGGCGAGAAGAGCAGCATCGCGGCCAGCCCACCACCGGTGATGCCGAGCCACGCGGGCTTCGTCATGCGCTCAGCCGCGGTGTACGCGTCCACGCGCTGCCCCAGCGCGTGGAAGAAGGCGAACAGCGCGACGACCGTGAACACCAGGTCGGCGAACAGGTACGCAATCTGGTCGAGGAACCAGAGGCTCCACTCGGTCGGCAGGCTGAAGAACAACACGGAACCAGACTACGTGGAGAGATGCGAAGAGGGGAGCGTGCCGGTCGGCACGCTCCCCTCGGGTGGTGTGACCCGCAACGTTCCGGGCCACGCCATCAGCAGACTTCAGCGACTCACTTGGTGGTGTTCGGCGTGGTCGTCTTCTTGGCCGCAGCGGTGGTGCTGGTGGTGGTGCGGGTCGTCGTCGCCGGCTTGCGGGGCGCGGTGCGGTTCGCGGCCTTGCGGGTGGTGCTGCGGACCTCGTGCGCGGCGTCGCCACCGACCTCGACGATCTCCTCGGCCAGCTTCTCGGCGCCGTCCTCGACCTCGTGGGCGACCTTCTCGCCGATCGAGCGGGTGCGGCGGGTCACCTTGCCGAGCACGTCGTCCGCGAGCTCGCGGGCGTCGGCGGCGGCGGACTCGGCGCGCTTCTGCGCGGCCTCGACGGCCTGCTCGACCTGCTCCACGGCCTGCTTGACCTGCGGCTGGGACTTGATCTGCTCCAGCGTCTGCTCACCGGTCTCGGCGAGGTAGGTGTACAGGTTCACCGCGGAGGCGGTGTAGGCGTCGACCAGCTTCTTGAGCTCGGCCGGCTGCAGCTTGTCGCGCAGGTCCTTGAGCTCGGCCGGGATGTCGGAAGCCTGGGTGCGGGCCTCCTCGGCGCGGGTCTTGGCCTTGTTCAGGGCCTCGACCACGGCCTTGGCGGCGAGGTCACCGGCGCCGAGGGCGGCGAGAAGGGCCTGACGCGCGGCGTGCGCGCCCTGCTCGGCGGCCTTGCGAACGTCGTCCTGGGTGAGCTTCGGCATGGGGATCAGTCCTCCTTGTTCTTGGCGGAGTTCTCCCGCCTGAAAGATTCGTAAACGTCGAGCAGCACCTGCTTTTGCCGCTCGGTCAGATCGGTCGCGGCGACGATGGCGTCCGCCAACGCACCGCCTTCGCGCTGCTGGAGGATCCCGGCCTCGACGTAGAGCACCTCGGCCGAGATGCGCAGCCCCTTGGCGATCTGCTGAAGGATCTCCGCGGACGGCTTGCGCAGTCCTCGCTCGATCTGGCTGAGGTATGGGTTGGAGACACCCGCCTGCTTTGCCAGTTCCCTCAGGGAGATCTTGGCGGTGTTGCGTTGCTCGCGGATGTACTCACCGATGTTGCGGCCGAGGTCCGCGACTGCTTTGTCGATGGACTTGTCCACTGTTCCCGCTCCCGTTCCTCGTGCCACCAACTACGTTAGCGAGGAGTGCTAGCAGTTGCAAGCACCCTGCTAGCAATCGCTGCGTGTGCTCCGCCACAGGGATACCGTTGTGGGTGACATGGACGACGCCGGGGCCCTGCGCGCCGAGCTGGCGGACCACCTGCTCGGCGATGGTGTGCTGCGCGATTCCAAGTGGCTCAAGGCTTTCCGGGCGGTTCCTCGGCACGAGTTCCTGCCGCGCTTCTACCGCCAGCTGCACAACGGTGACTGGGAACGGGTCACCCGCGAGCACCCGGACTGGCTGAAACTCGTCTACTCCGACCGTGTCTGGGTTACCCAGTTCGACGGCGACGACACGGTGACCGGTGGCACACCGACCTGTTCATCGAGCATGCCCACGATCATGGCGATCATGCTGGAGGCACTGGACGTCCACAACGGACAGACGGTTCTGGAAGTGGGCACCGGCACCGGTTACAACGCAGCTCTTCTGTGCCACGCCGTGGGTGCGGACAACACGACCACGATCGACGTCGACCCGAACATCTCGCAACGAGCTCGGGAATGCCTGCGCCGCAACGGCTTCTTCCCCACGTGCGTCACGGGCGACGGCGCGCTCGGCCATCCGGAGCGCGCACCGTACGACCGCTTGCTGGCCACCTGCTCCGTGGCGACGATCCCGACCGCCTGGCTGGAGCAGGTCGCGCCCGGCGGGCTGGTCGTCACCACGCTGCACCGTCCCATCGGGGCCGGCCTCGTCCGGATCGTCTCGAACGGCGACGGCACCGGCGAGGGCAGCGTGCTCGTCGAGGACGGTCGCTTCATGCCGTTGCGCGCGCACGCCCACCCACCGACGCACGCGGGTTCCGGCACGTTCGACCGGCGCACCACCACGTTGCCGCTCAACACCGTGACCGACCCGGCCAGCCCGTTCGAGTTCTTCGCCGGCATTGCTCTGCCCGGAGTCGTCGCGGGCCACGACTGGCTAGCCCATCCGGACGGTTCGTGGGTGCACCACCACGGCACGCACGTCGACCAGGGCGGCCCGCGCCGGCTGTGGGATCTCGCGGAACAGGGCGTGGTCGAGTGGCACGACCTGGGCAAACCCCGTCGGCACCAGTTCGGGATCGAGGTCGGATCCGACGGCCAGTTC
Source organism: Lentzea sp. NPDC005914 (assembly GCF_040629405.1). NCBI lineage: Bacteria > Bacillati > Actinomycetota > Actinomycetes > Pseudonocardiales > Pseudonocardiaceae > Lentzea > Lentzea sp. NPDC005914. The sequence goes on along the minus strand of NZ_JBEXVQ010000002.1, from coordinate 369,715 downwards.
CTCACGCTGGGGGAGCTCAGGTGGCATCTGTGATCAAGAAACGAACGTCACGACACGGGTCACTGAATCGACTCCGGGCGGATGCGGTGCGTCATGATGCGACGCATGTCCAGATTCCGCCAGCAGGCATTGCTGGCCGGTTGCGTGCTGACCGCGTTGCTCACCGCGGCCGGTCTGTTCGTGACCGACCACGGCATCAACCCGCACGTGTGGCTGATCGTGCTCGCGGTGGCGTTCCTGGGCTTCCTGGCTTTGCTCGACCCGTGGGTCCGCCGCAGGCACAACGCCGCGCTGAGCACCGACGAGCACCTCGACGCCGCGTGCCGGGCGCTGGCGATCGGCCTGCAGTCGCAGTGGAACGAGGAGGTGCGCTCGCGCGGCCTGATCGACCCCGACCTGCTCGACCTGCACTGGCTCGCCGCTGAGCTGGACGTCAGCGCCGAGCCGGACGCACCGCCCGGACGCAGCGACGCCGTCGTGGGCGCGTTCGAACGGCAGATCAACCGCAGGATGGTGTTCCTCGGCGAGGCCGGCACCGGCAAGACGACCGTCGCGATGCTGCTGACCTGCGGGTTGCTGGACCGCTACGACGGCATGGTCCCGGTGCTGCTGCCGCTGTCGACGTGGAACCCGGCGGTCGAGGACGTCCGCACGTGGCTCACGCGCAGGCTGTACGAGGACCACCCGGCGTTGCGCAACACCGAGCTGTACGGCAGCTACGCGGCGGACCTGTTGGTCGAGCAGCACAAGGTGCTGCCCGTGCTGGACGGTCTCGACGACATCCCCGGCGACCAGCGCGCGGACGCGCTGTCCCGCATCACGAAGGCGTTCGGGAACAGGCCGCTGGTGCTGACGTGCCGTACCCCCGAGTTCGACCAGGCCGTGCACCTGGCCGGTCCACTGCCCGGTGCGGACGTCGTCGAGATGGCCCCGCTCGACCTGGACGAGGTCGCCGCGTACCTGCGGGCCAGCACGGACACCGTGGGCGCGGCGCGGTGGGAGCCGGTGTTCATCCAGCTGCGCGAGGAACCGGACGGCAGGCTCGCGGACGCGTTGTCGACGCCGCTGACGATGTGGCTGGCCAGCATGGTCTACGCGGACAGCGAGGCCGAGCCGACCGAACTGCTCGACCGCGGCCGTTTCCCGGACGCGCGGGCGATCTCCGACCACCTCTGCGACGAGCTGGTGTCACGGGCGTTCGGCAACAGGGCGTTCGCGCACCACGCCGGGGCCACGCAGGTCTGGCCACGGGACAGGGCCCGCAAGTGGCTCGAGTTCCTCGCGCACGAGATGCGCGACCGCGACATCCGCGAACTGGCCTGGTGGGAGCTGCGCCGGTCGGTCGGCAACACGTGGCTCGCGGTGCTCGGCGCGCTGGTGCTGGGCGCGATCGGCGGGTTCGGTGTCGCGTGGCTGATGGCGTACTCGATCACGCCGTCGCTCGCGCCGATCACCGGCCTGGTCGCGGGCATCGCCGTCGGTGCGGCCGCGCTGACGGCGTCGCAGGAGCGCAAAGCCAAGCCACGTCTGGGCATCTGGCGCAGTCTGCTGCTCGTGCCCGGTGTGCTCGGGCTCGCCGCCGGACTCGTTTTCGGTGCGTTGTACGGACTTTCCGCCGGGCTCGTGGTCGGCCTCGGACTCGCCGTGGCGGTCGCGCTGCGGTTCGCGTTGTCCAGCGCCGCCGAGCTCTCGCAGGCCTCCAGTCCTCAGTGGACGATGGCGCGCGACCGGATCGCGGTGTGGACCGGGTCTCTGGTGCTGGCCGTGGTCTTCGGTTCGGCGGCGGCACTGGTGTTCGGCCCAGGCCAGACCGGCATGGTCGGGCTGGGGCTCGCGTCCGGGCTGATGCTCGGGTTCGCGCTGGCCGTGCTGCACCTGCGCTGGTGGTGGTTCACCGTCGCGCGCATCTGGCTGGCACTGCGCGGAAAGCTGCCGTGGGAGCTGATGGTCTTCCTGGAGGACTCGCGCAAGCTCGGCGTGCTCTGCCGGGCGGGGGCCTGCTACCAGTTCCGGCACGGACTGGTGCAGGACCGCCTGGCAGAGCACGAGGTGACTACTCGCTCTGCAACCCGAGTGCTCCGGTCGCCTTTCTCAGCGAGGGCAACGTCAGAGCGGTGACCACGAGCACCAGCGCCACCGAGGCTCCGGTGAGACCGGCGATGCCCGGCCAGTCGTAGGCCACCTCGGCGTTGAACACCCGCGTGACCATCACGCCGAGTCCGACGCCGGTGCCCACCGCGACGACCGTGGACAGCACCAGCGGCACGCCGTTCTGCCACAGCAGCGACCTCGCGAGGATGCCGCGCGGCACCCCGGTTGCCGCCAGCACGGCGAGCGGGCGACGGCGTTCCCGCACCTGTTCCAGCGCCATGACCAGCAACGACGCCCCGGCCAGCAGCAACGTCAGCACCGAACCCGCGAGCAGCGCCCTGCGGATCATGCCGAAGATCAGCTCGACCTCGGCCGAGTCGTCCTGGCCGACGAAGTACGCGTGCACCCGCCAGCTGTACGCGGCGATGGAGTTGCGCATGTGCTCGGCGGCGTCCGGCACCGCGAGGTCGAGCTCGGCCTGGAACTGGGGCGAGCCCGCGGTGAGGTCGATGCCCTTGGCCGCGGCCGGGGTGAGGAAGAGGCCGGGACTGGTGCCGGGGACCTCGTGCAGCGCGGGCACCGTCCAGGGCTTCTCGCCCTTGACCATCAGCACCTGGCCGGCCTCGGCGTCGGCGGTGCCCCGCGCGAACCGCACCAGGTAGGCCTTGCCGTCGGCGCAGTCCGTGACGTCGGCCTGCGCTTTCAACGCCGTGCACGTGCCGACCGAGATGCTCGTGGTGCGCGCGTCCGGCAGAGTCGCGTAGGTGCGGTCGAGCACGTGCACCGCCCGCACACCCTTGCTGGCCGCCACCGCGTCCTTCAGTGCCGCGGTGTCGAGGTCGTCCTTGGGCGTCAGCGCGACGAAGTTGTGGGTCGCGTCCCGCTTCTCCTCGGAGACCACGTCCTTCTGCACGCTCGCGAGGATGATCTGCAGCGTCACCGTGCCCGCGAGCACCACCGCGACACCGCCGACGATCCGTGCCGCGGTGCCCGCGTCGAGCTGCAACCGGCGCACTGCCAGCTGGAGCGCCGGCGTCGCCCCGCGCATCCAGTTCACGGCCCGCTCGACCAGCCACGGCAGCAGCACCGGTATGCCCAGCATCAGCAGCACCACGCCCGAGATGACCGCGAACTGGAACGGCTTGTCCTTCTCACCGATGTCACCGAACTGGCTGGCCAGCAACGCGATTCCGCCGATCGCCGGGATCAGGCGCCACCACAGCCTGCGCCGGACCGGCTTCTGGTGCCGGACGACGCCGAGCGGTTCGATGATCGTGCGGCGCATGGCGAACAACGACGTGAGGACCGCGAGCACCGGCACCGCCACCAGCACCACCGCCGTGAGTTCCGGCGTGGGCAGGAGATCTCCGGGGAACAGGGCGAGCTCGGGAATGGAGACGTCGTCGGCCAGCGGTCGTACTGCGAAGAAGAACCCGATTCCGAACAGCAGCCCGGCCACCGCGCCGACCAGCGTCTCGCCGGACGCGATCAGCCGCACCCGGCTCGCCGCCGCCCCGACCAGCCGCAACGCCGCGAGCCTGCGGTCGCGCTGGGCCGCGGCGAGGCGGGTGGCGACGCCGACGAACACCAGCACGGGGAACAGCAGAACGACGATGCCGACGAGGCTGAGCATCCACAGCACGGGGTCGGGGCCCATGCGCGGGAACGTCCGCCCGTACCCGTACACGGTGTTGCCGGAGCTCTCCGCGATCTTGCTGTCGCCCGCGTAGAACATCAGGTCGTGAGGGCCGATCAAGCCTTCCTGGCCGATCGTGCCGATCACCTTCTGCGGGAACCTGGGCCGCAGCAGTTCCCCGTCCGGCGAGGCGAGCAGCTCCGCGAGCGCGGGCGACACGACGATCTCGCCGTCCAGCGGCAGACGCTCGACACCCGGCGGCACGGGAGCGTTCTGCGCGCGCACGTTGAAGTACTTGCCGGGAATGTCGCTCGAGCGGAAATGGACGTACATCTCCTCCGCGAGCAGCGGTGCCGGCCCGTCGCCCTTGGTCACGACGTTGCGCGCGTCGCCGCGGTTGTCCCGTGCGTTCAGCGCGTTCGGCAGCGCGGCGGCGAGCAGCAACATCGCCACGCACAGACCGATGCCGACGCCTTGCAGCGCGAGCCTCGCCCAGGACTTCCGGCTGCCCCCGACAGCCAGCCGGACGCCGAGGGCGAGGTCGCGGGCCACGTGGTTCATCGAGCGAACTCCACGTCCCTGGCCTTGCCGTCGCGCACGACGACCTCGCGATCTGAGTAAGCGGCGACGCGGGCCTCGTGCGTCACGAGCACGACCGCCGCGCCGGTGTCCCTGGCGGCCGTCGTGAGCAGGTGCATCACCCGTTCACCGTTGAGCGAGTCGAGTGCGCCGGTCGGCTCGTCGGCGAAGATCACCTTCGGGCCGGTGACCAGCGCGCGGGCGATGGCGACGCGCTGCCCTTGACCGCCGGACGTCTCACCGGGCCGCTGGTCGGCGACGCCGTCGACCTCCAGCTTGGCCATCCAGTCGCGGGCCGCGCGTTCGGCGTGCCTGCGCTTCATGCCGCTCAACCGCAGCGGCAGCGCGACGTTCTCCAGGCAGGTCAGCTCCGGCACGAGCTGGCCGAACTGGAAGACGAAGCCGAAGTCGGTGCGCCGCAGCTCGCTGCGCTCCCGGTCCGACATCGAGGTGAGCTCGCGGTCGCCGTAGCGGACCACGCCGGAGTCCGGCGGCAGGATGCCCGCGATGCAGTGCAGCAGCGTGGACTTCCCGGAGCCGGACGGCCCCATGACGGCCACGATCTCGCCCGCGCGGACGGTGAGACCCGCCCCTTCGAGGGCGTGCGTCTTGCCGAACGACTTGTGCAGGTCCTCGGCGCTCAACAGGCTCATCGCTTGACCTCCGCGGCCAGCTGGTCGACGCGGGCGGCGGTCAGTTCGAGCCACCGCAGGTCGGCTTCGAGGTGGAACAGGGCGAAGTCGCAGATGAGCTGGTCGGCGAGGTCGCCGTCGGTCTTGCGCCTGGTCAGCTCGCGCATCGTGGTGAGGTGCGCCGACCGTTGCGTGTCGAGCACCTCCTCGGCGCTGCGGCCCGACAGCAGGGCCAGCACCACCTTCGCGTAGAGCGTGTTCTGCAGGTACGGCTCCGGCTTCTCCGGAGTGCCGAGCCAGCGCTCCACATCGGTGACCCCGGCGTCCGTGATCGCGTACCGCTTGCGCTCGGGACCGTCGCCCGCCTCCACGCCCGCCTCGATGACGAGGCCGTTCTTCAGCAGCCGCGACAGGGTCGAGTACACCTGCCCGTAGTGCAATGGCCGGTCGTGACCGAATCGCTCGTCGTAGGCGCGCTTCAGGTCGTATCCGTGCCGTGGACCGCCCTCTAGCAGCCCCAACAGTGCGTGTCCGATCGACATGAGAGGCACTATACACACCATGTATACACCGGGTGTATTCATCAGATGCCCTGACGGGCAACCGCCGTGGCGCCTACAGTGGAGGGGTGACTGGTCTGACTGTCGGCTGGGATCACGACGTCGAGCTGCTGCTCGACTTCCTGAACACTCGACACGTACTGGACAGTGAAGCCTCCTGGCGCGCGTGGGTGACCGAGCGCGGCCTCGGGCGGAGCGGGGAAATCGCACAGGCGCGCGCCGCCAGAGCGGCACTGCGGTCGTCGATCGAGGGCTCGTCAGGCCCTCAGACGGCGGCGGGTGTGGTCCACATCGAGCTGACCGACGGCGTCCCGGTGCTGTCCAGCTCGGACGCTCTGGGTGCCGTGCTGGCAGCCTCCGCTCGTCTTGCGGTGCTGGGCTCGTGGGAACGCTTCAAGATCTGTCCCGCCGACGACTGCCTGCGTGCGTTCTTCGACCGCTCGCGCAACCGCTCGCGCACCTGGTGCTCGATGCAGGTGTGCGGCAACCGGGAGAAGGCCCGCACGTTCCGAAAACGAACCCGCGCCCAGAACTCGGATCAGAACAACGCGTTGGCCACGGTGTAGATCACGAGGCCAGCGAGCGCGCCGACCACCGTGCCGTTGATCCGGATGAACTGCAGGTCCCTGCCGACCTGCAGCTCGATCTTGCGCGAGGTCTCCTCGGCGTCCCAGCGCTCGACCGTGTCCGTGATCAGCGTGGTGATCTCCGCGCGGTAGTTGGTGACGACGTACCCGGCGGCCTGCTCCAGCCAGCCGTCGACCTTGGCGCGCAGATCTCCGTCCGTCGTCAGGTTCGTGCCGAGCGTGATCAGCCCCTGGGTGACGCGCCTGCGGAGCTCGCTGGACGGGTCCTCGGCCGCGTCGATCAGCATCTTCTTGGCCGTGCCCCACGCACTGCTGATGAGCTTCTGGACGTCGGGGTGGTTGATCACCTGCGACTTGACCTGCTCGGCCTTCTGCATGGTGGCCTGGTCGGTCTGCATGTCGCTGGAGAACTCGATCAGGAAGTGGTCGATCGCGAGGCGCATCGGGTGGTTGACATCGGTCTTCACGGCCCACGCGAAGTTGACCAGCTCGGTGTAGACCTTGTCGCCGAGCAGCGAGTCGACGAACTTGGGCGACCACGTGGGCGCGCGGTCCGTGACGATCAGGCTGACCTTGTCGTAGTTGTCGCGCACCCACTCGTAGGCCCGGTCGCACATCAGGTCCACGAGCTTGTGGTGCGCCCCGTCGGTCAGCACCTGGTTGAGCAGCTTGCCCAGCGGCGGCCCCCAGGGCTTCTCGGTGACCCTCTTGACGATCGCGTGCTCGAGGACGGCCTGGACCTCTTCGTCCCTGAGGACCGTGATGGCGCCCTTGATGACGTTCGCAAGCTCGTTGGTGAGGCGCTCGGCGTTCTCCGGCTCCTTGATCCACGCCCCCGCGCGCTCCGCGATGCCCGCCCGCCGGAGCTTGTCCTGGACCACCTCGGGACTCAGGAAGTTGACACCGACGAAGTCGCCGAGCGTCTTGCCGAACATGTTCTTGCGGGTGGGGATGATCGCGGTGTGCGGGATCGGCAGCCCCAGCGGCCTGCGGAACAGCGCCGTGACCGCGAACCAGTCGGCCAGCGCGCCGACCATCCCGGCCTCGGCTGCCGCTCTCACGTAGCCGACCCACGCGCCCTCGAACGCGTGCGTGGCGAAGAAGATGACCGTCGCGCCTATCAGGAAGCTGGTCGCGACGAGCTTCATCCTGCGCAGGTCTGTGCGCTTCTGCTGGTCAGCGGCGGTCAGTTGCTCCACAGGTCCATTGTCCGTCAACTCTCGGCCCTGACGCTGAGCTTGCCGCTCGACTTCAGGCCGGGTCGCGTTCTCCGCACGCCACAGGCCGTGGCGGGCAGGCCGCATCAACCGCATGCGCGTTCACGCAGCAGGTCTGGGCACGTTGACAAGTGCCCACACTGAGCGTGCACGATTGCGCACGTTGATCCCAGCGACGTGGTCGGCTGGCCCAGCGAGGCCGCATGCGCGACAACGAAAGTGGTCGCGACTAGATCTGTTGCTACGCGCCGTGTGCCCGCAACCTGGGCACATCTGCGAGGCGAAACGGGCATCCACAGCGATCACTCGCACACCTGCGCGCTTCGCCTTGTATTCGATGAACGCCCCGAGTTGGTGGAACGGCCAAGAAGCGAGGGCGGCTCGCTGGTCGCGGCGAGGCCGTACCCGGTCACGGATGCCACTCAGGTCTTCGAGTGCAATACCGCGTCCGGTCCGTTGCGCGACAGCCACCAGTTTCTTGGCGATGGCGTGGTTCATGTGAGTCGCATGTCGATGTTCTCGACGAGAACGCCGCCGAAGACGACGGGTTGCCGACTTGGTGCGCCTGGCCTGCAACTCGGCACGCTTTCGCGCGTGCCACCGCCGATAGCGCCCCAATCTGCCGCCCTGAAAGTTCAGACCGTCCGACGTAGTCGCGAGGTTCGCGATTCCGCGATCCACACCAATCCAGTCGCCGGGTTCTGTCACCTCTGCTTCCGCGACCTCACACGTGGCGATGAGCAGCCACTTTCCGTCTCGCAGCACCAGGTCAGACTCGCCCTGACGGTGCGAGACGAGCATTGCGACCTGATCGGCGTGCCCGGCGAACCGAACGCCTTTCAACCTGCCCGCAATGGTCCAGATCGACACCGTTCTGGCGTCGTAGTGCCACGAGAGCATGCGATCGTCATACGGCTGAGCCGCATTCTCACGAAACTGGATCGGCTTGCTTTCAGCCTTGACTCGCCGTAGGCCGGCCAGGCTCCCGGTGCGAACGCTTGCCCGCAGGCTGGCGTACGCGTCTACAACCTTCTTCACCGCGCGCACTGCTGCCTGCGCGCCAAGTCCAGATTCCCGCATCTCGCCATAGACCAACTTCTGCAGGTCATTGCGGGAGTGCACTGCTCGTTCGAACGCTACCGTCGACGCCCGATCAGCAGCCGCATTGCACACGCGCAAGGTCGCTGCCAGCGCCGCAGCTTGCCCGTCGCTCGGCAGCAAGCGAACCTGCACAACGATCTTCATCACAACCACGGTAGAACACACGTTCGATCCGAGGCTCGTCGGGCACCCGACAACATGATTTACCCGACCCTCAATGGATCAGGCTTCCCTCGACACGAGATTCAGGTGAAGATCCTGCGTTGTGCGGGTACCAGCGCTAGTCCCCCGGTTGCAGCCGTTCACGTCGACCATCTTCGCGGAGATGACGGCGCTGGCCGTGCAGCACGACGCCGTCAACCTCGGTCAGGGCTTCCCCGACACCGACGGTCCGCTGTCGATGTTGGAGGCGGCTCGGTCGGCCATCGCTTCCGGCGTGAACCAGTACCCGCCGGGTCCTGGCATGCCGGTGTTGCGGAACGCGATCGCTGCTCACCGGTCCCGGTACGGGCTGTCCTACGACCCCGACACCGAGATCCTGGTGACGGTCGGCGCCACCGAGGCGATCGCGGCCTCGCTGCTGGCTTTGGTCGAGGCCGGCGACGAAGTGATCCTGATCGAGCCTTACTACGACTCCTACGCCGCGTCGGTCGCTCTGGCCGGGGCGACTCGGGTTTCCGTCGGCCTGCGCGAGGACGAGTCCGGCCGCCTGGCTCTGGACGTCGACGCGCTGCGTGCGGCGGTCACTCCGCGGACACGGGCCGTGTTGGTCAACTCGCCGCACAACCCGACCGGGACCGTGTTCCGGCTGGAGGAGTTGCAGGCGGTAGCGGCGCTTTGTGTCGAGCACGACCTGCTGGCGATCACCGACGAGGTGTACGAGCACCTGGTGTTCGACGGCCTGACGCACATTCCGCTGGCCTCGCTGCCGGGGATGGCCTCGCGGACGTTGTCGATCTCCGGTGCCGGCAAGACGTTCAACTGCACCGGCTGGAAGATCGGCTGGGTGTGCGGGCCCGCCGAGCTGGTGTCCGCGGTGCGGGCGGCCAAGCAGTTCATGACCTTCGTCGGCGGGGCGCCATTCCAGCCCGCCGTTGCCCACGCGCTGACCGCTGAGCTGGACTGGGTCACCGGGTTGCGGGACTCGTTGGCCTCGAAGCGCGCGCGTCTGGCCGAGGGTCTGCGTGCGGCCGGGTTCGAGGTCCGGTCGTCGGAAGGCACGTACTTCATCTGCGCCGACGTCCGCCCTCTCGGCTACACGGATGGGTTGCAGCTGTGCCGCGACCTGCCCGCCCGGATCGGTGTCGCCGCGGTGCCGGTCCAGGTGTTCACGGACCACCCCGCTCAGTGGCAGCACCTGATCCGCTTCGCGTTCTGCAAGCAGGACGCGGTGATCGACGAGGCCGTGGAGCGCCTGCACAAGTTGTAGTTGTCCACAGGTGTGGATGAGTTCCTCCACAACTGTGGACAACCCACTTTCGGGTGAGGCGTGGAGCCTTGACGCCGGAGTTCGACTCCAAATGTCATGGACTCGAACACAGAGGTGCTTCTGGGGTGGCGTTCCGGTGTCAGCGGCTGGGACGCCCTCGTGGACCGCTACTCCCGCCTGGTCTGGTCAGTGCCCAGATCGTTCCGCCTGAGCCACGCCGACGCGGCCGACGTCTACCAGTGCACGTGGCTCTGCCTGGCCGAACAGCTGACCCGCATCCGGCAGCCCGAGTCGCTGGGCGCGTGGCTGATCCGTACCGCCACACGGCAATCGATCGCCGTCGTCCGTGCCCGCGGCCGCGAAGTCCCGCTCGACCGCTGGGAGCCGGAGTCGACTCTTCCCACGCCGGAGGACGTCGCGGTCGCGGGTGACCGGCAGCGCCGCCTGTGGACCGCGCTGATGACCTTGAACGAACGGTGCCAGCGACTCCTGTGCATAGCCGCCCACAGCCCCGAGCTGAGTTATGCACAGGTGGCCGAGGCCCTGGGGATGAAGGTGACGAGCGTGGGCCAGACCCGCACGCGGTGCCTGGCGGCGCTGCGCCGGAAGCTGGAGGACCAGCGATGAGGGACCCGCTGCTCGACGAGATCGCCTCCCTGTTCAGCGGGGACGTGCCGCCACCTGTGCTGGCACCGCGCCCGACCGGCCTCGAACCGATGGAAGCCGTGGACGAACCCGTCCGCGGCACGTCCCGGCAGCTCGTGTTCCACGTCGGCGTCGGCCGGATGTACCTGCAGCTCGACCAGGCCACGACCGGGCTTCGGCTGACCGGCGTGCTGGACGACAAGGGCGTGTCCGTCGAGGTCCGTTCACCCAACGCCGTCGAGGCACTGCGTCCGGACGCCGAGGGCTGGTTCCGGGCCGACGTGAGGCCTGGACCGGTGTGCGTGACCGTTCCGTCGCTGGGGCTGACGACCGGGTGGTTCGTGGCATGAGCGCCAGTGCCGACCCACGGGCCACCATCGACACCACACACGTGCGCGGCACGAAGGCCCAGCGTGCCGATGCCCTGCACGACCTGAGCATCGCCCACGTCGAGCTCGGGCACCTCGAGGTCGCTGCCCGGTTCGCCCAACGCGGGCTGCGGCTCACCGGTGAGGCTCGGTTTCACCTGACGCTGGCGTGGATCGACCTGGATCGGGGACGCCGCAAGCAGAGCTTGCGGCATCTCGACCTCGCCACGCCTCACCTCCGGGGGCGGGAGCTGGCGAGGGCGAGGTGTTTGCGCGGGCTCCATCTCTGTCACTCGGCCGAACCGCGGCTGGCGATCGCCGAGCTGACCGCGGTCATCAAGGAGTTGCGCAGGTACGGGGACGAGCGCTGGCTCGCCAACGCGCTCGTCGGACGGGGGATCGCGAGGTGTGGTGCGACGAAGTTGGTGGAGGCCGAGGCCGACTTCGCCGCGGCTCAGACGGTGTTGCAGGCCATCGGCGAGCCTGGGCGTGCGGCGATGTGCTTGCACAACAGGGGATTCGTGGCGATGCTCGCCGGCGATTTGCCGCGAGCGCTGCGGCGGTACGAGGAGGCGGCGAAGGCCGGGCTCGACTCGACGAGCCGGCCCGAGGCACTCGTCGACAGGGCCGAGGCGTTGCTCGCCGCCGGGCTCACGACGGAGGCACGGCGGGTTCTGACGCCGGCGCTGGAACTGCTCCGCAGGTGCAAGCGGCACGTGCCGGAGCTGGCGGTGCTGAGTGCGCGTTGTGCGTTGCGCGACGGAGATCCGGCGCCCGCGCTCAAGCTCGGTGGCTCGGACGTCGAGTTCATGCTCGCGGCCGGAGAGCTCGATGCTGTTGCGGCACATCGGTTTCGCGGGCCGGCGCAGACGCGGGCGCTCGGGTGGCTGGCGCAGGCTCGCCGGTCGGATCGGCGTGGGGCGCTGGCCGCGTGCCGCGCGGGTCTCAGGGTGCTGGACGAGCATCACGGGGACTGGCCGCGGCGCGAGTTGACCGGGCACGCGCTGGGGCTCGCCCGTACCGCGCGTGAGGTGTTGCACTGGTCCGAGCAGCACCGCGCGTCCTGGTCGATGTCCTTGCCTCCCAACGAGCCCGCGCTGGCGAAGGCGCTCACGAACCTGCGGCGGGCGAGAGCGTTCGGACTGCCGTTGGACGCGCTGGAGCGGGATGTCCGCAGGTTGACCCTCGCCGGCTCACCGCGGGCGGCACACGGCGTCGCCGCGCCACCCGGGCTGCCCCTGGTCAGCTTCATCGTCCACGAAGGACAGATGACTGCGGTCACGCTCATCGACGGGCGGGCGCGTCTGCGCGTGATAGCCGATCCAGACGAACTCGTTCACACGGCCAAGCTCGCACTGCGGGCTGGACGGCCGGTCACGACCGATCTCCTGCCCGAGGCGGATGAGGTCGTCGTGATCCCAGACGGCGTGCTCAACGCGATGCCGTGGGCCGCGCTCGGCCGCCGGGTGCATGTCGTGCCGTCACTGCGCCACTGGCACCCGGAGCGTCACGGCGGAGATCGGGTGTGGGTGACGGGTCCTGGGTTGGAACGCGAGGAAGTCACCGCGCTCCAGAGGTTGTACGGGGGCACAGCCATTGAGTCCACTGTGGATCGAACGCTCCGAGCGCTCGAAGGTGCCAGGATCGCTCACATCGCGGCACATGGACACGTCCACCCGGACAACCCGTTGTTCTCCTACCTGGAGCTCAAGGACGGCCCGCTCTACGGCTACGACATCGCCCGCATCGAGAACCCGCCAGAAGTCGTGGTCCTGTCCGCGTGTGAGTCCGGGCTCGCGCGAGCGTTCCTCGACGCCGGGACCAGAGCGGTGATCGCCAGCGTGCTGCCGGTGCCGGACGCGCAGGTCAGCGAGGCCATGGCGGAGGTGCATCGCCGAATCGACCATCCCGTCGAAGCCGCGAAAGCCGTCGCTCACCTCGGTTTCAGCTGCTACGGCACCGGAACGAGAGTGGCGGCGTGAAGGGCGGCCGCGAAGGAAGTGCCGGTGCAGAGCGCCTGAGCCGAACCCACGGTGGCCGGCACGTCCACCCCGTCGACGACGACGTCCACCCACGGGCCGTGGCCCGAGAACGCAGCGGAGGCACCGACGGCGATGACGGAAGGCAGGGCGGCGGGCCACCACGGGCGGGCGGAGGCACCGTTGCCCGCCGCGGCCACAACGTTGCCACCGCAGGAGGCCAGGACCGGCGGGCATTCGTCGTTGAACGAATAGGTGCCGGACGCGACCAGGATGACGGGCAGCGAGCGGGTGGCTCGCAGGGCGGCGGCGAGGGTCAGGTCGTCGCCGAACCCCGCGGCGGTCAGGACGGGGAACGGGCGGACGGAGGCTCCGTGGTGGCGCAGGACGCCGGCCACGAGAGCGCCGTGCGGGTCGTCCAGCGGGGTGTCGAGCAGGGCGACGGTGCCCTCGCCGAGCAGGTCGGGGAGGCGGCCGCCGATCACCGGACGAGAGGTGCCGATCATGATCGGACAGGCCAGGTGCACGTGGTTCGGGGTCGCGCCCACCTCGGCGGCGATCTCCACCACGCGGGTGCGGTCGGCTGCTTTCGTGAACATGCGGATGGCGCCGGACGCGATCTCCTCGTGGGAGTAGACGCCTCGCAAGCGCTTGCGCACAGCGGGTGCGTCCGCTGGCAGCACGACCAGTTCGCCCGAACGGACCAAACACTCGTTTGGCCCCATCGAGTCGTGCGCGAGCACGGGGCCGAGGGCACGAGAGACGTGATCGACCAGCTCAGAGAGGCTGCTGACCTGCTTTGGCGCGTCCACATCGGACACCATCCCCCGGCGCGACACGGTCCACAGGGGAGCGAGGCGCAATGTCACTCGATCCGATGACGACACTGACGGTGTTCATGCCTGATCAGGGCAACCCGGACAGCCGCACGGGAACGCCCTTCCGAGTGTTTTGTGCGCAGTTGGTTCGCAAAGTCACTCACCAGTGCTAGACATAGCTCAACGTCGACCTCCGACGGCGCTGTGCGTTGGCGGTGACCTGAACGGTGGACGGGGTGGTGATCCTGTGGCTGGTGGTGGAGCTCGTGCACTGCTGCTGCGGGCCGCTGCGCTCGGCGGGTTGACCGCCGCCGCCTGGTTGCTGGGCGGGACCGACGCGTCCGCCAGCCCCGAGGACCAGCCGGCCGTCGAGATCACCACCGAGGCGCCGCAACTGCTCGCGGATCCCGCCGGGTGGGCCAAGGCGTTCACGAACTCCGTGCTCGAACGCCACCAGGCGCAGAGGCTCGTGCCCGCGCCGATCACGAAGCCGCAGGAACCCGCGGACGAACCGGACGACGGTCCCGTCCTCGACTTCTCCGGCGGCACGCAAGGCAACACGCGGTCCGGCACGGTGACGAACCAGGCGCCGCCCGAGGTCATGAAGGCCAAGGCTCAGGTCCGCGCCGCCGCCAAGGCCGCGAAGGCCGCGGCACAGGCCCCGCCGCCTGCTCCGCCCGCACCGGTTGTCGTTCCGGTCAAAAAGATCGTGCCGAAGCTGCCCGACCTGCCCGTGCCGGCGCCCGTGAACACCGAGCCGACGCCCGCGAGCGACCTCAACTGGACCGCACCCGGCCAGGACGCGCCACTGCCCACGCCGCAGCAGGCACCCGTGGTCGCGACGGCCTCCGCGTCGTCCGGTCATACCGACAACTCCGGCGGCACGCGCGGCGTGCTCGCCGTTCTGACGTCGCACAACTCGCTGTTCCCGCCCTCCACGTGGTCGGTCGAGCAGCGCCGCGACGGTCGTTCACCAGGCAGCCTTCCGGGCCTGCCGAGCACGTCACCCGACTGAGCAACACGGGACATCTCTGCCCTCTGCGCGATTTGTGACCGTCTCGTTCCGTCGCGCGCATAACTCCTTCCCTCATTTCCCGTTGTACGCAAGGAACCCAGTCTTCCTGACCTGCCAACCGCGCCCTGGCAGGTCGGGTCTGGTCCGAGTGCCGCGCTGCCCCCGCAGTTCTCGGACCGCACGGGAAAACCTGCGGACGGGGGACGCCAATCCCTGGGACGTCCCCCGCCGCAGGTCAACCCGGTGGCAAGTTCGTCGGCCCGGTCTCCCCCGCTGCGGGAGACCGGGCCGACGTGTTTCACGCGACCGGTCCCAGAACCTCGGCATCCGCCGGAAACCCTGTTCCTGCAACAGATGCAGCCACCACACCCAAACGGCCGATCGCTTCGCGCAGCACTTCGGGTGACTGCGTGTACGGCACTCGGAGCATCTGCTCGCAGCCGCCGTGCACCGCCCATCGCGGTCCGGGCACGAGCCGCAGGCCGTGGTTCTGCGCCACCACCGCGATTCGAGTGCTCACCGGCGCATCGAGCGTGCACCACACCCCGAGCCCACCGGCCGGCCGCCGGAAAGTCCACTGAGGACAGTGCTCCCGCAACGCCTCCAGCGCCACGTCCCGCTGCCCGGCGATCTCCAGACGGCGTTGCCGCAGAACAGGTTCCGGATCTTCCAGCAGCGCGGCGAGCACCAGCTGCTCGAACACCGGAGTGCCGAGGTCGATGGAGGCTCGCGTCGACAGCAACCGGTGCACGATCTCCGTCGACGCCCGGATCCACCCGATCCGCAGGCCACCCCAGTGCGACTTGCTCGCGGATCCCAGCGACACCACCAGATCCTCGGCGAACGCGGCCATCGGCAACGGCGCGGGCTCGTCGTCCAGCGCCAGCTCCACCAGCGTCTCGTCGGCCACCAGAGGCGTACGCGCCTTGCGCAGCAGGTCGGTAAGGGCTTCCCTGCCTTCGGAGGACAGCCGGAGCGCGGTCGGGTTCTGGAAGTCCGGGATCAGGTAGGCCAACCGGGGGCCGGCCTGCCGCACGGCAGCCTCGTACGCGTCCACGTCCCACCCGTCCGCGGCCATCGGCACCGGCACCGGGATCGCCAGCGCGGCCCGCACGGCCTCCAGAGCGTTGGGATACGTCGGCTGCTCCACCAGCACACGATCACCAGGCCCGACGAAGAGCCTCAGAACCAGGGCCCACGCGTGCTGCGCCCCTGACGTCACCACGATCTGGTCAGGAGTCGTCGGCAGCCCGCGCGAGGTGTACCGGTCGGCGATCCGCTGCCGCAGCAGGGGGAGCCCGCGCTCGTGGTAGCCGTGCGACGCCATGTACTCCGGCATCTGCGCCATCGCCACCTCCATCGCCGGACGCAGCTCGGGCAACGCCGGAGGTGCGCACCGGGTGAGGTCGATCAACGTGTCGTCACCGGTGGTGATGCCACCGCCGGCACCGACCGGCCCGTTGATCCACGATCCGGCCCCGCGCCGCGACTCCACGATCCCCTCGGCACGCAACTGGTCCAGCGCCGTGGTGATCGTGGTACGGCTCACCGGCAGCGCGTCGGTGAGCTCGCGTTCGGACGGCAGCCGGGTACCGACCGGCAACCGTCCGTCCGCGACCAGCAGCTTCAACGCAGCGGCGAGATCAGCCGAACCCTGCCGCGCACCACCCCGCCGCCACGACCCGAGCAACCGGGCGAGCCGGGATCCGGATATACGTCCACCTGGTGGGAGCATGAGGCCAATTATCCCGAATTGGCTATGGATTACCAGGCCAATCGACGCTCAAGATGGCCACATGGCCACCATGACCGCACTCAACCAGGTCCCCGTCCGCGTCGCGCCCGTCCGCCGCCTCACCCAGCTCGCCGCAGGTCTGTGGCTCTACGGCGCGAGCATGGCCATGCAGATCCGCGCGACCCTCGGCCTCGACCCCTGGGACGTGCTGCACGAGGGCCTCACGAAACGGACGGGACTCAGCTTCGGCCTGATCACCGCGATCACCGGCGTCGTCGTGCTGCTGGCGTGGATCCCGCTGAGACAGAAGCCCGGCGTCGGCACCATCGCGAACGTCGTGGTCATCGCCGTCAGCGTCGACGTGACGCTCGCTCTCATCCCCGCGCCGCACGAGCTCCTGCCCAGAATCGTGCTGCTCACGCTGGGCATCGTGCTGAACGCGGTCGCGTTCGCCGCCTACGTCGGGTCACGCCTGGGGCCGGGCCCGCGTGACGGCATGGTGACCGGATTCTGCCGCCGCACGGGGATTTCCCTGCGACTCACCCGGACGGTGATCGAGCTGCTTGTCCTCGCCACCGGCTGGCTGCTCGGCGGCACCGTGGGCATCGGCACGATCCTCTACGCCCTCGGCATCGGCCCGCTCTCACAGCTCTTCCTGCCGGGACTCACCTGGCGCGAGCGCTCGCAGCCCGCTTCCTGATCTCCGCGTAGGTGACCCCGCGCTCGGTCAGCACCTCGGCCACGATTCCCTTGCCCTGCAACAGAGCCAGCACGATGTGCTCGTTGCCGAGGTAGTTGTGGCCGAGGTCGCGGGCCTCGCGCAACGAGTTCTCCAGGGCCTTCTTGAACGCGGGCTCCAGCGGCAGCCCGAACCACCGCCGGCGCGGTCCCGGCCGCAGCACACCGGACCCGAGCGACTGCTCCACCGAGTCGATCACCGCGTCGACGTCGATCCCCAAGCCCCGCAACGCTTCCGCGTCGGCCTTGGTCAGCCCGCCCTTGCGCCGGTAGTCGCGGAACGCCGTCTCCAGTTCCTCGCGCGGCAGGTCGAATCCCTCCAGCACCGGCGCGTCGAGCAACGCCAGCAGCAGGTGCTCCACGCCGACCTCGCCGGCGTGCGTCCGTTCCGCATCACGTACCGCGGCCCTCACGGCCTCACGGGCTTCCTTGGTGAACCGTTCCGCGATCATCATCGACCCCCGTGCTTCTTGTGCACCGCCTGGCGGGAGACCCCGAGCTCCGCCGCGATGTCCTGCCACGACCAGCCCTGGGCCCGCGCGCTGCGGACCTGGACCGCTTCCAGATGTTCCAAAAGCCGCCGTAGTGCGGTGACGGCCCGCAACCCCACTTTCGGGTCGCGATCCCCGGCCGCTGTGGCGAGATCCGTCGCTTCAGTCATGGTGTCAACGTACGTTGACAACGTGGAGTCGTCAACCCAAGTTGACACGTACGGTGAGAACGTGAAGATCGAGACCGCTGAGCAGGGGGCTCCGGGACGAGTCACCGAGGACCGGATCCGCGTGCTGCCGAACGCCGTCGTGGTGCTCGACGGCGTCACCTCGCGAACGAGGCCACCGGACCGCAACGGCGGCTGGTACGCCACCCGGCTCGCCGACGAACTGGCCCGGCTGATCAACGCCGCGGATCCGCTCGAAGACCTGCTGTCCCAAGCCATCAGGAATCTCGTGGAAGAACACGACCTCGTACCGGGCGACTCACCGTCCGCTACGGCGGCGATCGTCAGGTGGACCGACGAGACCATCGACGCGCTCGTCCTGTGCGACACCCCGGTGGTCGCGTTCGGACAGACGACCCACGTCGTCGAGGACACCCGGCTCGAAGATCTGCGTGCAGACCCGGACATCCTCAGGTGGAAGAACAAGCCGGGCGGCTACTGGGTCGCCGAGGCCGAACCCGTTGCGGCACACCAGGCCGTGACCGCGAGCTGGCCGCGTGCGGAGATCCGGAAGGTGATCGTCGCCACCGACGGCGTCTCATGTGGAGTGTCCGAGTACGGGCTCTTCTCGTGGGAGGACCTCGCCCAAATGCCATTGGGCGAAGTGCTCGACCAAATCCGTGCGGCCGAAGTCGATGATTCGGAGCACAAGCGTTGGCCCCGCTACAAAACGCACGACGACCAAGCCATCGCAAGACTGACCGCATAACGAAAGAAGCCCCGCAGCACGCTGCGGGGCTTCTTTCGAAGAAGGATGGCCAGGGGCGGGGTCGAACCGCCGACCTACCGCTTTTCAGGCGGTCGCTCGTACCAACTGAGCTACCTGGCCATGAACAAAAAGAAGCGACCCAGACGGGACTCGAACCCGCGACCTTCGCCGTGACAGGGCGACGCGCTAACCAACTGCGCCACTGGGCCTTGCTCTTGCAGATCTTACCTTACATTACTGCGTGCCCCCAACGGGATTCGAACCCGCGCGACCGCCTTGAAAGGGCGGGATCCTAGGCCGCTAGATGATGGGGACTAGCTGGTCTCTGGAAGCATCGTAAGCATATGGCATAGGTCCGCGCACCTCCAAAACGGGGGTCCCACTTATGTCCTGACCTGCCCAAACCACCTCACGCCCGAGATCGCCCAGATCAACAAATGCCTGTTCAGGGCTCAGCAGGCCCGTCAACCGCGTTTTGTGATCCAGACAACTTCCACCCGGAAGACGCGACGCACGGCAGCACGTGCCCGAGAACTTCGCGGATCCGGGACGGGAAGTCGGCGCACGCCGTCGTCACCGAGGAGATCAACCGGGCACCGAGAGCGGCCCCGCACAACGTCCGCGCCACGGCATCGGGATCGACGCCGGCACGGAGATCACCGCGCTCGGCGGCCTCCACCACGTAACCGGCGATCAGCTTCTCCCACATGATGTGGGTGGTGGGCACACCCGGATAGCCGACCTCGCGATCAGCCGCGAGCCGGACACCCGCACGCAGCACGACGTCGGTGGCCATCCGGTCGGCAGACTCGGCGAACATGCCGTGCAGAGCACTCAGCGGGTCGACACCCCGCGTGTCCCACGTCGCCCGCACCTTCGCCCACAGCTCGCTCTGGCGTTCAACCAACGCGTCCGCGACGGCTTCCTTGGAAGCGAAGTGGAAGTAGAAGGCGCCCTTGGTCAGCCCGGCGCGCGCGAGCACGGCGGTCAGCGACGTGCGCTCGTAGCCGAGTCGGTCGAACTCCTCCGCCGCGGCGTGGAGTATCGCCTCTCGTGTCGCATACGCCCGATCCTGCTGGGGCATGGGTCAAGGTTAGCCGTTGCCGCTAAAGAGACCCGTGGGTATGTTTCGAGATGCGGCCCTGTCCTGCAGACGCGCTCCGGGGGGTGCGCGTCTGGAGTCAGGGCCGCTCTCGCGTACGCATCACTTCACCGCTGCACGGGTGGCATTCCGCCGTCCTCGCCCGGTGACAGGCCCAGCATGTCGAGCAGCATCCGGCAGTCCTCGGTACCCAGGGCGCTCCGTGCGACGGCGAGCCTGGCGCGGTGGACCTGGTCGTCGGAGATCCGCGAGGGTTCTCCGCTGCGCTGGGCCGGCACGTTCGGCCCGCCCGGTCGCGACATGCTGTCGTCTTGTGTGAACAGGAACTTCCGTACTTCCAGCGACCCGCTCATGAGTGCCCTCCCCGACTTGAGGTTGGCGCGAGGCTAAGCGACCTGGGACAACGGCCGCAGCCCCCCGCAGAGTGATTCCACCGACACCCAGCGTTACTTTGCGTAGAGGTGCGGTGCCTGTCACGTGGGGATCTCGCCAGGGGAAGATGGACCGATGACTGATCCCACGCCGGAGCCTTCCCCCGATGCAGAGGGCCAAAACGCATCTCAGATACCGCCTGCGCTGGCCGGTCCCAGTGCGGAAGGTCTGCCGCCGGGGGTCGATCCGCAGGAGATTCTGAAGGCCATCAGCGGCGTCAACCTGGAGACCATCGACGCCGACATCGAGTCCGCGTTCGGCGCCAAGATGGCCGAGCTCGACAAGATGCTCGCGGGCCTCGACGACCTGGTCAACAAGATCGAGTCGGACATCCAGAACCTGGACCAGCCGAAACCGGACGGTCCTCAGTAGACCCTTTACCCCAGGGGGGTATGATCGGTGTCCCGTACCTGAGGAAGGGACCCCGATGTCCGTCTCTGCCACCTACACCGTCACCGGCATGACCTGCGGTCACTGCGTCAGCTCCGTCAAGGAGGAGCTGGGCGAGGTCTCCGGCGTCACGGGCGTCGACGTCGTCCTGGAGACCGGCGCGGTCACCGTGACCAGCGACCGCGCACTGGACCGCGCCGAGGTCGTCGCGGCCGTCAGCGAGGCCGGGTACCAGGTCGCCTGATGACCACGACCGAGCCTCGTCACGTCGAACTCAGCATCAGCGGCATGACGTGCGCGTCCTGTGCGAACCGCATCGAACGCAAGCTGAACAAGCTCGACGGCGTCTCCGCCACCGTGAACTACGCGACCGAGAAGGCCAGCGTCGAGTTCCCGGAGAACCTGCGCGTGGACGACCTGGTGTCGACCGTGCGCGCGGCGGGCTACGACGCCGAGGAGCCCAGGCCTGAGGCGCCCGACGCCGACGAGGCCGGTGAGCTGCGGCTGAGGTTCACCCTCGCCGCGGCGCTGGGCGTGCCGGTGATCGCGTTCTCGATGATCCCGGCGCTGCAGTTCCCCGTGTGGCAGTGGGTGTCACTGGCGCTGGCGAGCGTGGTCGTGTGGGTCTGCGGCTGGCCGTTCCACCGAGCGGCGTTCGTGAACGCACGGCACGGCGCCAGCACGATGGACACCCTCGTGTCGATGGGCGTCACGGTGTCGTACCTGTGGTCGCTCTACGCGCTGGTGTTCGGCACTGCCGGGGCGATCGGCATGCGGCACGAGTTCAGCCTCCTGCCGCGGCCTGTGGGCTCCGGGGACATCTACCTGGAGGTCGCGGTCGGCGTGACCGTGTTCCTGCTGCTCGGGCGCTGGCTGGAGGCCCGTTCGAAGCGCAGCGCGGGTGCTGCCCTGCGGTCGTTGCTCGCCCTGGGCGCCAAGGACGTCTCCGTGCTGCGGGACGGAGTCGAGACGCGCGTCCCGGTGGCTGCGCTCCGGGTCGGCGAACGGTTCGTGGTCCGTCCGGGTGAGCGGATCGCCACTGACGGCCTAGTGGTCGAGGGCAGCTCGGCCGTGGACCGCTCGATGGTCACCGGTGAGTCCGTTCCGGTCGAGGTCTCCGCCGGTGACTTGGTCGTCGGCGGGACGGTCAACGCGGGCGGTCGTCTGGTCGTCGAGGCCTCCTCGGTCGGCGCGGACACCCAGCTCGCCCGGATGGCGCGGCTCGTCGAGCAGGCCCAGGCGGGCAAGGCCGAGGTGCAACGGCTGGCGGACCGGGTGTCGTCCGTCTTCGTCCCGGTCGTCGCGGTGATCGCGCTCCTCGCTTTCGGCGCC
The DNA here is from genome assembly GCF_040629405.1 of Lentzea sp. NPDC005914. Classification (NCBI taxonomy): domain Bacteria; kingdom Bacillati; phylum Actinomycetota; class Actinomycetes; order Pseudonocardiales; family Pseudonocardiaceae; genus Lentzea; species Lentzea sp. NPDC005914. The sequence continues at coordinate 347,902 of NZ_JBEXVQ010000002.1, read as the reverse complement.
TGGCTGCTCGCCGGGCGGCCGCTGGAGTTCGCGGTCACGACGGCCGTGGCGGTGCTCGTCATCGCGTGCCCGTGCGCGCTGGGGCTGGCGACGCCGACGGCGTTGCTCGTGGGCACCGGGCGTGGCGCTCAGCTCGGGATCCTCGTGAAGGGCCCCGAGGTCCTGGAGTCGACGCGGCGGGTGGACACCGTGGTGCTGGACAAGACCGGCACCGTGACGACCGGACGCCTGACGCTGGTCGACGTGATCCCCGCGGACGGCGAGTCGCGCGACGAGGTGCTGCGGTTCGCGGCGGCCGTCGAGAACGCGTCCGAACACCCGATCGGCGCGGCGATCGTTCGCGAGGTTTCGGACCTTCTGCCCGTGTCGGACTTCGTTTCCTCCGACGGTCTCGGAGTCAGCGGAGTGGTCGAAGGCCGGCGCGTTGCCGTGGGGCGGCTGCGGAACGTCTCGCTTCCAGAGGAGTTGACCGAGGCCGCAGTTGCACAGGGCGCTCGAACCGTGGTCGCGGTTTCCTTTGATGACAAGGTTGTCGGACTCGTCGTCGTCTCGGACGTCGTGAAACCCACGTCCGCACAAGCGATTCGAGAACTGAAAGCCCTCGGGCTGCGCCCGGTGCTGCTCACCGGTGACAACGCTGACGTGGCCGCCTCCGTGGCCGCCGAGGTCGGAATCGACGAGGTCATCGCCGACGTCCTGCCCGCCGGCAAAGTCGAAGCCGTGCGGAATCTCCAGGCACAGGGCCGAGTTGTCGCCATGGTCGGCGACGGTGTGAACGACGCACCCGCCCTCGCGGCCGCCGATCTGGGACTGGCCATGGGAACCGGAACCGACGTCGCGATCGAAGCGAGCGACCTGACCCTCGTGCGCGGCGACCTGCGCGTGGCAGCAGACGCGATTCGGTTGTCCCGCAAGACATTGGGCACGATCAAGGGGAACCTGTTCTGGGCGTTCGCCTACAACGTCGCTGGACTCCCACTCGCGGCACTCGGCCTGCTGAACCCCATGATCGCGGGGGCCGCAATGGCCTTCAGCAGCGTGTTCGTTGTTACCAACAGCTTGCGACTACGGGGTTTCCGTCCATCGGCAGCTTAAGAATCTCCATTGAGAGTCTCCCCAACACGCCTGTGCGCGTGCAACAATCCAAACAGCTGACACACCCCCGGTCAGCGCCTGTGGAGATCCCCTCCGGCCCCCGCGTTCCTCCCCCTGGCGCGGGGGCCTCTCCCTTTCCCGCAGGCTGCTCGGCTTCGCCTTCGCCGCCTGCGGGATTCGGAGTGTCTTCTGGGGGCCGAGCCCCCAGACCCCCAGCCGGGGGGCAAGCCCCCCGGACCCCCCGTAGGTTTCCCGACCCTGCCGGTCCCTGGCCCCGTAGGTTTCCCGAGACCTGCCGCTGCCGGTTCCCGGCCGCGTTGGTTTCCCCGAGCCTGGCGCTTCCTGGCGCCGTCGATTCCCGACGCCATGGGTTTCCTGGGCCCGCAGATGCTTGGCCGGCGGGTCTCTCCGGCGTTGTTTGGTGGGCTTTGGGGGAGATCCACTGTGGGTGGGCGGGGGTACACCTTGGGGTGACTCAGGTCACAGGGGTTTGGGTTCCGTGACCGAGCCGTTATCGTGTGCCGGTGCCTATCGGATCCCTCGGACGCTCCAAGTCCGGCCGTCACCGTCCCGCGGACGAACCGCAGGCCGAGACGCTGCCCGACGAGGAGCTGACCTCTTACCTCGCAGCACTTGCCCCGGACGCGGACAACGAGACCACCGCGTCGGGCTTCGGCAACGCGCAGGTTTACCAGCTGCGGTTGCAGCTCATGGCCAACGAGCAGCTCAAGGAGCTCGCCGCCGAGCGCCAGACCTCCCCGCAGGCGCTCGCCACGGAGTGGGTCATGCAGCGACTGGAGTGGGAAGCGCGCCAGCGCGGCCAGTAGCCAGTCCTCAGGAACAACGAAAAGGACCCTCGGCCGAGCCCGGCCGAGGGTCCTTCTCACGTGCGACTAGATTTGCGGTTAATCAGACCGCACGGACGTTCTGAGCCTGCGGGCCCTTGGTGCCCTGGCCGACCTCGAACTCCACGCGCTGGTTCTCCTCCAGAGTCCGGAAACCCTGACCCTGGATCTCCGAGTAGTGGACGAAGACGTCTGCGCCGCCGTTGTCCTGGGCGATGAAGCCGAAGCCCTTCTCGGAGTTGAACCACTTGACAGTGCCCTGTGCCATGTACCTGCCTCCATCGCAGGAAAGCTTGGGGCTGCACCGTGCAACCCCGGCCGTCCCGGGGGCGGTCAGTGAGCTCGTGAGAGCGCGCATCACGCCCGCGTGTCGTTCCGCGAGCGTGTGAAGCACGAACACAGAAACCACGGCCTGCGCGGGTCAGCCTAACGTGTGATGCGTCATAGCACTACAGGTCATTACTGGCCAGTCGCTTGCCTCAATAGGGGGAAACCCGCTGGTCCGGGTGGGTGATCGCGTTCTCTCGAGCAACGTGTTCCGACCCCATGCGTCTCTTGAGCATCAAGCAAGGGGATCTTGGGGGGAACACGTGTTCCGGTCTTTGGTTTTGGCTGCACTACTGGGGTTGACCGCCTGCAGCGCCGCGCCCGACGCGCCGTCGTCGCCGACTGCTCCGGCCGTCGAGAACAAGGCGAAGGCCGCGGTCACGGTGACGCCTGCCGAGGGCGAAGGGGTGAGCCCGGCGGGACCGTTTCAGGTTGGGGTGACTGGAGGTTCGCTGACCGCCGTCGCGCTCACCGGTGCGGACAACAGGGTCGTCAAGGGGGAGCTGACCGCCGGCAGGTGGGTCGCCACCGAGGACCTGGGCTACGACAAGGTCTACACGTGGTCCGGTTCGGCGAAGGGCGAGGACGGCGTGGACGTGCCGGTCAGCGGCTCGTTCCGCACGATCAAGCCGCAGCGGGTCGTCGCCGCGTCGATGAACGTCGGCGACCACGAGACCTACGGCGTCGCGATGCCGGTCAAGGTGACGTTCAGTTCGCCGGTGCAGGACAAGGCTTCGGCGCAGAAGGCCATGACGGTCAAGACTTCCGTGCCCACTGAGGGCGCGTGGGCGTGGCTGTCCGACACCGAGGCGCACTGGCGGCCGCGCGAGTACTGGAAGCCGAACACCGAGGTGTCCGTTGACGTCGACGTGTACGGCGTGCCGTTCGGGGGCGGCTCGTTCGGTGCCGAGGACGTCCACGCGCAGTTCAAGATCGCCGACCGGGCGCTGGTGGCCAAGGCGAACACGCAGACCCATCGGTTCGAGATCTACCGCGACGGCGTGCTGCTGCACGACCTCCCGGCGTCGTACGGCATGGAGAGCGACAAGCGCGCGGAGACCCGCAACGGCATCCACGTGGTGCAGCAGAAGGAATCCTCGCGGAAGATGTCCAACCCGACGTTCGGCTACAAGGACGTCCCGGTCACCTGGGCGGTGCTGATCTCCCAGAACGGCGAGTTCGTGCATGAGAACAACGGCACGGTCTCCGCGCAGGGCAACAGGAACGTCTCGCACGGGTGCGCGAACCTGTCGGGCGCCAACGCGAAGATCTTCTTCGATCTGACGATGATCGGTGACCCGGTCGAGGTCGTGGGGTCCTCGGTGCCGCTCGGGCTGGGTGACCCGATGGGGCCGGCCGCCGGTGACTACTGGGACTGGACGCTGGACTGGGCGGCCTGGACCGCCAAGTCCGCCGCGACCCCTTAGGACTTCTCGGTGATCTGGGGTGGCTGCGGGATCTCGTAACCCGACGGACCGACGTTGCGTTCGAGGGCCCGCTTCCACTCACCGCTCGAAATCATCTTCTCGATGGCCTGGTTGACGGCGTCACGCGACTTGGTGTCGCCCTTGGGCACGCCGATGCCGTAGCGCTCCTTGGAGAACGGCTTTCCGACGAGCTTGAGCAGCTCGGGGTTCTCCGCGGCGAACCCGGCGAGGATCACCTCGTCGGTCGTGACGGCGTCGACGTTGCCGGCCATCAGCGCGATCACGCAGTCGGAGTACTGGCCGTACTCGACGATCTGCACGCCCTGCGCGTGGTCGCTCTTCACCTTCTGCGCGGACGTGGATCCCTTGACCGAGCACAGCTTGCGGCCGTTGAGGGTCTCGGGACCCTGGATGGACTGCTCGGTGAAGCGCACGAGCATGCCCTGGCCGGTCTCGAAGTACGGACCGGCGAACGCCACCTTCTCCTTGCGGGCGTCGGTGATCGAGTAGGAGGCGATGATCAGGTCCGCCTCGCCGTTCTGGAGCAACGTCTCGCGGGCAGCGCCGCGGGCCTCCTTGAAGGTGACGCCGCTGTCCTTCACGCCGAGCTCGTTCGCCACGTACCTGGCGACGTCGACGTCGAAGCCGACGTACCGGCCGTCGAGGCGCTTCTGACTCAGCCCCGGCTGGTCGTAGCGAATGCCGATGGTGAGCTTGCCGTTGTCCGCACGTCCGACGACTGTGCTGGTGTCACCGCTCCCACAGGCGGTGACGAGCACCGCTACAGCAGTCAGGAGCGCAGCACGACGGATCACGACAGGCCTTCCGGAGGGGTGTTCAAGATTCGTGCGCAATGCTACGGACCTGCGGCGATGATCAACTGTGATGTGTGACAACTACGGGAGCCGGGCCTTGCTCGGTGTCACACCGCGGCCCTCCCGCGCGATCGCCCGGCGAATGTGTCCGGGTGGGACCAACCGGCGCAGCCCTGGTGGGATCAGCAGCGCTGTTCGGCGCAGCATCCTCAGCCAAAGGGTCGCGTTCCGGTACGGAGCATGGCCGTGCAGATCTATTGCCCAGTCGGGCAGCACCGAGTACGCCAGGTGCCCGACCAGCACCTTGTAGACCGGCATGCCGTGGCGCAGAACACCCTGAGTGGCCGGTCCGTGCAGGAATTCGTAGATCAACTCGGAGTCGGGGGTCCTGCGCAGGATCGGCTTGGCGGCCTCGAAGTACTCCTCCATCTCGCGCCTCGACCCCGGCACCTCGTCCGCGTGCAGGCCCACGAGAGTCGCCGCGAAGCGTTGCTCCGCGTAGTACCGGTCCTTCTGCCGGTCCGTTAACCCATAACCGGCGCGGTTGAGAACCGTCTCGAAGCTGTAGACCTCGGAGCAATGCACCCACAGCAGCAGGTCCGGTTCGTCCACCCGGAACGTCCTGCCGTCGATCACCCCGCGCAGGCCGCGGTGGGTGGCGCGAACCCGTGCCGCCGCTGCCTCTATCGCCTCGTCCGTGCCGTAGACGCCGAGCCCGACGAAGTCCGCCGTGCGCCGCAGTCGTCCGAACGGGTCTGTCTTGAAGTTGGAGTTCTGCACGACGCCCCCGACCGCTTTCGGGTGCAGGGACTGCAGGTAGAGGCTGGAGATGCCGGCGACCCACATCGTCGGGTCGGCGTACATCTGCCAGCTCACGGAGTTCGGGTCGTTCGGCTCGAGCATGCGGACATCGTCCCGCCTCGCCAAGATGAAGACCATGGACCTGGACCAGGCACGGGATGTGCTCCGCAGCCAGCACCGAGCGGTGTTCTGCGCGTTGAAGTCGGACGGCACGCCGGCGATGTCGCCCGTGCTCGTCGCGTTGGACGACAACGGTGACGTGCTCGTCTCCACGCGAGCGACGGCCTACAAGACAAAGCAAGTCCAACGCGACCCTCGGGTATCGCTTTGCGTGCTGCCGGACAGCTTCTTCGGCCGGTGGATCCAGATCAACGGGACCGCGACGGTCGTGCCGTTGCCGGAAGCGATGGAACTGCTGGTCGAGTACTACCGGACGATCTCCGGCGAGCATCCCGACTGGAACGACTACCGGGCCTCGATGGAACGCGAGCAGCGGGTGATCCTCCGCGTCTCGCTGACCGGTGCGGGGCCTGACAAGACAGGTTGAGATCACACCAGTAACACCGTTAGCGGGCGCAACGATTCCACGGGGACGGCGGCTACCGGGCAGGCGGAACCTGGGGTGCAAAAGCGATGACTGGTGTCAGACGCCGCGGCTACTTCGCAGCCGCGGTGGCGGTGATGGGCGCTGCACTGGTGGCGGCGCTGTTCGCTGCGCCTCCGGACAGACCGGTGGACATCCGCCTGGTGGCCCCGCCACCGCCCGCGCCCGAGACCATCACCGCTTCCGCCACGACGACTGTGTCCGCCGTCGGCCCTGTGGTGCTCACCACGGCCGAGCCGCCGCCTCCTCCCGTGCCTGCCCGCCCCCTGCCCCGGCAGTCACCCGCGCCGACCAAGCCGTCCGCGCCCACGACGTCGTCCAAGCCGCGTGGCCTCTTCGACTTCCTGCGGTGCGACTACAAGTACTTCGACAACGACTTCGAGCGCTGCCTGCCGTGGCCGTTGACGCCGAAAGAGCTGTGCCAGTACGTCGAGGACCACGACCTGGACCTGGATCTGATCGAGGTGCGAGGCCGTGACGGGCACGGCCACGACCTCGATTTCGACTGCGACTAGTGGCGTGGCCCAGAACGCGGGCCGGGTAATTCACGCTCAGCAGGGCGCCTCGCGGCCGTCTGACCGCGAGGCGCCTGGCAACGTTCTGGGCCACGCCGCTAGGCCTTCAGCTCCCGCAACCTCGCGAGGTTCGCTTCCGCCCGGACGCCGAGCAGCTGCGCTTCGCCGAGGTAGTGGTCGTCGATCAACGCCTCGACCTCGGCGTCGTTCATCGCGGGGACGATCCTGGCCGCCATGCGGTTCATGTTGCGATAGCTGCCCTGCAACAGGAAGTCGCCACCGCTCGCGGCCGAGGAGATGTACTCCTGGTTGACCTTGAGCACGACCTCCTGGATCCGTTGCAGCTTGCGGACCACGGACAGCATCCGTTCCAGCTCGACGGTTTCGTACTCGTGCCGGACGGTCTCGCCGTTCGCCAGGCGCACCAACGGTTCCACGTCGACGCCGTTGAGGGTCGGGTTGGAGGCACTCGCGTTCTCGAGGTAGCTCAACGCAAAGAGGGCGTCGCGACCGGACAGCACGTCGCCGAGGTTCCACACGTCCGCGCGGTTCGCGAGCATGTCGGGGACGCGGAACGCACGGCCGGTCTCGGTGTACGGGTTGCCCGCCATCGACACGGCGAAGCGCTTGCCCCGCAGGTCGAACGTGCGTGTCTCGCCGTCCCACACGCCGTCAACGCGTCGTTGTGCGTCGCACAGCGAGATGAACTTCTGCAGCAGCTCAGGTGATGTGTGCTGGATGTCGTCGAGGTGCAGCAGAACGTTGCTGCCCAGGGCGAACGCGAAGTTGATGCGCTCGACCTCCTGCCGTGCGGTGGCATTCGGTGCCTCCTGCGGGTCGAGGGAGGTGACGCCGCTGCCCAGCGCCGGACCGTTGACCTTGACGAACACCATGCCCAGGCGGTTCGCGACGTACTCCATCAGCGTCGTCTTGCCGTAGCCGGGCGGGGAGATCAGCATCAGCAGGCCCGTGCCGTCGTTGAGCTGCTTCGAGAGGTTGTCGCCGATCAGCGGCAGGTAGACCTCGTTCAGCAACCTGTTGCGCACGAACGTGTTCAGCACGGCCGGGCGGTAGTCGTCGAGCCTGAGCCTCTTTCGTTCCTCGGCGAGCAGCTCATCGCGTTGGCGCTGGTAGGCGCGGAAGGCGGGGACCTGTTCGCTGCGGAACTCGCGCAGTCTGGTCAGGGTCTCGTCCAGGCGGAGGTCCATGGACTGGTTGCTGACGCGCGGGTGCGTTCCGAGCAAACCCGTGACCGACTCGGTCAGGGCGGCGCTCGAGTCGTAGCGCGGCAGGTCGGTGAGCAGGACCGCGACGACCTCGGGGAGCTCCGGGCAGTCCTCCTCGCCGAGGAACGCGTGCAGCCACGCCTCGATCAGGTCGCGGTCGCGCAGGTCCTCGGTGACGACGGCCTTGAACCTGTCGATCACCGTGCGGGCGGCCTTGCTGGTGACGAATCCCCTTGGCTCGCAGGCGAGTTCCTCGAACAGGTACTCGCCAGCGAGGTCGTCGAGGCCGAACTGCTTCGTCAGCTCAGCAATGCCGTGCGTGCCACCGAATATCGTGCGTGCTCGGGCCAGCGACTCGGCTTTGCGCGCCCACACCGCGCGTTGGTCTTCGGGCTGTTCGGACCAGAAGATCTGGGCTGCCGCACGGGTGACCGGCGGGTACCGCAGCAGTCCGGCACCGGTTTGAAGTCGTTGCAGGACAGCGAGGATCTTGGCGGCGTCGTGGTCGTGGACGCCCTTCTCGTAGCCCTCGTCGTAGCGTTCCGCGGCGGCGTTCACCACGTCGTCGCGGCCCTCGGCGAGCAGGCATCCGGCGAGGTGCTCGGACCGGTAGACGTCCGGCGTTTCCGAGACCAGCAGCTGGTCCCAGAACTGGCGGGTGTTGTCGAACCCGGAGACCTCGCTGCGGTAGTCGGTGCCCGTGACCGCGTAGAACAGCCGGCCGTCGCGGGGGACGAGAGTGAGGTTCATCGGCTCGGTCGTCACCGGGAAGCGGTGACGACCGAGCACGATCGACGCGCCGTCGTACAAATCGGCCCGGTCGCGCAGTGCCCGGCCTCCCTCTTGCCGGGCGTCGCGCAGACTCGCGTCGAGCTCGTCGGCACGCACGTCACTGAGTTTGCGCAGCTCTTCAGCGACAGCGCGGACCTTGGCGACCATCGGGTCGCCGGCGAAGTACGTGTTGATCTCGTCGGCCGAGGTGAGCTTCCCGACTCGACGGCCGATCGTGCCCAGCACGCGTTCGGCCGACTGCACGAGCCTGTCGGCCTTGCGTGCACGTTCGTCGAGCAACGTCTGCTTGCGCGCGGAGAACGCCTCGTAGACGTCCGTGCGCTTGGCCCCGACCTGGGCGAGGAAGTCGTCGAACTCGCCGAACCGCGACTCCAGGTTCTCCAGCTGCAGGAGGAGTCGTCCGAGCTGGTCGTCGCAGCGCTGCGGGGTGTCCGCGACCGACAGCGCGCCGGTGATGGCCTGGCCGAGCAGTGCGAACTCGGCGGCGAACTCGGCCCTGCCCTCGACGTTCGCGAGCTGGGACCGGCGACCGTCCACAGTGGCGCGTGCCCGGTTGACCGCGGCCAGGACCTCGCCGATGCCGGCCAGGATTGCCGTGCGGGTGGTCGTGTCGGCGGCCTCGAGCGTGCTGACGACCTCGGTCAGCACCTCCAGCCCGGCCTGCTGCTGCGCCAGGCGTTCGTGCAGCGGCTTGGCCTCGGCGGCGGTTTTCAGCTCCGCGGCCGCGATCTGCTCGATTTCCTCGTGGTACTGGACGAACGCGCCCTCACCGCTGAGGAACGCGACGGCCCGGCGTGCGGACGAGCCCAGTTCCTCGACGAGTTCGGCTTCGCGCCGGTCGATCTCTTCGAGGTCGACGTACTTCAGTTCCTTGAGGGTGATCAGGCGGCCCTGGGCGGACCGCAGATCGGCCAGCAGCCGGACCCACTCGTCGGCGCTGCGCGGAGTCGCGGACCTGGCGAGCCTGATCAGCGAGGCGAGCTTTTCGGACGCGGCGTGGAGCTGCTGCGCGGAGTGCTCGGTGAGCGTGCGGACGGCCTCGAACTCGTCCAGCACCTGCTCAGCAGTAGCTCGAACGGCCGCGACGTCCTGTTTCAGCCCCAGCTCGTCGAGCCAGTGGACTCCGTCAATCACCCTGGTGCACAGCGCGATCAGGCCCTCGAACACCGGAGCGCTCGGGGTCATCTCGGCGCTCATCCTGGTGATGGACAGGCAGTCCGAGATGCCGCGGACCAGTTCGGCGTTGCCGATGCGGGCGAGCGGACCGGATTCTTGCGGCAGCACCTCGTCCGCCAGGAACGGCGTGCGCCAGACCTGCATCGGGTGCACGCGAACGGGTTCGGTGCTGGTCTCGCGGAAGATCACCAGCGTGCCGTCGGCGAAGAGCGAGTAGCCGTGGCACACGAACGGCGTGGCCACTTCCTTGCGGATCACGTTGTATGGCAACAGCAAGCTGCGACCCTCGCGGCGCGCGTGGTAGACGAACAGCACGTCCTCGCCGTTCGCCGACCTGATGACCCGCTCGAACTCCAGGTCGTCGGTGTCGACGTCGAACGTCTTGTCCGCGCCGGTCACGAGGTAGTAGCCGCCGGGGAAGATGATCCCCTGGTCCTCGGGAAGCCGTTGGCAGGCCTGGCCGATGCCGTCGAGCCTGGCCACGGTCCTGGTGCGGGTGTTGAAGACCAGGTGCCGCCAGACCGTCTCGTTGTACGGCCGGATCCTGAGCAGGATCAACGGACCGACGCGCGCGTAGTGCACGTCGGCGTCCGCGAGGCTCTGCAACGGCTCGTCGACGGGTTCGTCGTAGATGCCCTGGCCGACCTCGGTGTTGTTCTCGATCTTGACCGTCAGCGTGCCGCCGACGGTCTCGACGAAGACCTCGTTCTCGATCGCGATGTGCGGGTGCCGGCCGAGAACGTGCTGCTCGCGGGTCGTCTCGACCCACGTGACGTCGTGCGAGGGCGGGAACACGTGGTCGCGGTCGCCGCGGTTGTCGACGTACGTGACCGTGCCGTCGACCGCGACGTCCCAGCGCAGCACGCGGATGTCCTCGATCCGCGCGCCGGTCTGGAACACCGCGAGCAGCCGTGACTCGACGATCCGCAACTGCAGCAGCCGGGTCTCGCGGTAGTAGCGGTAGAGCTCGGCGAAGTCGTTGACGAACTTCGGGTCCTTCAGGAACGGCGCCTCGACCGCGGCGAAGTCCTTGCCGTGGACCGCGAACACGTCGTTGACCGTCGTCTCGGGCTTGAGGCCCATGAACACGTTGTAGCCGAACAACATCTGGTCGCCGAGCGGCACGATGTCACGTGGCACGCAGTTGTTCTCGGTGCGGATCCGTTCGGTGGACAGGAGTTCCAGCGCGGTGCTGCCGAACGTCTCGACGCGCTGGGTGTTCAGCGCCTCGGTGCTGCGGGCGAGCTCGGTGGCCTGTTCGGCCAGCCTCGCCCGCAGCACCTCGTACGTGCCGGCGTCGAGCTGGGTCATGCGTTCTGCCCGTTGACCTTGGCCATCTGGGTCAGGGCCAGGGCGGCGGCCAGGTTCTGCGCGTCACCCGTGGTGAACGAGCTGAGGATCTTGGTCAGGTCCTCCGGGAAGTTCGACGTGCCGTCCATCCACTTGGCGCCCAACGCCTGCACGACGTCGGAGTTGCCGACGAAGCTGTCGACCTGCTTGCCTGCGGTGATGGCACTGGCGATCTTGTCGAAGAACATCGTGTCGCCACCGACGATGTCGATGTCGGCCTTTTCCAGCCCGGCCGCGAGGACCACGGCCTGGGCCTCGGCGATCTGGCGCTGCACGTCGATGCCCTTGAGCCTGATCTCCTTCTCGGCCTCGAGACGCAGTCGGTACTCCTCGTGCTCGCGGGTCGCGGTGTCGAGTGCGGCCATGGCCTCTGCTTTGTGCGACAGGCCTTCCGCCTCGCCCTTGAGGCGTTCCTTGATGCCCAGCGCGTCGGCCAGGGCCTTCTCGCGGTCGACGATGGCCTCGGCGCGACCGAGCGCCTCGGACGCGGCGGCGTCGCGTTCCTTGACCATCGCGTCCGCCAGGCCCTTCGCCGCGGCCTCGGCCTGCGTGCCCTCCGCGAGACGGATCTTGGAGCGGGTGTCCAGTTCGGCGGCCTGGTTGCGGGCCTCGGCGAGCACGACCTCTTCGCGGGCCTTGTGCTGCGCCGACTGTTCCGCGGCCTCGGCGGCCTTGATGTCCTTGACGAGCGACTGCTGCGCCTCGGCCTCCGCCATGATCACGATCTGCTGGCGCTCGCGTTCGGCCTCCTCGACCGCACGCAGGCGCTTGATGTTCTCCTCCTGCTCGGCCACGGTCTTCTCGACCGCGACCCGCTCGCGCACCAGGTCGGCGATGGCGCGCCGCTCGTGCTCGAGCTCCTTGTCCTTCTCGATCATGCGCAGCGACGTCTCGCGTTCGCGGGCGATGACCTCCAGCAGGCGGTCCTTCTCGATGCGCTCGGTCTCGACGGCGATCACGCGCTCGCGGTTCTTCTCGGCGACGGCGATCTCGCGGGCCTTGTTCTCGGTCTGGATGCCGAGCTGTTCCTCGGTGCGGATGAACGCGGTGTTGGCCTTGAGACGTTCCTCGGCCTGGACCTTCTGGGTCTCCGCCTCCTGCTGCGCGCGGGCGGTCTCGATCTCGCGCTTCTGCCGGATCTCCGCGTCGGCCTGACGACGTTCGAGCTCGAGGATCGCCTCACGCGCGCTGACGTTCTGGCGCGTGATCTCCTTCTCCTCGTTGCGGGTGAACTCGTTGGTCTTGACGTGTTCGATCGCGGTCAGCTCGGTGATCTTGCGAATGCCTTGGGCGTCCAGGATGTTCGCCGGGTCGAGCTGCTTGAGCGGCGTCTGCTCCAGGTAGTCGATGGCCGCGTCCTCGAGGCTGTAGCCGTTGAGGTCGGTGCCGATGACCTGGACGATCCGGTCGCGGAACTCGTCGCGGTGGGTGTACAGGTCCACGAAGTCCAGCTGCTTGCCGACGGTCTTGAGCGCCTCGGAGAACTTGGCGTTGAACAGCTCCTGCAGCGTGGCCTCGTGGCTCGCGCGCTCGGTGCCGATCGCCTGCGCGACCTTGATGACGTCCTCGACGGTCTTGTTGACGCGCACGAAGAACGTGATGCGGATGTCCGCGCGGATGTTGTCGCGGCAGATCAGGCCCTCGTTGCCGGCCCTGCGGATCTCGATGGTCTTCACCGAGATGTCCATCGTCTCGCATCTGTGCAGGACCGGTAGGACCACTGTGCCGGTGAAGGTCACGTCGACCTTGCGCATCTTCGAGACGATCAGCGCCTTGCCCTGCTCGCACTTCTTGAACAACCTGCTCAGCGTGATCGTCGCGAGGATCAGCACGACGACGATCCCCGCGATCAGCACGAGCAAACCCGTTGAGATCGCACCCATTTCAGCCCCCTGTGGTGATGTCCACGACCCAGAAGAACTCGCCTTCGGCGTCGTAGTCGAAGATCAGCGCGGTCTGTCCCGCTTTCAGATCGGTGCTCTGTGCTGCTCGCACCTGCACGACAGCCGAACCGCCGTCGTCGGCGGTGACCTCGGCCTGTCCGTAGTTCTCTGTGACCCGCGACGTCTTCACGAGCGCCGTGCGGCCCACGAAGTCGTTGCGGGAAGCGGGTTTCTCCGGCCTCGTCCAGCTCCTGAGCGGGATGCTGAGGATCTTGGTGAGAAGAGCGCCCGCCAGCACTGCCCCGGCGAGGACGACGTACCGGAGCTTGCCCTCCGGCGTCAGCACCGTGCCGACCAGCGCGGCGAACCACGTGATCAGCACGAACATCGAGATGGAGATCGGCAGCACCGGGGCGTGGAGGTGATCCATGCCGATCAGCGCCGCCGTGAGCCAGTACGCCAGCACGACGAGCATCAGGAAGCTGAACAGCACGGTCGGAAAAGCCAGCGCCGCGGCCACGAACTCGGTCATCAATCCCCCTTCTCGCAGTATGAATGTCTGGCAGGTGGAATTTGTTGAGTTCGGAGGAATGACCGGCGTCACAGGACCGTTGACGTGATCATGGACTTGGGGGTTCAGGGACTGAACACGGGCGACGCGATCTCGCCCGCGGAGACTCGCCGGCTGGCTTCGCTCGTGGAGTCGCTCGGCTACCGATCGTGGTGGGCGGTGGAGCACGTGGTGCTGCCGTCGCCGCGGGTCGAGCCGTCGCCGGCCGATCCGGACCAGCCGATGCTGGATCCACTGGTGGGGCTGGGGTTCGTGGCCGGGGTGACGTCGCGGCTGGAACTGGGGACGGGGATCGTGATCCTGCCGCAGCGCAACCCGGTGGTGCTGGCCAAACAGGTGGCGTCGCTGGACGTGCTGAGCGGTGGCCGGTTCACGCTGGGCGTCGGTGCCGGGTACCTGGAACCGGAGTTCGCCGCCGTTGGTGTGCCGTTCGCGGATCGGGGACGGCGGACCGACGAGTACATCGACGCTATGCGCGCGTTGTGGCACTCTCCGTCACCTGCCTTTTCCGGCAAGTACGTGTCTTTTTCTGGCGTTGATGCTCATCCGCGCCCTTCCCGCGCCCGGATCGCGATCGGTGGGGCGAGCGACGCGGCGTTGCGGCGGGCGTTGACGCGGGGCAACGCGTGGCTCGGGATCGGCACGCCCGCGGAGACCGCGGCCAATCTGAAATGCCTCCGGCGGCTGTCCGCGATGACCGAGCGGTCCGACTCGCTCGGCGCGTTGGAGATCAACATCGTGGCGACGGCGGCGCTGGACGCGTCCGTGGTGCGCGAGTACGAGGACCTCGGCGTCGACCAGCTGATCGTGTATCCCGGCGGCTCCGGCCAGCTGGTGGACGAGGTGCTGGAGAAGACCATCGGGCTGGTTCAGTAGCCTGGACGGCCGTGATCCCCGTCGTCGTGCTCGCCGGCTTCCTCGGCTCCGGCAAGACCACCCTTCTCAACCACCTGCTGCGCACGTCAGGCGGCACGCGGATCGGCGTCGTGGTGAACGACTTCGGGCGGATCAACATCGACGCGTTCGCGGTGTCGGCCCAGGTCGACTCGATGGTGACGCTGTCGAACGGGTGCCTGTGCTGCGCGGTGGACGGCAGCGAGCTCGACTCCATGCTGGTCAAGCTGGCCTCGGCGGACCTGGACGTCATCGTGATCGAGGCGTCCGGGTTGGCCGAGCCGTCGGCGATGGTTCGGATGGTGCTGCAAGCGCCCGGAGTCGCGTACGGCGGGCTGATCTACGTGGTGGACGCCGTGGAGTTCGGTGCCGTGCCGCACCTGGAGCGCGATCTGGCGTTGGCTGATCTGGTGGTGCTGAACAAGGTCGACCGGGTTTCGTCCTTGCCCTCGCTTCCGTCGCCGGTGCCGGTGGTGCCTGTTTCCTACGGGCAGATCGACCCGGCGTTGTTGTTCGAGGTGCGGCCTCCGGACCTCGGGCCGCGGCAGCTTTCGTTCGACGATCTCGAGGATCATTCCTCGCACGCTCACGCGTTGTACGACAGCGTGACGTTCGAGTCCATTTCTCCGTTGCACCCCAAGCTGTTCATGGACTTTCTTCAGGCGCGACCCGAGGGGTTGTTCCGCGCCAAGGGTTTTGTGCAGTTTCCGGGCGGCACCTTCATGCTGCACACCGTTGGCGCGTACGTCTCGTTCACCCGAGTCGACGACGCCCCGACTCAGCTGGTGCTGATCGGGGCGGGCATCGACGCGGACTCGTTGACCAACTGGCTGCTGGCGTGCGTCGCGGACGGACCGGTCACCGAGCAGGACATGCTCTGGGTGCTCCGGTACGCCCGCGACTGATCACTTCCCGCACAACGCGCTGTCCACAGTGGCCAGAACCGCTTCGTGCGCCTTCTGCGCTTCCTCGGGCGTGTCCTGGAAAGTGCCCGGCAACGCCGTGACCGCAACGGAGTACGCCCGGCCGTCGTCGTTCACGCCACCGCGCGTCTCGTACCCGGGGATGTCGCCGCCGTGCCCCCAGTACCTGCCACCGCACGTCAGCGGCGTGCTGGCGATCCCGAGCCCGTACTCGGCGCCCGGCCACATCTCGCCCTTGGTGTCCACGGTCCTCTGCATCTCCTGGCGCTGCTTCGCGGGCACCAGGTCACCCTTGACCAGCGCGCGGAAGAACGTGTTGAGGTCCTTGGTCGTGGAAACGATCTGCCCGGCCGCCCAGCCCCAGGAGGGGTCGAGCTCGGTGACGTCCTCGACACCGTTGCCGGTCCTGGCATACCCGTGCGGATGCTTGCCCTGGATCGTCTGGTCACCTGTAGTCGGCCAGTAGGTGTCCTTGAGGCCGAGCTTCTTGATGATCCGCTGGTCGACGCTCTCCGAGACCGGGCGTCCGGTGATCTTCTGCGTGAGCAGGCCGAGCAACACGTAGTTCGTGTTGCTGTACTTGAACTTCTCGCCAGGCTGGTTCGTGGGTTCGTGCGCGTTGGCGATGTCCAGCAGCTCCCGCGGCTCGTAGTAGCGGTGCCGCACGTCCTCGAACTTCTCGAGCCCCATGTACTGCGTGTAGTTCGCGAGGCCGCTGGTGTGGTTGAGGAGCTGGCGGACCGTGATCCGCTCGTCCTTGATCGCGCCCGGCAGATACCTGGTGATCGGCGCGTCGAGCTCGACCTTGTTCTCCGCGTTGAGCTGCATGACCACCACGGCCACGAACGTCTTGGTGTTCGACCCCGCACGGACCACGCCGTTCCTGGGCACCGGAACACGTTTGTTCAACTCGGCGGTGCCCGACGTGTACGCGCTGGCCCTGCCGTTGGGTTCGGTGACGGTCGCGAGCGCGGCCGGAAACCCGTGCTGCTTGGTGAGTCCGTCGAGCTGCCTGTCGAGGCTGCTCGCGGGCGCGGCCACGGCCGTTCCGGTGCACAGCATGGCCGCTGCCAGCACTCCTACCAGCGTCTTCTTCATCTTCAGCCTCCCCTTCGTTCGTGTGAGGAGAGATTTTCAGTTCTCCGTTCCCGGCACAGTCACGCACGCTGCCGTTGATCAGGTGGAGCAGGCTCTACCTGATCAGTACCTGACGCTGCTCTGCAGGAGCGGCGGGTAGATCCCGGACGTTTCCCCGTCGACCGTCGTGCCCGCGAACTGCAACATCGCCCTGAGCTCGCCGTGCAGCGGCGCCGGGTAGTTGAGGACGGGCTTGGAGACCTCGCTGAGCGCGCCGATCTCGCTCACCGTGAGCGTGACCTCCTCGAGGTTGCTCTCCAGGTGCTCCAGCTTGCGCGCACCGATGATCGGCACCGTTCCCTGAGCTTTGAGCCAAGCCAACGACACCGCGGCCGCCGTGGCGCCGTGCTGCGCGGCGATCTCAACGACCACGTCGATGACCCTGAAGTCCTCTTCGGACGGCCCGCTGACGAACTTGGCCCGCTCCGAGTCGCTGACCACCGCGTTCCTCCGGTACTTGCCGGACAGAAACCCGTTCTTGAGCGGACTCCACGGCACCAGCGCCATGCCCATGTCCCGCGCCATCGGCCCGATCTCGCCCTCAACGGTCCTCTCGAGCAACGAGTACTCGACCTGCAAGGCGATCAACGGCGTCCACCGGTTCAACACCGCCATCGTCTGCGCCTGAGCCGTGACCCAAGCCGGCACATTGGAGAACCCGACATACCTGATCTTGCCCGATCCCACCAGATCGTCGAGCACCCGCATCGTCTCCTCGACGGGCGTGTTCCGATCCCAGTTGTGCATCCAGTAGAGATCCAGGTAGTCCGTGCCCAGCCGCCGCAAGGTCTCGTCGAGCTGCTTCCTGATCGCCCCGCGCCCGGCCCCACCACCGTTGGGATCGCCGGGGTGCATGTTGAAGAAGAACTTGGACGCGAGCACCACCCGATCCCTTGTCTTTCGGCTCCCGAAGAAGTCGCCGAGGATCTTCTCCGAGTGCCCGTTGGTGTAGAAGTTGGCGGTGTCGATGAAGTTCCCGCCGCGGTCGAGGTACACGCCGAGGATCTTCTCGGCCTCCTCGACACTGCACCCGGCAGCTCCGGGGTCCTCTCCGAAGGTCATCGCACCGAGGGCGAACGGGCTCACCCGCAGGCCGGACCGGCCTAGCGTGACGTAGTGGTCGAGCGGCATCTCTTGGCTCCTCGGAGTCGTTGTTCTCGGGCTACTCCAATGGAAGCTCGCGCGGGGTGGTCTCCGGTACTCAGATCCCGCCTTGCTCTTGCCCAATCCTCTCGCTGCGGCGTTGGTGATCGTTTGGGCGGGTGAGATGCGTCAACCGTGAGGTAGGCAACCCGTGCGACAGGTGCGGACCACGATCGGTAGGCTGTCGCGTCGAGGGCTGCTAGCTCAATTGGCAGAGCAGGAGACTTTTAATCTTCGGGTTCAGGGTTCGAGTCCCTGGCGGCCCACCAAACCCCCAGGTCCAGGACCTGGGGGTTTCGCTTTGGAAGATCACTGGCACACCTTTGGCACGCTTTACCCCTCTGACTCTCAAGCTGCGGCATCAGGCGGACCGTCCTCAAGCTGGTCCTCTTCGCCCTCGTCAGCGTCCTGTTTGGGCTTGTCGAGCGCGCCCTCAAGAGCGTCAGCAGCCCGCTTGTCGACCACCTTGCGGGCGAAGTAGACGTCCTGCGTCATCGAGGGCCGAGCGTGGCCGAGTTGGTCCGCGACCAGTCGTGCGGAGAGCCCCGCCTCATCGAGGATGGTGGCCGCCGTCTTCCGGAAGACGTGCGAGGTGACCCACGCGAACTCTTCACCGCCGCGAGCCTTACGGAGGTCCCTCCGAGCGTTTGACGGGTCACGCAGGCCGCCGAGGCTGCTGGGGAAGACCGGCCCGTTCGGGAAGAGCGTCGCCGCATGCCGTCGCTTCAACATGTCCAGCGCCCACCGAGGCAGCGGAAGCGTGCGCTCTCCAGCCTCCGTCTTCGTGGACTTCCGGATCAGCCCGATGCCCTTGGCCCTGATCACGGTGTAGTTCACGGCGACCGTGCCGACCTCGAAGTCGACCTCCTCCCAGTAGACGGCCAGCGCCTCACCGATCCGGACACCAGTCGCCATCATGAAGCGCGACAGGTCCGGAAGGTCCCACTTCACCGCCTGCTCATCCGACTCCAGCATTTCGAGCCACAAGAGCCGTTCTTCCAGCGTGAGCGCCCGCGGACTCTTCTTCCGCCCAGCCTCCAGCCGATCCGTCTCGCGAACCGGGTTGGTGTCGAGCGCCTTGTCCCTCACCGCGATCCTCAGCGCCCCCGAGAGCACCGATCGGGCCGACGCTGACCGACCGCCACAACGCTTGAAGGAACGCGTCGATCCGCGCCACGGTCATCTCACGAATCCGCAGCTCACCGAGGCCAGGCAACACGTGCCGGTCAAGGATGCTGCGATAGGTGTCGACGCTGCCAGGCGACCGCTTGCCAGCGTCTGCGAGCGCCTGAAACTTGCCGAACCACAGAGCCGCCGCTTCCTTGAACCGGCTGTCAGGCGTCAGCCCATCACCGGCAGGTGCTTTCCTCTCAGCCAATGCTTTCTTGAGCTTCCTCTCCGCCTCAGCCTTGGTCTTGCCGCGCCGCTGCACCGGCCGCGTGTGGCCGTCGTAGTCGCGATAGTTGGTCTGGGCACGCCAGCCGCTTTCCGATTGGTAGCAACGGATCGCGCCGTAAGTGCCGATGTCGAGAGGTGGCCGTCCCATCAGGCAGCCTCCTCAAGCAGGTGCTCGAACCAGCTCCGCACCTCGGACGGCAGGTACCGCAGGTGCTTCCCCAAGCGACGTGCGGGCGGGCCGTAGTTCTTCGTGCGCCAGCCGTAGAGCGTGTGGACCGGGACGTTCAGGTAGGCCGCAACGTCGCCGACTGTCCACAATGGCTCGAACTGTTGTGCATCCATGATGTTTCCCCCTAGGTCAAGCAGCTTGTGGTGTTGCCGAACTCCCCGGCGGTCCGGCTGATGCGAGCAGCGCGGCCGTGTATTCCGCCTTCCACCTGCGGCGCTCTGCGACGGCGCTCAGAAGCAGGTGAGCCCTTGGCGGCACGTTCGGATCACCGGGCTGCACGTTGTTCCACACGACCCGTGCGGCCTGGTCCTCAGGCTTGATCCCAACGTCCGCGAGCAGTTGCCGAACGAACGCCTTGCGGTCGTGCTTGTGGTCGGCGAGGGACTTTCCGGACCACTTGCGCGACACCAGGACGCGACGACCGGCGACGCCGAGCGTGGTTCGCTTGTGCGCCTTGCCCTTGCACCTGCCTGGCACCGTCGACAACCGAGCCCCACGAGGCTGGACGCCGTAGAGGAGCCAGATCGGGCACTGCGGCGAGCAGGGCGTGACCGCGAGCTCAGCGCAAAGCCGTTCGGCGTGGTCTTCCTGCCGCGCGGTCTCCGCCTGAAAGCACTCGTCAATGCTCTTGGTCAGGTACTTCGTCAGGTAGCCGATGTGACGGCCGGCTTCTTCGGTGCCGCCGAGGATGCCCTTGGAGTGGAGCTGAACGCCGAACCGCGCGACGTGTGCCGGACGTTCGACCTCGTCCAGCGCTTCTTCCCAGGTAGGCAAGGCCCTTCGGGTCTGCGGATCAACGAAGCCCTTGGCCCGGACATCCCACACCGGCAGGTTGTCGGCGCTGTACTTGATCTCGTCGTGCGCGGGCCACCAGACCTGGTGGTAGGTAGCTTCCGCGACCGCTCGTAGCTCCGCGCGAGAGATGCTTCCTCGGACAGCCGCGTGCCAGTGCGGAGCGAGCCGACGCTGGGGTTCGACGGCGGAGAAGTACTGGACCTCCCAGCCGACACAGCGCCGAAGGTTCTGCACGAACCGATCCAGCAGTGCCGCGAAATGCACCGCGTCTCGCGCAGCGCGGCGGTAGTCATAGCTCGAGGCGTCGACGGGCGTTCCGTCGCTGCGGACCTTGCCGTAGGTGTCGAGCGTCAGCGTGAGGAACGTCGAGGGCTGGTACTTGCCTCCGAAGACCTTGCCCACCGTGCGCTTGCTGACGGGCCGACGAGGCAAGTTGGCCGCATCCTGCCGCCGCTTAGTCGACCGCTTTCGGACCGCCTTAAGCGGAGCTTCCAGAGACGGGAGTGAACCGCAGACTCCGAGTTGCCGAAGTTCTTCGTCGACCTCGGCGACCTCTTCCCGCACTTCCTCAGCGCCAACCTCGTCACCCTCATCGAGGGCCAGGCGGAAGGCCTTGACCAGGTCAGCCCGGTACGCCGCCAATCCGCGTTGATCGTCGTTCGGGACGTTCGGCGTGAAGTCCGGTTCCTCTGTCAGGTGCCATCCCTCGCGGCACTGCGCCATCCGCAGGCGACGGTTCTTCTCTGCGCACGTCGGGCACACGCTGGCGACCGTCGAGCCGCACGGCACCGGCACGATGTCCACGCGCCCGGTGTCGAGGTCGATCCGTTCCTTGGCCAGCGGCCGGACGCAGACGCCGTGTTCTTCGGCGACAGCCCGAGCGACGTCGAGCGCGGCCGGCTGTTTCATCCGCTCAGAGCGGT
The DNA here is from genome assembly GCF_040629405.1 of Lentzea sp. NPDC005914. NCBI lineage: Bacteria > Bacillati > Actinomycetota > Actinomycetes > Pseudonocardiales > Pseudonocardiaceae > Lentzea > Lentzea sp. NPDC005914. The sequence continues at coordinate 327,033 of NZ_JBEXVQ010000002.1, read as the reverse complement.
TCAGGTACTCGGTCATGCTGCTGCGCTCCCCTCGGACAGTTCGGGGAACTCGTGCACGGTGGCGGGGGCGAGGTACGCGCCCAGCTCGACCAGGTCCGCATCCGTGACGTGGAAGGCCCGTGCTCGATCCGGTTCGCGCTGTCCGTCTTCCTTGAGCCAGGCGACACCGGGCGTGTTCTCACTGATCTCGTGAGCAGCCGCGCCACGTTGCCGAACACCATCACCAAGCACCATGTCCACCTGGACCGGCTCATCGAGTCGAAGCGCCACGCGGGTGGTGAACAGGTGCCGGAAGCCCACGATCTCCTTGCGCGGGTCTTGGACCAGGCCCACGACGGCGTAGCCGGGTGCGCGACCTTGCGAGGTGATCGTCTGGATGGCGCGCGTGGCACGCTCGCGGAGGTTTCGGTCCGACTGGTAGGCGATCAAGTCGGCCAGCTCGTCCACGATCAAGACTGTGAATGGCTCACCCGTGTTGCGCACCCATAGTCGCCGGATGCCCCGGTATCGGGAGGCGCGTTCCTTGACCTCTGCGGCGATTTCTTCAATCAGGGCAACAGCTTCCGGCCCGTTGTCATAGACGACTTTCTCGAACGCATCCGGGCACTGCCCCAGCTCCATGCCGCCCTTGGGATCGATGCCGACGAGGCGGACCACGCCGGCCTTGATGGCAGGGGCGAGCTGCCAGACGATCGACCAAAGCACCGAGCCCTTGCCCGCGCCGGGCACGCCGACCACGAGCACCTGCGAGCCGAGCAGCCTCAGCCGCCAAGCCTTCCCGGTCTCGGTGCGACCGACGACCACGCGTTTGAGGTCAATCTCTCCAACCTCCGCGAGCGGCGGAACAGGAACCGGACGCGCGAGCGGATCAGAGTGGATGAAGTCGAGCTCAAGCACGCTCGGCCGCACGACGCGAACCCGGCACGACAGGGCGTTGAACGAGTGCGCCAGGTTGTCCCGCCGCGCTTCCCACTGCTCTGGAGACTGCGCCGGAATCATCCGCACCCGCACCTTGTCCCGCCAGCCCTCAGACCGCACGCGGCGCAGCTTCGGGCGGTACTCCTTCCCGCGGCTGTCCTTCGTCAGCTCCGCGAGCCTCACCACCGTGCGCCACTGCGGCACGTAGACCGTCACGCGCCGCCACTCCGTCAGGACGCGATACCAGCCGTGCCTCATGAACGAGTCTCGATCGAGGCCGTACCAGACGATCAGCACGCACATGAGAGACAGCACGGCCAGGACCAGCGGCGAAAGCCCGAACTGGCGATAGCCGACGTAGCTGCCGAGACCGGCGGTGACGGCGACCGGATACCGGACCGCGAGGAACACGAGCCTCACAGCGAGGCGACCGGTCAGCCACAGCAGAGCGAACGGTGCGAGCACAGCTTTGACCCAGCCGGGAAGCCATACCCACCAAGGGAACTGAGGACGTGCACCCTCGAACGGCGCTGGGTCGATCCAACGACTTCCATTCATCGAGCACCGCCGAGGCACTTGATGCACTGGAAGACGCTGCCAACGCTCGGGATTCGCCCAACAGGCTGGAACGCGCCCGTACCCGTGGTGCACTGCGCCTTGCAGGTCAGACACTCGAAACCCTCGGCCTGTGCGGCGGTGAGTTCCAGCGTCTCCAAGGAGCCACCGTCGAGCATGACGACGTAGCTGGAAACAGTCTGCTTGCTGGAGATCATGCGATCCCACAGCAGTTGTTTCGTGGCCCTGTCTGGCGCAGGAATGCGCCCAGGCTCTACGCTCATCGTTGTTCACTCCCAGTTGGGTGGACAACGCAGGAGCGGCGAGGTTGGTAGCCGGGTTCCGCTCCTGCGTCTCACGTTCTCGTTGCGCCGCAACAAGATGTGCGGCATCGCCGCATGACCCAGCAGAGTCACGCGTTCTGTCTAAACAGGACTGATCTAGCGCTTGGAAGCCGGGATTTCCTCCCCCTTCTCGCGCTCACGGTTGGCCCAGTAGAGGGCTTCGTGGTGATGGCTTCGATCGGTCTCGGCGACCCGCGCGTAGACGGCGGCGGAGCGGAGGTAGTAGTCCCGCAGCACCGCAGGCGCGGCCTTCGGGTTGGGCATGAGCTTGCTCAGCACGTCGTGTGCCTCACTCAGCGTCGTCACCTTCTCCGCGACGCCCCAGCTCATGGCGTCAACTGCGGACATCGCCAGCCTCCTCCGCGAGCGCGTGCCGCCCGTCCTGCCGAGCTGCCGACGCCTGAAGTGCCCGCCACGCCTGATCAAGCACGTCCCGCAGCTGCGGGACGACGTCCCGGTCGATCACGAGCACTGCGGGGAAGGCGTTGCCGAGGCGAATCTCGATCCGGTCTGCGAACGGCATCGCGAGAGGACGCATCGGCACGCCGGCGGTGAGATGGACACGCACCATGTCCGGCATCACGCCGCCTTAGCGGCTGGCTTGCTGACGAACGGCTTCATGCCAGACGCCCGCAGGCTGTACCCGAGCTTCGCCCGGCACCGATGACGCTCACCAGCGTGCGTGGAGCGGCAGCCCTTGTCATCGATCCACGGCGTGACCGTCAGCCCCTCGAACAGCACGGGCCGCACGTCCGTTCCGGGGATAGCCTCCGGCGGCACCGGCTGATGAGGCGCGGAGATCTTCACGGTGACCACCGCGTCCGTCTTGCGCTCGGCCGCCTGGTCGATCACGAGCACGGACCACACCAGAAGTCCGGTCTCCTTGTCCTTCTCCTGCTCCACCGGCAGGCCCTTCGCCCGCTCGTCGGCGGACTGGAACTTGAGCACGGGCTCAACGCCCATCACGAGCGCGCCCCTGGGAAACACGAAGTCGTGACCCGCAGGGAGCCTGCTCCCACCTGTGATCGCCATCGTGGCTCTCCTGTCGTTTGCGTCGTCCAGGCCCGTTGCCTGAAGTTCTCGACGACTACGACTTTCGGCTGAAAACGAGGACGGGAGCACCGCACAGCAGGACTTCTAGAGACGTCCCCGCTAACGTAAGACGTCCCTGGCGTCCCTCAGGAAGCGATCATGGCGAACGAGCGACTACGAGATGCGTTGCTGCGCAACGGACTTACATACGAGCAGGTAGCGAAGGCCACAGGCGTCGACCAGAAGACCGTCGAACGCTGGATCACGAAGGGCCGCGCGCCGTACCCGCGCCACCGCAACACCATCGCATCGATGGTCAAGGAGACCGAGACGTACCTCTGGCCGGACGCGGTCGCGCCGGAGAGGAAGGCCGAGATCACCGAGTCCGAGGTGGTCAAGCTCTACCCACACCGGAACTCGATCCCCGCGGACTTGTGGGACCACCTCATCACCAACGCCACCCAGCAGGTGGAGGTGCTCGTGCACGCCGGCATCTTCCTGGTGGAACGCCCGACGTTCATGCGCGACCTCGCCAACAAGGCTGCGAACGGCGCTCGTATCCGGCTGATCTTCGGCGATCCGGCCAGCCGCGAAGTCGCCAAGCGCAGCGACGAGGAGCAGCTTGGCAAGGGCACGCTCGGGTCCCGCATCCGCAACGCGCTGGCGTTCTACCGGCCGCTGGTGGGCGTGGACGGCGTGGAGATGCGCTTCCACAAGACGACGCTCTACAACTCGATCTTCCGCTTTGACGACGAGATGGTCGTCAACACGCATGTCTACGGCTTCCAGGCTGCGCACGCTCCAGCGCTGCACCTGCGTCGGCTCGCTGCGGGCGATCTCTTCGAGACCTACTCTGAAAGCTTCGAGCACGTCTGGAACCTGTCCAAGCCAGCAACGTTCTAGGGAGCCGCATGGCCCGCGTGGACTACTTCCACGATCCCAGTGCCCCGAAGGCCAACAGTCTCCGGCCAGCAGTGAGCGCCTTTGTACAGAACACCAAGGGCGAGATCCTCATGATCCGCCGAACCGACAATGACAAGTACGCCATTCCGGGTGGCCAGCAGGAAGTCGGAGAGACACTCAGCGAGGCCGCTGTCAGAGAAGTCGAAGAGGAAACAGGTTTGCAAACAGAGGTAGCCGACCTTGTTGGTCTCTATTCAAATCCAAATCACGTGATTGCATACGACGATGGCGAAATTCGGCAAGAATTCTCCATCTGCTTCCGCGCAAAACTAATCGGCGGCACCGTAAGGACAAGCAGCGAATCGAAGGAAGTAGTCTGGGTACCAACGGAAAGACTGGGCGAACTCGACATACATCCATCTATTCAACTCAGGATCAACCATGCACTCCAACAACGAGATAAAGCATTCTTCTCATAACAAGATCTTGCCGCATTGAAGACGCCGGTAACAAAGTACGACCGATCAGCGATCATCTAACACAGACCCGCCGGCACGGAGGTCGGCACTACCAGGGAGGCTGCCGTGAGTGTACCCACGCTCGAACTGCCCAACGGAATGCTCCCGCTTGGTCGTTACTCGTGCAGCTCCGACGAGATCTACAACTACTTTGTCCGCGGACTTGACTTCTTCGGCTCAACAACGCGGCCACAAATTTGGAATGACTGGATCACGGTACGCGACGGGCTTCGGCAGATACTTCCGGTTTACACTGCGTGGATAAGCGGAAGCTTTGTCTCGTCAAAGCTCGACCCAGACGACATGGATATAGTATTCACCGTCGACGGTACGGCGTATGATTCTCTACCTGTCGGCATGTTTGCCCGCCAAGCTGTCGATTCACTGTCCCGCGGGCGTCATTTCCACGAGCAAGCAGGCAAGAGGCTTGATACCTACATCATCTCGTGGTACCCAATCCCCTCGCCAGGGCCTGACATGGGCACACATGAGAACACTTACTATCTCTCAAGAGGACACTGGGACGACTTTTGGCAACGAAAGCGCATCACGCCTAAAACGTTGGCGCCGACTCAGGCAGATTGCATACCTCGTCGCGGATACCTTGAGGTGAAGCTAGATGACTACCCCGGATAATCCGCTTGAGGACTACTTCCGCGGTGTTGACATATCTTCGGCACCTCAGCACACTGATGGAAACGATCTAAGCAGGCAAAGTCTCACTACGTTCGCATACCACGCTGGCTTTGGTTCCTCACTGCGCTCACGGGCCTCAGTGAGGATGCATGGTGGCGCGGTCCGGAAGAACAGCGTTGCCGTCAAAAGAGCCACCAAGATCCTGTCCATCCTCCAGGATGCAATCACGGCGGTTGCAGCGTCACTCCGTGGAAGCAAGGGATCTCGCGGCAAGTTCCCTGAGGTTGTACGCCAGCTCACGGAGCTCACTTTTACTCCACATACCGTTCCGGGCTCAGTAATATTCGAGCTGGTCGCACAAGATCCCGCAGATGTCCTTCCCGGCCAAACTGATCCGCTCATTCAGATGGCTGACCTGGTTGACCTCAGCGCGCAGAGCTTCCTTGAACTGGCCAACGCAGCTGCAGCAGGCATTCAAAGCGGAGAAGGCGATGTGCTGGCACAGCTTCGGGAGCTCGGTCCACGGGTCGCGCGAAATATCCTTAAGCTGAGTGCCGCAATCATCGATGAGGATATCGAACTGGATATCTCATGGAACGAATCCGTCGGACCGACGCACAGCGGCAAAATATCTCGTGCTACCGCCGAAGGCCTGCGGAACCTCATCAAGGAAAATAAGATCGACGCTGACATAATAGATCTGCATGGCACGCTAATCACGGTCAGCGACGTTCGAAATATCGACTTGCGAATGTCGACCGGTGACGTCGTCTCAATGTCTATCGAGCCAGATCTCCGAGAACCTCTCGACTCACTTTTTCGCACTCGCGTAGTTATTCGCGCCGAGGAGACGATCCACACAATCGGCTCAGGCGAGGAAAGGCGAACATACAGGGCACTGTCCATTACGCCGGAGCGTGAAGAGCCTGAGGGTGACGAGCAATCATGATTCGCCTACCTAGTTCATACCAGTTTCACCTATTTTTAGTCACTCCCGGTTCAACATCGACAGCACCAAGCAGTTCAGGATACTTTGCGAGCAGCTGGGCATCGAAATAGATGACGAAGTCCCTGGCTGCCTGAAGTACCAGCTCTCGAGTCTTTTCTCCCATAAAGACCCTGTTTCCGACAAAGTGAACACCGAGCTTCTTAACCGCATCATTCCGGGTCGCAACCGAGGGAGCAAAGCTCCTAGCCTGCAACTCGGTTAGACGACCATCCCCGTGAACAATTGCGTTCCGCATGGCAATACAGCTCTCGAACGCTTGCGCCGGCCCCTTGCCGCGGATGTGTAGGTCAAACCCAGAAGAAAGCCACTCAAACATCGATGGCCAGGATAGATACATATTCTCTTCAGTCTTTGCAACCAAGGTTGATTCAAATTTGCCCCGGCGTGACCGACCTCTCTCAACCAGCACCCTCAACGACTTAGCGACGTGCATTTCGCCAAGGGTAGATATCAAAATAAGAACACGCTCAGTGGAGTCGTCGGCAAAGCGCAAACGGGCGATGGTGCGGAGCATAGACTCGCCTGCCCCTGTAAGGCTTCGAAGATCTAACTCTTTCTTGCCCATTTGATAGCCTCACTCATTAGCCGTCCATCTCCTTGCAAGGAACCAATAGCCTGCCCCGACGCCTTGCTATCGATAGCCACAGTCGCAGCCAATAGAGGTCGTGTGAGCTCCGTTGCCGCTTGATAGAGTCCGAGCAGCTCGGCGACTGAGATCCTCTCATGCTCGGCTAGGACCCAGGCTGCTTCAGCGCGCACCAACTCATGGCGATCTTCGATTTGCTCACCGATCCAATCGATGACCGCTGCTTCGTGCGAGTTGAAGAGGTCGCTGGCGAGCTGATTCGCAGCGTAGATGATCCACAGCTTTAGCCAAGGACTCTGTCGTCGCTGCTCGGTAAACTCATGAATGAGGTGCCAATAGTCGGCACCGTCGGGATGTGCAACGATATATTTGACAACAGACTCAAGCCGGGCGATGTTGTCGTAGACAACTAGGCGAAGAAAGTCGGGATCGACAGGAGTCGGATCAGACCTAAGCACACTTAGGGCCTCCGGAATAAGCCCCTGCAAGCGATCACCCTTGGTCTTCGCCCTAAGTCGAACTTTCTTAGTTTTCGCCTCATTTCGATCGACCGCAGCTTCAGCCCAATCTGCGACTATAGAGTGATATGCAGTGTACTCAAGCTCATCCGGATCAATCTCACTGTCGTCATCGACGTCAACATCTCCGTAGCCCGAGAAGAAGAATCTTTTGGCCGCCCTCCGAGCGTTTTCCGCATCCTTGAAGTATGGCTCTCGCACCTTCGCATCCGGAATATACCGACGCTTCAACGTCGACTTCTTCATTACCCGAGTCTTCTCAGTGGATAGGACGAGACACAGATCTCGCGCATACTCAGAACACAGCTCAATTATTTCACTGGCCTCGTCGAAGCTACTGGCAAGAATCTTGAAATCGTCTGCAAACCGCGACGTTACGAACTGTCCTCGATGAAGTCGACGGTCAAGAATATTGAGGTAGGTGTCTGCAAGAAGATCACTCTCGTAGGAAAACTGAGGGAGCCCATGCGCGCGACCCTGGACTTCAGAGAGGTAGCCCGTGATCAGACTCGCAAGACCAGCATTAGAGGTCCGCATAGCGAGCTCTTCCCGCAGTCGAGCATGGTCGACATATTCGTAGCAGGACGCTATGTCAAACTCTACGACGTGGGATGACTCGCTTTTCAATCCGAATTCTTTATGTTTATCCCAGTTGCCGTTAGCACGGCTCGGCTCCGGAAGCCAGCTCTGAACCTTGCGGACAGCGGCTCCATAGACTGCGCGCGCGGTCAATGGAGCAACCAGCACTGGCCTGATGCCAAAACTCTTGCGCGGATAGGCCACGACTTCCGAAGAGAGCAGATAGCCGTCTTCCAACCGCGCTTCGGCCTGATCAGAAATGACCTGCGCGGCATCAGTCAAGCAAATGTCTGACATTAGCGGAGGAAAGTGCTCGATTCCATGCTTGATAGCACGCGAGGCCGCGCTCTCGATCTCAAGGTCAGAGACGATCTCCCCACTCGCTCTCATGCGCGTCCTCTCCGTGCCGGCGGCTCGTAAGGATCACAATGTACGGATGGATCTCAGCCTGACAAGCTCATGACGGTACTTCTGCCGAATTTGGCTCTACAGGATCAAGGCGCCGCCGCCGGCGGCGCGTCCTGGCCCCTACCGGCGAACAACATCCATCCCGGCGCTCCCGGCATCCGCTTCGCTGCGCCGGTCGGCCGGGCGACGCTGCGCGCCGCAACTCCGGCCTTCCTCCACCCGACAGGCTCACCCATAGAGCTGAGTCGTCCAGCAGCTCCCTACGAGCGCCAGAGGGGTCACCGCGGACTGATGGCACGGCGCTCGACTGCCGCGACGGCTCCGCCGCCTTGCCACCGAATCAGGACCAGGGCGAAGCCGCGGGAACGCTCAACGAGCACCAAGCCGAGCCACCCCGACGCCGCGAGCATGACAACGGCCGGCGACGCTGCGTCAAGGCTGGAACGAGTACCTTGACCCAACGCCACCGGCCGCGTTCTAGGCTCAGTGTCGGGATGATGGCAGAGGTATGGGCGATCAGAAGACCAAGATCGACGGCACACTTTAGTCTCAGAAAACGACGGCAAACGTCGAAAAGCGACTGTCCACAGTGCTCAGATCAAGACCGCATCCATGCAGGTAGTGAGCACTGTCGGCGAAGATCACCGAACAACGCCGATCGACTTCCGGAAATCTTCGGGTTCAGGGTTCGAGTCCCTGGCGGCCCACACCGAAAGAACCCCCAGGTCAAGCGACCTGGGGGTTCTTCGTTTTCGAGGTTCGGGCGGACGTGTTGGGTCAGGCGTGGGCGTCGGCTGCCGCGGGGGTTCGGCTTGGCAGCAGGGCCGCTACGACGATCGTGGCCGCGGCGATGGCGGTGGCTACCACGAAGGCCAGTTTCATGCCGCTCAGCTGTGCTGCCGCTGCGGTGGCGCCGTCGGCTACCAGGTGGCTTGTGCGGGCGGTCATCACTGTCACCACCAGGGCGGTGCCCAGGGCTGCTGCTACCTGTTGCAGGGTGCCGAGGATTGAGCTGCCGTGCGGGTACATGTCTGGGGGGAGGGCGCCCATGCCCAGGGTGAAGATCGGGGTGAAGGTTGCGGCCAGGCTCACCATCAGCAGGGCGTGCAGGGCCAGGACCTGCCAGTACGGCATGGTCATCGACACCTGGGTGAAGCCGGCCAGGGAGAGCACGATGCCGATCGAGCCGGGGAGGACCAGGCGGCGGCTGCCAAGGCGGTCGTAGAGCTTGCCCACTGTTGGGCCCAGCAGGCCCATGGCCAGGCCGCCTGGCATCAGGAGCAGGCCGGTTTGCAGTGGGGTGAGGCCTCGCAGGTTCTGCAGGTAGAGGGGCAGCAGGATCATCGAGCCCATCATCGCCAGGAACGCCACGCACATGAGGGTCAGCGACAGGGCGAAGGTGCGGTGGCGGAGGGTTCGCAGGTCCATCAGCGGGGCGCCGGTGCGTTGGAGTTTGAGCTGGCGGAGTACGAAGACGGCGATGGCGGCGGCGCCGGCCAGGACTATGCCGATGGTCGGGCCCTGGGTGGCGTTGCCTTCGCCGAAGAGGCTCAGGCCGTAGACCAGGCCACCGAAGCCCAGGGTGGCCGCGGCTGCGCTGAACCAGTCGATGGAGCTCACCTTGGGTTCGCCGATGTTGGTCATCTGGCGCAGGCCGAAGTAGGCCACGGACCCCGCGATGGGCAGGACGGCCACGAACAGCAGGCGCCAGGAGCCGAGTTGGAGGATCAGGCCGGAGACCGCGGGGCCGAGGGCCGGGGCCACTGAGATCGCGAGGGTCACGTTGCCCATGACTCGGCCTCGGTCCTGTTCGGGCACGACGGTCATCAACGTGGTCATCAGCAGCGGCATCATCACGGCGGTGCCGGCGGCTTGGACGATTCGGCCCACCAGCAGGATCGCGAACGTCGGCGCTGCGGCGGAGATGGCGGTGCCGGTCAGGAAGACGCCCATGGCGATCGCGTAGCCCTGGCGGGTGGTCACGCGCTGCAGGAACCAGCCGGTGATCGGGATGACGGCGGCCATGGTGAGCATGAAGGCGGTGGAGACCCACTGGGCTGCCTGCTCGGTGACCTGCAGAGACTCCATCAGGCGCGGGATCGCGTTGATCATGAGGGTCTCGTTCAGGATCACCACGAACGTGGCCAGCACCAGCAGGCGCACCACCAGGGGTGTTCTGGCCGCTTGTGCGGTCGGGCGGTCTTGGATCGCTGCAGGCATGTCAGGCCCTCACTAGGTTGCTGGCAGTCGCGTCACGGCCAAGGCCGCCGGCGTCAACGGTCGTGACACCAGTAGAGACCCGCAGTTCTCTCAGAACTCATCGGTCTTCCCGAGTGTTCCGCATCGCCGCGTCCGTCTCACCCGATTTTCGCCGTCGGCGGACCGGGTGCTTGTCCGTTCTACTGATACGTCGAACCGCGAGAGCGCGAATCGACACGCGGTCCACGGAATTTTCAGATGACCATGGTCCGGCTGGCCCCACCATCGAAGCGCCGGGAAGCTCCATGGTTCGAAACGTCCTGCACCGACAGGCTCATCGGCATGAGAACTGCAGTTGTCACGATCATCGCCGCCGTCGCGGCTGCCGTCAGTGCGGTGCCGGCGGGTGCGGCCACGGTGCCGCCGCCCAACGACGCCGCGCTGCGAGGCGCGATCAGCGGGTTGCCCAGCCGGGAGACGACCGGGGCACTGGTGCGGATCACCGGGTCGGCCGGTGCCTGGTCCGGGGTTTCCGGCGTGTCCGACGTCCGCACAGGCGCTCCGGTACGGGCCGGCGGGCGCTTCCGGATCGGCAGCACCACCAAGGTCTTCACCGGCGTGATGGTGTTGCAGTTGGCTCAGGAGCGGCGCATCGACCTCAACGAGTCCGTGCAGCGGTACCTGCCGGGTGTGCTGCCGGCCGACTATCCGCCGGTTCCGGTGTACACGCTGCTCGATCACACGTCCGGGCTGCCGTCGGTGGACATCCCCGGCCTGACCGACCCGCGATGGGTCCTCGAGCACCGCTTCGAGCACTGGAGCCCGCGGCAGGTGCTGGACACCGCTTTGCGGCATCCGATCGACTTCCAGCCCGGCACCGCCCAGAAGTACACGAACACCTCCTACGTCACGGCCGGCATGATCGTCGAGAAGATGACCGGACGTTCCTACTCGCGGAACCTGCGCGAGCGGATCACCGGGCCGCTCGGGTTGTGCCACACCTATTACCCCGAGGACGACCCCAGCCTGCCCAACGCGGCCGCTCGCGGGTATCTGGACGTGGACGGTGATCTCGTCGACGCGACCGAGATGAACCAGTCGATCCCCGGCGCGGCGGGCGCGATCATCTCCACCGCGGAGGACCTGGACGGGTTCATCACCGGCCTGTTCCGCGGACGACTGCTGGGCGACGAGATGATGAGCAGGCTCTTCACCATTCCGGACGTGTCCACGTTCAACGGCGGTGGGCCCGCCCTCTACAGCCAGGGTCTGATGAGGATCGTGGTGAACGGCATGGAGGTCTGGGGGAAGACCGGCAGCCGGCACGGGTACTCGAGTGGCATGTTCGCCACCCGTGACCTGCAGCGGAAGCTGGTGTACTCGGTCAATCCGACGACGAAGTCCTCGGACGGCCAGCCGTTGATCGTCCAGAAGATCGCCGCCGCGGCAGCGAGCTGAGTCGGACCGTGGTCTGAGTGAGCGGGCCGGACCACGGGCCGATCCGGTGGGGCGTTGGCGATGACAGCGTTCAGGTATGAGATTTCCTGGGGCGTGGGTCGGTGGGGCGGCGCTGGTGCTGGGGCCGGCGCTGCTCCTCGCCGGAACGTTGTTGCGGTCGCCGTTCAACTTCTTCTTCCCGGACCAGTTGCGGGCGATGGCGGAGCATCCGGGGTTGATGACGGCGGCTTACACCGCGTTTCTGGCGGGGAATGTCGTCATGTGGGCGGCGGTGGCCTTTTTCGCGCAGCGCATCGGGGAGAAACGGCCCAGGTGGGCTGCCTGGGCCGGGGTGCTGGTGACCGTCGGGCTGTTCGAACGGACCTTTCACGCCGGGGTGGATCACGCGGCGTTCAGTGCCACCAAGCATCTGGGCGTGGAGGGTGCGACGGAGCTGGTCGCCAAGGGGTACGGCGACCTGCACCTGTTCAGCTTCCTGTCGTTCACGATCATGTTCGGCTGGTTCGTGCTGTCGATCGCGGCCTACCTCGGCGGGGAGCTGGGAAAGGTGCGCTCCGTGGCGTTTGCGACGATGGGGTTGTTGCCGCTCGGCGTGTTGAAGGGCACCGAGGTTATGTCGGTCGTAGGGACCGTTGGGCTGTGCGTTGCGTTGGTGCCGTTGGGGATTCGTGTGCTCGCCGAACAACCGAGGCCCACGAAGCGGCAGGTGCTGATCGCGGTGCCGGCGGCGGTGGGGCTAGGGGCGCTTGCGGTCCTGAGCACGATGGGATGACGCGAAGGGCACGGCGAACCAGAGGCCCGCGAAAACGATGAAGGCCAGCACGCCGACGATCACCGACGGCCAGTCGCCGACGATGACCTCGGCCAGCAGCAGGACCGTGCCGGTCATGGCGAGGGCGAGGAACGCGAGGCCGATGAGGGCGAAGGCGTTGCCCGACTCCACGACGTCCTCGCGGCGGCCCTGGCGGAACCAGACGCGGTGCCAGGCCGCCGGGGCGGTCAGGAAGGCCACGGCGATCGCGGCGCACAGGACCGTGACCAGATGGGTGGCCCGCACATATCCGCTGGTCGAGGCGTATTTGTCGGTGAAGGCGATGGAGAGCAGGAAGCCGAAGAGGATCTGCACGCCGGCCTGGGCAACGCGGAGCTCCTGGAGCAGCTCGTTGACGTTGCGGGCGAGTCTGCGTTGGTCGGATTCCTCGGCTTCGCTCACCACTCGGCAATACCCGAATGCGGCCATTTGAAACTCCGGTCCCGTCTCAAAAATGGCGGACGACGGCCGGGACCGCTAAGCAGTAGAGCTATGAAGACGTTTGCAGTCGCGGCTGCCGCGATGCTCATGTTCACGGGGACCGCGCAGGCCGAACCCGCGAAGGTGGCCTTCGCGTCGGGCAAGTTCGAGAGCTACAGCGACACCGCCAAGGCCGTCACGTACGACGCGAAGGTCCCCAGCGGAGCCAAGGTGATGGTGCTCGGCGTGCCGACGGTCAACGGCGGCACAACGGTTTTGTTGAAGCTCAAGGGATTGCTGCCGAATCGGGCGTACGGCGCGCACGTGCACGTGAACAAGTGCGGGGCGTTGCCGGCGGCTGCCGGGCCGCACTACCAGAACGTGGTGGACCCGAAGGAGCCGTCGGTCGATCCGACGTATGCCAACCCACGTAACGAGATCTGGCTCGACGTGCACACGGACGGCCACGGGTTCGCCTACACCTCGTCCACAGTGGACTGGCAGTTCACCGAGCGGCACGCGCAGTCCGTCGTGCTCCACAACGAACACACGCACACCAGCCCCGGCGAGGCGGGCACGGCCGGGCCGCGGCTGGCTTGCGTGAACGTGCCGTTCTGAAGCGGTCGAACTAGCTGCGGTTGATGACGAAGAAGTCCGTGACGAACGCGACCGGGTCGCCCGCGGTGTTGCGGCCGACCCAGGTCGGGTAGACGCCGTCGCCCCAGCCGGTCGAGAACGCCACGACGTTCAGGCCGGAGTGCGGATCGACGACGTTGGCCGGGCCGCGGCCGCCACCCACCTTGCCCAGGGCGTCGATGAGGTCGCAGTTGCCGGCCTCGTCGTCGCTCGCCAGGCGGTCGACGGCGGGCGCGGCGGAGAGGTCGAAGAACGCGCCGGTGCTCGACTTCACGTCGTAGCCGAACTCCTCCTGCATCGGCACGGGCTCGCCGGGCAGCACGGCGGGCGTCCACGAGTACGCGGGCTCGTCCTGCACGGTCACCTTCGCGGCGGCGACGCGGTAGCCCTGGCGGATGTCGGGGTAGCCGTCGCCGTCCACCCACGAGACCAGGGACACCGACACCGGGTACGTGCCCGGCGCGACCGTCTCCGTGAACGCCTCGGCGTCCTCCGGCCACACCACGAACGGGTCGGCTGCGACGAGCCTGCCCGTCGGCAAGGACAGCTCGCCCACCTGCTGCACGGCCACGACCTGCTGTTCACCGCCGCCCGTCGGCTTGCCGACTGGTCCGTCGACGAAGAACCGCTCGAACCCGGACCTGATCAGTTGAACCGCCCCCACGCGTAGGCCACCTCCAAGGGCATGTTTGCAGAAGGCCCCGACACCCGATCGGGGCACCGGGTCTGTTCGCGGAGCGTGAAGTCCGCCCGGAACGAACGCCGCAGGTGCCAGGCTTGCTGGCGGCGGGGTGGACGGAGCGATACATCGGGCAGCGGGGCCGAGGCTCGCGGAGGCCGGGGCGGCGCTGGCGCCGTGTGAACCGGGGAAGGCCGTGGCCACGCCCGCGTTCGACCTCGCGCCGGTGAAGTACGTGATTCGCACGGTGGGACCGGTCTGGGAGGGCGGGGACCAAGACGAGGGCGCGCGGGTGGCGGCCCGAGCGGTGCGGTCGCTGCCCGTCGTCGACCGGATCCGGCTGGTGGCGTTCGACGACGAGACCTGCGAGGCGCTCACCACAGCGGTCACGCTGGGTGAAGATCGCGGCTGGTCAGTGCCGTAACCTGGAGGGCGTGTCCGTTCCCTCCACCCTCAAGATCGGCCCGTTCGCCGTCGACCCGCCCGTCGTGCTGGCCCCCATGGCCGGCATCACCAACGTGGCGTTCCGGCAGCTGTGCCGTCGGTACGGGGCCGGGCTGTACGTGTGCGAGATGATCACGGCGCGGGCGTTGGTCGAGCGTGATGCCATGACCATGCACATGATCACGTTCGACGAGGACGAGCACCCGCGGTCGATGCAGCTGTACGGCGTCGACCCGAAGAACGTCGGCGAGGCCACGAAGATGATCGTGGCCGAGAACCTCGCCGACCACATGGACATGAACTTCGGGTGTCCGGTGCCCAAGGTGACGCGCAAGGGTGGCGGGGCCGCGCTGCCGTACAAGCGGGAGCTGTTCCGGCAGATCGTGCGGGCCGCCGTGCGCAACGCGGGAGACATGCCGGTCACCGTGAAGTTCCGCATCGGCATCGACGACGACCATCTGACGTACCTCGACGCGGGACGTATCGCGGCGGACGAGGGTGCACAGGCCGTGGCACTGCACGCGCGCACGGCGTCGCAGCGGTACTCCGGCAAGGCCGACTGGTCGAAGATCGCGAAGCTCAAAGAGGCCGTCACGAGCATCCCGGTCCTCGGCAACGGCGACATCTTCAGTGCTCAGGACGCCCTCGACATGGTCGCCGAGACCGGGTGCGACGGCGTGGTCGTCGGGCGTGGATGCCTTGGCAGGCCGTGGTTGTTCCGCGACCTGCAGGCGGCGTTCCGGGGCGAGGAGGTTCCCGAGGGGCCGAACCTCGGCGAGGTCGCGGAGATCCTCCGCACGCACGCCGAACTCCTCGCCGCCCACTACGGCGAGGAAAAGGGCCTGCGGGACCTGCGCAAGCACATGGCCTGGTACTGGCACGGCTTCCCGGTCGGCGGCGACACGCGCCGGGCGTTCGCGATGGTCTCGAGCCTGCAGCAGCTGGACGACCTGATCGGCCAGCTCGACCCCACCGTGCCGTTCCCCGAGAACGCCGAGGGGCCGCGCGGGCGGCAGGGGTCCTCGGCCAAGGTCGTGCTGCCCGAGGGGTGGCTGGACGACCCCGAGGACGCGACGGTTCCGGCCGGCGCGGACGTGATGCACTCCGGTGGCTGAGCGCGTCGCGGTCCTTCTCGCCTCGCTCGCGCTGCTCGCGGGCTGTGCCGGACCGGTCGCGGGCACCGCACGGCCGGCTCAGCTGACCGACGACGACAAAGCGCTGTTCAAGGCGTTCTACGAGCGCCTCAACAAGGCGGGCGACGAGGGGGCGCCGCAGCAGCAGAAGATGCTGAAGGACACCCAGCACCCGGACTTCCGGCAGAAGACGTGCGATCTGCGCGGCGCCACCATCAAGGTCGAACCGACCTGGTCAACGCTTCGGACCGACGCCGACTGGGCAC
Organism: Lentzea sp. NPDC005914; assembly: GCF_040629405.1. Lineage (NCBI taxonomy): Bacteria > Bacillati > Actinomycetota > Actinomycetes > Pseudonocardiales > Pseudonocardiaceae > Lentzea > Lentzea sp. NPDC005914. The sequence continues at coordinate 310,981 of NZ_JBEXVQ010000002.1, read as the reverse complement.
CCCCGGGAGAGAAGGCGCATCCCCGCGGAGACGTGTACGTCGTCGCCGTCACGGTCACGCTGCGCCAGGACGACGCGGTGGTCGGTAGCCAGATCGGATCGCTGCACGTCGTGCTCCTGGACGACGAGGTGTACGGGTTCGCGCCCTGTCTCGGTGGCTGAGCGGGTTGTTGATCACCCAAGCTCACTGGATCGGAGCAGCTGACGGTCAACCGGACGGGGGAAATCCCGCCCCCACGCGTCCTTCTTGCTCAAGCGCCGCCTCTCAGGGGACGACACCTGGCAGGTAAGGAGGTGACCGCGATGACCGCGCTGCGACCCGAGATCGCACAGACCCAGGCCGACGAGACTCCCACCGTCGACCAGCAGGGTCCGGGACTGGTCGGGCTGCACGAGTCCATCGCGACGTTGCTCGCCTCCCGCGGCCAGTGGCGCCAGGCGTACCAGCACCTGCGTTCCGCTCTCGACCTCGTCCACGCCGACCAGGACGAGCAGCCGCGCGTTCCCGAACAGCTGCGCCGCGAGGTCGACCGGCTGCGCAGGGAGCACGCCGAGGCACGCGAGCAGAGCCTGCGCGACAGCCTCACCGACTCCTACAACCGCCGCTACCTCGACCAGCGGCTGATCGACCTGCTGGCCGAGCACGGCGCGTGCCGGCACGGGCTCGCCGTCGCGTTGATCGACCTCGACTGGTTCAAGCAGGTCAACGACACCTTCGGGCACCTGCTCGGCGACCGCGTGCTGCAGCGCGTGGTGGAACTGCTGCAGCAGGGTCTTCCCGAGGCCGCCTTCTGCGCCCGCTACGGCGGCGAGGAGTTCGTGCTCGTGCTGCCGCGGGTAGACGCGGCAACGGCTGTGGAGATCGCCGAGGCGGCCCGGGAACGTGTCGAGCGTCACGCGTGGCAGGAGATCGCGCCGGGGCTGCGCGTGACGGTCAGCGCGGGCCTCGCGTACGAACCGCCGGCGGACGAGGCTCCGCAACGGCCCGCTGTCAGTGCCGAGCAGCAGCTGCTCCGCGCCGACAGCCTCCTGTACACGGCCAAGCAGTCGGGACGCAACGCGGTGGCGTACCGTGCGGATGGGCGGGTCCGCCTCGCCGGCGCGGCGGCCGGAAGGCGTGCTATCACCGAGACACGTGTTCTCGGTTACTACTGAGTGAGCTGGCTCACCCGTTCAGGGCAAGCGGACTGCGCGTAATCGCGTACAGATCGAAGCCGTATCACCCGGAGTGGTCGTCAGAAGTCGGCTACATCCGTAGTATCGCGGGCGCAACTGACACGCCGGTGATGCAACCCTTGTGTCCCGGTCGTCGTCAACACGTTATGACGAACCGCTTTTAGCTTCTGACCCAGAAGGGAGATTGGGTGCCCGACGACCCCCGACGTGGCGGCCCCTCTTCCCGTGGTGATCAGGATCCCCAGCACGACCAGCCGACCGGCCGTAGACGTCGCTCGATGGAAGGCTCTGGGGGCCTGAGCGTCTCGGACCTCATCGAGCAGCACAGCAGGACGAACATCCCCCGACCCGTCCCGCCAGGCTCGCCCGACGCTCCCACGACAGGCAGGCGTGCCCTGCCTGACCCACCCGCACCCGCAACGGGCAGGCGTGCACTGCCCGACCCGCCTGTGCAACAGCCACAGCAACCGCGGCAGCAGCCGCCCGTCGCCCGCCGGCCTGGCGAGCAGACGGGTACGCGCCCGCGGCCGCCGATGGCAGAGCAGGCACCACCTCCGGCACCCCCGCAGAGCTTCACCGGCGAGCAGACCGGCAGGCGGCGTCTCCCCGACGCACCCGCCGAGCAGCCCGGAACGCGGCCCAGGCCCGCCCAGAACGGGGCCTACCCGCCTGCTGGTGAGCAGACCGGCACCCGCCCGCGTCCGGACGCGACGGGAATGCAGCGCAGGCCTGTTCCCGGTGAGCAGACCGGTCCGCGGCCGATCCCGAACGGTGTGCCGCGCAGGCCCGTGCCCGGCGACGCACCGTCGTCCAACGGCATCCAGCGCCCCCCGGCACCTGGGGACGCGACGTCCAACGGCGTGCCACGCCCGCAGGCCCCCGGCGACCCGCGCCGGATGCCTCCCGCGGACGCTCCTTCGTCGAACGGCATCCCGCGACGTCCCGCGCCAGGTGGGGTGCCCGAGGCGAACGGCATGCCCAGCGGCACGATCCGCCGCCCCGCACCCGACGCCGGCGGCGCACCTCCGCGCAGGCTCGCTCCTGGCGACGCGCCGTCGTCCAACGGCATCGCGCGCCCGCCGGTTCCGGGCGACGTCACCTCGAACGGAATGCCGCGCCCGGCCGCTCCCAAGGCACCCGGTGCACCGGACGCTCCCGAGGCCGGTGCACCGCGCCGCCTCCTGCCGGGTGAGGCGCCGTCCTCGACCAGCATTCCGCGCCCTCCCGCCCCCGGCGAGGGGCCGGACCGCCGCGCCGCACCCCCGAACGCGGACCTGACCGGCAGGCACCCGATGCCGTCCCGCGCGGAGTCCAGCGGACCCCGGCCGATGCCCCCGAGGGCGGAGTCGAGCGGTCCCCGGCCCGCGCCCGGCGGCGCGCCCATCTCGAACCGGCTCGGCGGACCTCCCGCCGGTCCTGGCGCTCCCGTCCCGGCGGCCGACGGCGCTCCGGCGCCGGGCAAGCCCGCGGCCGAGGAGCCCAAGGCGGACGGGCCCGGACCCGAAGCCACCCAGATCGCCTCGGCGGCGGGGGTGGCCAAGGTCGAGAAGCGCGAAGACATGGACCCGATGTGCCTCACCACCGAGATGGAGGCCATCGGCGACGACGTCAAGAAGCGTCGCGAGGTCGACCACACGCTCGCGCGGTTCTCGGCGGTGCACGACGAACTCCTGGAGCAGGAGCGCCAGCGCAAGGAACGGCGCGCCAAGCTCATGCCGTGGGTCAAGGACGAGGACGACATGGAGGAGGCGACCCAGTTCGCCGACCCGGTCGTGCTCACCGACAGCGAAGAGGGCGGCGAGCGGAAGATCGCCGGCCGCACGCCGCAGCAGCGCAGGTTGATGCGCGGCGCCAAGGTCGGGGCGATCGCCGCCGCGGCCGTGGTGTTCGCGTCGACCGGCATCGCCTGGACCGCGACGCTGTACGCCGACTCCAAGTTCACGCAGATCGACGCGCTGGGCGGCAACTCGCAGGCCGTGCAGCAGGCGGAGAAGCAGCTCGGTGACGAGAACTTCCTGCTCGTAGGCTCGGACACTCGTGCGGGCGCGAAGCCGCAGGACCACGTCGGCACCCAGGCCAAGGAGGGTGGCGCGCGGTCGGACGTGATCATGCTCGCGCACATCCCCGCGGACCGGAAGCGCATGGTCATCGTCTCGCTGCCGCGTGACGTCCGGGTCGACCGGCCCGAGTGCCGCAAGTGGAACACGGACAACGGTCAGTACGGCGGTGCCCTGGCGCCGGAGAAAGAGGTCATGGCGAACTCCGTCTACAACGACGGAGGGCCCGAGTGCGTGGCCAACATGATGACCCAGCTGTCCGGCCTCAAGATCAACCACTTCGTCAGCATCGACTTCGTCGGTTTCCGCGAGATGTCGACGGCGATCGGCGGCGTGCAGATCTGCGTGCCCAAGGCGATCAAGGACGACGAGCTCGGTGTCGTCATCGACAAGCCGGGCAAGTACACCCTCAAGGGCGACCAGGCCCTGTCGTACGTGCGCGCCCGCAAGGTCGCGGGGGACATCGGCGGAGACTTCGACCGCATCAAGCGGCAGCAGGGTTTCCTGTCGGCGATGCTGCGCCAGGCGTTGTCGAACGAGGTGCTGCTGAGCCCGACCAAGCTCAACAACTTCATCAACGCGCTGACGAAGTCCACGGCCGGTGACAACGTCGGTGTCGCGCAGCTGCTGGAGCTCGCGAACTCGTTGCAGAGCCTCGACGCCGGCCGCGTCTCGTTCGTGACGATGCCGCACTGGACCGACGAGGGCCCGACGAAGTCGAACGACGACAACATCGAGCGGCTGAAGAACGACGACGTCAAGGCGTTGTTCCAGACGATCATCGACGGAACCCCGTTGCCGCAGGAGAAGCCGGCCGACCCGAAGCCCGGTGACCCGAACAGCACGCCGGTCCAGCCCGGCACGGTGATCGACCCCAAGGAAGTCTCCGTCCAGGTGCGCAACGGCAACCCGAACAACGGCGGCGCGGCAGGCCGCACGTCGACCGCGTTGCAGCAGCAGGGGTTCAAGGTCTCCTTCGTCGGTGACTCGTCGAAGGAGGCGAAGACCACCATCAGGTACGCCAAGGGCAACGAGAACAAGGCGGCGACCCTCAAGGCCGCCGTGCCCAGCGCGGAACTGGTGGAGGCCCCCGAGATGGGCGGAGCTCTCCAGCTGACGCTCGGCTCGAACTTCGACGACAACGTCGTGGCACCGAAGGCCGGCAGCACTCCGCAGGCCGGTAACCAGGGACAAGCGGGAAGTGATCTGTCCATTGTGAACGCGGCGGCGGACCCCTGCGCGAAGTGATTCGCCTGGGGTTCACCTCGGGTTCATGCTGGCATGTCGCTGCCGCGATGGTCGGGACGTAGGCTGAGCGCCATGCGCGAGGCCTACCACGACCAGCTAGAAGAGCTCGCCGGCCGACTTGCCGACATGACCGGCATGGTCGCCGAAGCGATGGAGAACGCGACCTCCGCTTTGCTGCAGGCCGACCTCGGTCTCGCGGAGCAGGTCATCAGCGGCGACCAGAAGGTCGACGACGTCCGTTCCAGCATCGAGGAGCAGTCGTACGCGCTGCTCGCGTTGCAGGCACCGGTCGCGACCGATCTGCGCACTGTGCTGGCGGTGATCCACGCCGCCGAGAGCGTCGAGCGCATGGGCGACCTGGCCCTGCACGTGGCGAAGGCCGCCCGGCGCAGGCACCCGGCGTCGGCGCTGCCGGAGGACGTGCAGCCGTACTTCGCCGAGATGGGCCGGATCGCGGTCAAGCTCGCCACCGAGGCGGCGAGCATCATCCGCGAGAAGGACGTCGAGCGCGCGCGCAACCTCGAAGCCGAGGACGACGCGATGGACGACATCCACCGCCACCTGTTCTCGGTCATCATGGACAAGGAGTGGAGCCACGGCGTCGCCACCGCCGTCGACGTGACTCTCCTCGGCCGCTTCTACGAGCGTTACGGCGACCACGCCGTGTCGGTCGCCAAGCGCACGGTCTTCGTCGTCACCGGCCGGATGCCCGGCTACGGCGGCGACGACAACCTCTGAGCGCTCCCCTCACCTGAACTGCCCATCGCGTTCTGCCGCGAGCTCCGGATCGGCGTAGGCCTCGGAGAACTCGGCGAGCACGGTGGGCAGTTCCTCGTCCCAGGCCGCCTTGGCTTCCTCGCGCGGCAGCTCCCGTGCCTCGACGGTGAAGTACGCCCACGCGCGCACGATCTCCGGCAGCAGGGCCAAGTCCTCGTCGGTCACGTGCAGCCGCGCGGCCACGTTCAGGATCAGCACCGCGGTGAGCGACGCCGGTCCGTACACCACGGGATCGCGGTTCTGTTCCACCGCAGCGGAAGCGACGATCCGAGCGAACGTCCGTGCCGCCTCGACGTCGGCAATTCCGTGCGGTGAAGCCAGGAACGCCTCGACGGTCTCGTCCGTCCTGTTCGGACTGATGACGGGAATCTCGTAGTCCTCGTCCACCAACGCGCTCACGCGGGCGTCGGCGAGTGCGATCAGCTGGATCGGGTGCCGGACGTCCTCGGAGCCGATCAGGCCTTCCTCGGCCTCCTCGTCGGGCCCGTCCTCCCAGAACTGCTCGACGTCCGGCCACACGCGGTCGAACGCCTCGGCGGCGCTCAGCGGCGCGATCAGGTCCCGGAACGCGTCGGGCGTGGAGGCGATCATGTCCTCCAGCAGCGCCACGGTCCCCTCGTCCGGCGTGGCGAACAGCTCGATCGCGGTGGCCCCGAGCACCGGTTGACGCATGAACAGCACGGTCTCGCGAGCACTGGCACGTTCCTGGGTGATCGCGACGACCTCCACGTCCCCGAGCAGGTTCGTGACGAGGAAGGCCTCGTGGAACTCCAAAGCAGAACCGGCGACGTACCACGCCGGCTCGGCGACACCGCGTGCCGCAACGGCTTCCGCGGCGGCCATGGCCTCGGCACGAGCGTCCTCGTCGCCCACACCGGACAGCGCGCGCAATGCGGTGAGCGCCGCCGGGTCGTCCATCGCCTGCAGAGCCTCGATCATCGGCGTGTGGCCGGATCCCGCGAGCCAGAGCGTGGCGTACAGCTCGCTCGCCCAGGCGTCCGCGAGCAGCCACGACTCCGAACGCAGCGCGGCCGCCGACTCGAGCAGCGCCCCGTACGGGGACTGCTGCTGAGGCCGGCGGCCGGGTGCCTTGCCTTGCTTGCGCTTGCGGCTCTTGCTCTGCGGGCTCACCCGCAAGAATTTAGCCGAATCGGCCGGAGATGTAGTCCTCGGTCGCCTTCTGGCTGGGGTTGGAGAAGATCTTCTCCGTGTCGTCCACCTCGATCAGCTGGCCAGGCTGACCGACACCCAGCAGGTTGAAGAACGCGGTCTGGTCCGACACACGCGCGGCCTGCTGCATGTTGTGAGTCACGATGACGATCGTGTACTCCTTCTTCAGCTCCGTGATCAGGTCCTCGATCGCCAGCGTGGAGATCGGGTCCAGAGCCGAGCAGGGCTCGTCCATCAGCAGCACGTCCGGCTGCACCGCGATCGCGCGCGCGATGCACAGACGCTGCTGCTGACCACCGGAGAGGCCACCGCCCGGCTTCTCGAGGCGGTCCTTCACCTCGTTCCAGAGGTTGGCGCCGCGCAGCGAGCGCTCGGCGACCTCGTCGAGCTCCTTCTTGTTCTTCATGCCCGCGAGCCTCAGGCCGGCCACCACGTTGTCGCGAATGGACATCGTGGGGAACGGGTTCGGCCGCTGGAACACCATGCCGATGGTGCGGCGCACCTCGACCGGGTCCACAGTGGACGCGTAGATGTCCTCGCCGTCGAGCAGCACCTTGCCTTCGACGCGCGCGCCGATCGCGACCTCGTGCATGCGGTTGAGCGACCGCAGCACGGTCGACTTGCCGCAACCGGAGGGGCCGATGAACGCGGTCACGTTCTTCGGCGGCACCGCGAGCGAGACGTTCTCGACGGCGTGGAACTTGCCGTAGAAGAGGTTCAGGTCCTTGATGTCGAGTCGCTTGGCCATGTCCGCCCGCTCACTTCGTCTTCGGCGCCAGCGCCCGTGAGATCACGGTGGCCAGCAGGTTGAACAGGGTGATGATCAGCACGAGCGTGATCGCCGCGCCCCAGATGCGCTCGAAGCCCGCCTGTGTCGGGTTGTTGCGCTCGTTCACCATCATCAACGGCAGCGAGGCCATCGGGCCGTCGAACAGGTTGTAATTGATGAACGGCGCGTATGCCGCCAGCACCAGCACCGGCGCGGTCTCGCCCATGACGCGGGCGAGGGCCAGCATGATGCCGGTCAGGATGCCGGAGAGCGCCGTCGGGATGACGATCTTGACGATCGTCTTCCACTTGGGGATGCCCAGCGCGTAGGAGGCCTCGCGCAGCTCGTCCGGGACGATCTTGAGCATCTCCTCGGTCGTGCGCACCACGACCGGCACCATCAGCAGCACCAGGGCGAGCGACACGGCGAACGCACTGCGGCCGAGGCCGAAGCTCGTGATCCACACCGTGTAGACGAACAGCGCCGCGACGATCGACGGGACACCGGTGAGGATGTCGATCATGAACGTCGTCGACTTCGCCAGCCTCGAACGGCCGCCGTACTCGACGAGGTAGATCGCGATCATGATGCCGATCGGCACCGAGATGACCGCACACACCAGGCCTTGCACCAGGGTGCCGTAGATCGCGTGGTACGCACCGCCGCCCTGCTGGCGGGCCAGCAGGCCGGACAACGACTTCTGCCACCAGTCACCGTCGAGGATGACCGGGAAACCACGCTGCACCACGGTGTAGAGCACCCACACCAGCGGGATGACCGCGATCAGGAACGCGCCCCACACGAGCGTGGTGGCGACGCCGTTCTTGATCCGGCGGGAAAGGCTGACCGCCTGGAACGTCGGCGGCGTCGCGAGGCGCGTGGGATCCGCGAGGTTCGTGCTCACTCGTACTCCTTGTGGCCGGCGACGATCGAGCGCGCGATGGCGTTCACGACGAAGGTCAGCACGAACAGCACCAGACCAGCGGCGATGTAGGCACCCGCCGAGCGCGGGTCGTTGAACTCGGGAGCGGCCAGCGCGATCTTCGAGGCGAACGTCGAACCGCCGTCGAACAACGACCAGCCGAACGCGCTGGTCGCGGTGCTCAGGATGATCGCGACGGCGATGGTCTCACCGAGCGCGCGGCCGAGACCGAGCATCGAGGCGCTGACGTAACCGGCCTTGCCGAACGGCAGCACCGTCGTGCGCACGACCTCCCACTTGGTCGCGCCGAGGGCGATCGCGCCCTCGATGTGCATCGTGGGCGTGCGCTCGAAGACCTCGCGGCTGACGGCCGTGATGATCGGCAGGATCATCACCGCGACCACGATGCCCGCGGTGAACACGGTGCCGCCGAGCTGCACGTTGACGTTGCCCTTGGCGAAGATCGGGATCCAGCCGAGGTTCTCGATCAGCCATTGCGAGAACGGGTACAGCACCGGCCCGAGCACGAACAGGCCCCACAGACCGAAGACGATCGAGGGAACCGCGGCGAGCAGGTCGACGACGTACGCGAACGGCCGGGCGAGGTTGCGCGGAGCGTACTGCGTGAGGAACAGCGCGATGCCCAGCGCGATCGGCATGGCGATCAGCAGAGCCAGCAGTGCGACAACGACCGTGACGAGCGTCAGGTCGAGGATGCCGAACCGCAGGTTCGCGGGGTCGGTGGTGTTCCACTCGCGGCTGGTCAGGAAGTTGACGTTGTCCAGCCCGAGAGACGGGATCGCCTGCAGAATCAGAAAGAGGCCGATCGCGCCGATGAGCACGACGGTGAAGACGCCCGAACCCGTAGCCAGCCCCCGGAAGATCCGGTCGCCTGGCCGAACGTGGGCTTTCGTCGGAGATACTGGAGCTTCCGGTGTCGGGGGAATCGGAGCCTCCGTGGCAGTGGGAGCAGCCGCAACGCCCCGCTCGGCTCCGGGGGCACCGGAGCCGGCGGGGCGCAAGGCCGCGACGGGATCGTTCATCGCGTCAGCGTCGGTCGAAGTCTCGCATCAACCTCAGGCAATCGCCTTCACTGCGGTCAGCAGTTTCTCCTGGAACGCCTTGGGCAGCGGCACGTAGCCGGCTTCGGCGAGCTGCTGCTGGCCCGTGGTGGCGGCGACGGTCAGGAACGCCTTGACGGCCTTGGCCGTGTCCGCGTCGTAGCCCTTCGAGCAGACGATCTCGTAGGTCGCGAGCAGCAGCGGGTACGCACCGGCGGCCTTGGACCCGTAGATCGAGTTCAGGTCGAGGACCAGGTTGTTGCCCTCGCCCTTGACCTTCGCGCCGTCGATGGCCTTGCCGGCCGACTCGGCGTTCAGCTCGACAGCACCGGCACCGGAGTCGATCTTGGCGGTCGAGAGCTTGTTGTCCTGCGCGAACGACCACTCGACGTAGGTGATCGCACCGTCGATCGAGCCGACGGCCTGCGCGACACCGGCGGACTTCTCCTTGCCCTCGCCGACACCGCCCTTGAACTGCTTGCCGTCACCCTTGGTCCAGCCACCAGCGGTGGTCAGGTACTTCTGGAAGTTGTCGGTCGTGCCCGACTCGTCGGACCGGTAGATGACCGAGATGTCCTTGTCCGGCAGGGTCGCAGAACCGTTCAGGGCCTTGATGGCCGGGTCGTTCCACTTCTTGACCGTGCCGGAGAAGATCGCGGCGGTGGTCTTGGCGTCCAGCACGAGGCTCTCGACACCCGAGACCTTGTAGCCGATCGCGACCGGGCCGAAGACCAGCGGGAGGTTCCACGCCGGGTTGCTCTGGCAGCGCTTGGTGGCCGCCTCGGTCTCGGCGCCGTCCTTCAGAGCGGAGTCCGAGCCACCGAAGTCGACCTGGCCTGCGTTGAAGTTCTTGACGCCCGCGCCGGAGCCGGACGGGTTGTAGGCGAGGTCCACGCCGGGGCAGGCGGCCTTGTAAGCCTGCACGAACGCGTCGACCGCGTTCTTCTGCGCGGAGGAGCCCTCAGCGTTCAGCTTGCTCTTGCCACCGCACTCGACCCCGGAGGCGGCGGGCGCGTTCGTGTTGCCACCCGCGCCCGCGTTGTTGTCGGAGCCACACGCACCCAGAAGAAGCGCGCTGGCCGCGACGAGGCCGAGCACGGCGCCGTGCCGCTGGATCTTCACCTTGGTCCTCCACCTTGCGGAAGCATTTAGCGGTTTTGCGACGGACGTCGCCGCTCGCTTCGGAAGGTAGGTATCCATGGTGGACAGCCCGCCTAGTCGGGGTGAACGACAGGTGAACACCGAACGGGAAGTGACGGGTCACACGGCCGAATGAGTGACGGCGTGACCAGCGCGTATGCGTTTTGTGACGGTCCGTTGACTAGCGGGCGTACTGGACGTCGGCGTCCCAGAGGGTGAAGCCGAGCTTCGTGTAGACGCTCACCGCCGCTGTGTTGTCCGACTCGACGTACAACATGACCTCCTTGACCTGCTGTTCTCGCAGGTACCGGAGACCGGCCAGCGTCAACGCCTTGCCGAGACCGCCGCCCTGGCTGTCGGGGTCGACCCCGACCACGTACACCTCGCCCAGCTCAGGGGTGTGCACCTTCGTCCAGTGGAAGCCCGCCAGCCGGCCGTCCTCGTCGAACGCGAGCAGGAAGCCGGCCGGGTCGAACCAGTCCTCGGCCTCCTTGGCACGGACGTCCTCGATCGACATCGAGCCCTGCTCGGGGTGCCAGTCGAACGCGCGGTGGTTCACGTAGACGACCGCGGCCTCGTCCTTGCCGGGGATGAACGCCCGGATGGTGATGCCGTCGGGCACCTTGGGCTCTGGCAGCTCGTTCTCGACCCGTAGCCGCATCCTCAGCAGCTCGCGGACCTTGCGGAAGCCGAGCTTCGCGGCGAGCTTCTCGGCGTCCGGGTGGCCGCCGTGCGCCCAGACCCGCAGGGAGTCCTGCGGGAGCGCTTTCACCAGTGCCTCGCCAACGCCCTGATGGCGGTGCTTCGGATGCACGGCGAACTCGGCGACCTTGTGGCCGCCGGAGTCCCCGAGCATGTCCACGTGCGCGTACCCGGCGAGCTCGCCGTCCAGGTGCGCGAGGAGGTGCCTGCTGCCCTGTGCGCCTGGGCGCATCCGCAGTCGCACGGCCTCGCCGACCGGTGCCACACCGTCGGTGCTCTCGGCAGCTGTCAGCAACTGCCGCACTTCGGCAGCCTGGTCGGTCGTCAGCTCGTCGTACCAGCTCAGTTGCGCCACACAGGCGAACCTACCGCGCGATCAAACGCTCATCCAGAAGACGGACCGAGTCACCCACCTCGTCGACCTCGGCCATCTCGGCCGGGCGGCGCGACGAGCCGGGGCGCGGGGGGCGCACGAACTTGTAGCCGACGTTGCGCACGGTGCCGATCAACGCCTCGTGCTCGGGGCCGAGCTTGGCGCGCAGGCGTCGTACGTGGACGTCGACCGTGCGCGTGCCACCGAAGAAGTCGTAGCCCCAGACCTCCTGCAGCAGCTGCGCGCGGGTGAACACCCGGCCCGCGTGCTGCGCGAGGTACTTGAGCAGCTCGAACTCCTTGTAGGTGAGGTCGAGCGGGCGGCCCTTGAGGCGCGCGGTGTAGGTGGCCTCGTCGATCACCAGGTCGCCGAGCTGCAGGGCGCCGTCGCCACCGGGCTGGGTGGTGCCCCGGCGCGAGCGCACCAGGCGCAGACGGGCGTCGACCTCGGCGGGGCCGGAGTTCGGCAGCAGGATCTCGTCGACCGACCAGTCGGAGTTCACGGCGACCAGACCGCCCTCGGTGACCACGGCCACCACGGGGACGTCCACACCGGACGAGTCGAGCAGGCGGCACAGCGAGCGGGCGCCGACCAGATCCGTGCGGGCGTCGACCAGCACGATGTCGTGGGGGCCGGCTTCGAGCAGCGCGGAGACCTCGGGACGGAGCGGACGCACGGCGTGCGGCAGCAGGGACAGCGCGGGAAGCACAGCCTCCGGGTCCGGGTCTGTCGTCAGCAGTAGCACGTCAATGCTCATCGAGGCGCCCTCCAAATCGGCCGTGGTCAGGTCACCTCGACCAGACCAGCGGCGTACGGTGACCGGGCCCCGTTGCCTGCGGATGACGGAGACAATACCTGTGCAACCCCAGAAAGTCCCAGGTCAAGAAGCCGTGCTCACAGTTGTTTCCACAAGCGTCACGCCTGTTACATCCATGTCACACGACGGAGTGCGCTTGCACGGCGTCCACCACAAGAGTGAAAACGACCTCGCTTTCGTTGTGGGACACGGATTCACGAACAACGTGACCAAGCCGTACGTCGCTCGGGTTCTTGCGCGCCTGGCCGCGCACGCCGGTGTCGTCGCGCTGGATTTCCGCGGCCACGGACGGTCCGAGGGGCGCTCCACGGTCGGCGCGGACGAGATCCACGACGTCGAGGCCGCCGTGAGGACGGCTCGAGAGCTGGGCTACTCGAAGATCGCCACGGTCGGGTTCTCGATGGGCGCCTCGGTCGTCATCCGGCATGCGGCACTGGGTGAGACCAGGCCCGACGCCGTCGTCTCCGTGAGCGCTCCTGCCCGGTGGTGGTCCCGCGAGACGGCACCGATGCGCCGGGTGCACTGGTTGCTGGAGCAGCCGCACGGCAAGCTGGCGGCGCGCGCGATCGGGGTTCGGCTCGGCGACAGCTGGGTACAACCGCCGGAGAGTCCGCTGGAGGTGGTGGCACGCATAACGCCCACCCCACTGCTGATCGTGCACGGTGACCTGGACCACTATTTCGACCAGGAGCACGCCAGGTCACTGCACCGCGCGTCCTTGGGACATGCCGAGCTGTGGATCGAGCCCGGCATGCGGCACGCGGAATCAGCCGCGACTCCAGAACTGGTAGACCGGATGGCGGCATGGGTCGCCGCGATCACTGAAGTCGAGGACGGGGAATGACTGCGCACACTCCTGCACGACCGCGGAAGAAGAAGTCACGGCGCGGGAAGTTCCTCATCATCACGCTGATCGTGCTCGGCGTCCTGCTCGTCGCGGCCGACTTCGCCCTCGCGGCGGCCGGCGAGTACCAGATCGCCCAGCGCATGCGGGAGAAGCTGCAGCTCAACGAGGACCCGTCGGTGCGCATCAACGGCTTCCCGTTCATCCTCCAGGCGGTCCGCGGCGACTACAAGCACGTCGAGATCGACGCGACCGGTGTGCCGATCAAGAACGAGCAGTCGGGCGTCGACCTGCGCGACCTCGACATCCACGCCGACCTCCGGCACACCCGCGTCGAACTGGCAGACCTGTTGGCGGGCAACGTCTCCAAGGCGACCATCGACCAGGTCGACGGCAGCATCAAGATCAAGGCGCTGGACCTGAACCGGCTCGCCAACCAGGTCACGCCATTCGACAAGCTCTCGATCGAGCCGGACAACCGCGTGGCCACGCGGACGCCGGTCACGCCGGCCGCGCCGCAGACGACCGCCGCGATCAAGCTCTCCGGCCAGACCAACGTCGCGGGCAAGGCCGTCACGCTCACCGCGTACGGCCAGATCGCGCTGGTCAGCGGTGCCATCCAGATCAACGTCGACGACATCGAGCTGGAAGACACCTCGCTCAAGCAGATCATCCCGCAGCTCCGCCAGGCCCTCGCGATCAAGATCGACCCCGGCACGCTCCCGTTCGGTGCCACGCCTACCGCCGTTGAGGTGGAGAGCGGTGCGTTCAAGCTGAGCGGCGTGATCACGGATGTACCGTTGGTCCAACGATGACTGGTGTGTGGGCGCTGCTGGGCGCGTTGGCCGTGGCCGGCGCGATCGGTGTGCTGCTCAAGGTCCGCGAGGGCCGCATCTCCCGTCGTGAAGCCTCGATCGACCTGCCCGCCCCCGTGCGCGACCTGCTCGCGCCGGGGGTGACGCTGGTCCAGCTCTCCACCACGTTCTGCGCGCCGTGCAGGCACGCGAAGGTGATCCTGAGCGACCTGGCCTCCCGCACCGACGGCCTCACGCACGCCGAGCTCGACGTGACGAACCTGCCGGACGTCGCCGCTCAGCTGGGCGTGATGCGCACGCCCACCACGCTGGCTCTCACGGCCGACGGTGTCGAGGTGTTGCGAGTCGGTGGCGTGCCGAAACGCGACACTCTGCTCGCCGCCCTGCAGCCGCATCTGGAGCGGTCCGGGGCGTAATCCGGTCGGGTGAACCTGGGTTGTTCCACCTGATGGACATACCTCCCGGACCGAGAGATTGAGGGCTACCCTCGCTGGCATGACAATGCTGCTCACGAAGCGACGCGCGGTGGATCTGTGCCGCGTGCGCAGCAGCCTGTGTCGCACGACGAGCTGATTGGGCCGCTTGACGCCCAACAGCCTCCTCTGACGGACTGAATTTCTCCTCGTCCGAATGTCCGGAGGTCGTCGTGCCCAAAGACTCCCCAGTAGACCCGCGCGGACCGCGCTTCTCCGCCTGGATGACCACCGTCATCCTGGCCGTCGTGCTCCTCACCGGCTGGTGGCGGCTCCTCGCCGCGCAGACGGTGCTGTTCGCGATGTGCGCGTTCATCTCGCTCAAGCTCAACCCGTGGGGTCACGTCTACCGCTACGCGATCCAGCCCCGGATCACCCCGACCACCGAACGCGAAGAGGCCGCACCACTGCGCTTCGCCCAGGGCGTCGGTTTCGTCTTCGCGCTGATCGGCACCCTCGGCTACGCCACGGGTCTGACGACGCTGGGCACCGTGGCCACCGCTCTCGCACTGGTAGCAGCGCTGCTCAACGCCGCGCTGGGCCTGTGCCTCGGGTGCGAGATGTACCTGCTGCTGCGCCGGTACGCACCCGCCCTCGCACGTCCGCAATCGCAATAAGCCCAGTACTACTACAGGAGCAACGTCCCATGAGCCGTGAGAACGTGCTGGTCTCGGCCGCCTGGTCCGAGGAGAACCTCCAGACGCCCGGCGTCGTGTTCGTGGAGGTCGACGAGGACACCACCGCGTACGACGGCGGGCACATCCCCGGCGCCGTCCGAATCGACTGGAAGACCGAGCTGCAGGACCAGGTCCGCCGCGACTTCGTCGACCGCGAGGGCTTCGAGAAGCTGCTCTCGGCCAAGGGCATCTCCAACGACGACACCGTCATCCTCTACGGCGGCAACAACAACTGGTTCGCGGCCTACGCGTACTGGTACTTCAAGCTGTACGGGCACAACGACGTGAAGCTGCTCGACGGCGGCCGCAAGAAGTGGGAGCTCGACGGCCGCCCCCTGGACAAGGACGAGGTCACGCGTTCCGCGACCACCTACAAGGCCCAGGAGCAGGACCTCTCGATCCGCGCCTTCCGCGACGAGGTCGTCGACGCCATCGGCAACAAGAACCTCGTCGACGTCCGCTCGCCCGACGAGTTCTCCGGCAAGCTCCTGGCACCGGCACACCTCCCGCAGGAGCAGGCCCAGCGCGCCGGCCACATCCCGTCGGCCGTGAACGTGCCCTGGTCGAAGGCTGCCAACGAGGACGGCACCTTCAAGTCCGAGGACGAGCTCCGCGAGATCTACTCCGAGGCGGGCTTCGACGGCAGCCGCAAGACCATCGCCTACTGCCGCATCGGCGAGCGCTCCTCGCACACCTGGTTCGCACTGCGCGAACTGCTCGGCCACGAAGACGTCAAGAACTACGACGGTTCTTGGACGGAGTACGGCTCGCTCGTCGGCGTGCCGATCGAACTCGGTTCCGGCAAGGAGGCCTGATTTCATGTCCGACTCATGCGGCGCGCCTGTTCAGGGCGGCTCGATCGACGTTGCGACCACGGAAACCGTCCTGCAGGGCAAGGTCGTTGCCGACGGGGCTCCCGTTGGTGGCGCCTATGTCCGGCTGCTGGACTCGACCGGCGAGTTCACCGCTGAGGTCGTCTCCTCTCCTGAGGGGGACTTCCGGTTCTTCGCGGCGCCGGGTAGCTGGACCGTTCGGGCTTTGCACCGGAGCGGCAACGGGCAGGCCGATGTTTCGGCTTCGGGGCCTGGGATCCACGACGTGCAGATTGCTGTTGCCTGACAGACCTCAGTGGTAAGGCGAAGGCCCCGGCGGGATCCGTCGGGGCCTTCCACGTGTTGGTGGCCGCTGGCGGGTGGGCGCGTGGGCATTACCGGGCCGGGTCAATTCATCGCCGCTTCGCGACGATTGCGATTGGGGCTTGACTTTGAGCCTCTGGCAAGATGCTTCATCGTCCTTAAAAGGCCGGGCATAAGGAGCCCGGCCGTTCCCTTCAACGGTAGCATCTTGCACTCAAAGTCAAGCCCCAATCGCCGGGCTGGGCACGTTATGACCACTTCTCAATTCCGCACAGGTTCGGACGGCTCGCTTCGCATCGCCACGATTTGGGTGGCGATCAGGCGGCGATCAGGCGGCAGCGGCGTGGATGAGATTGCGTTTCGGGTTGCGGTCCCGGTCGAGCCAGGAGGGCGGGTAGAAAGTGGGTATGCCCGACACCATTTTCACTTCCCACTCGCTCTGGTGGATCAGCGTGTGGTGATGGCGGCACACCAAGACCGCGTTCTCCACTGAGGTATTGCCGCCATCCGCCCAATGATGGATGTGGTGGGCGTCGCACTGTCTCGGCGGACGGAAGCAGCCGGGGAAGGCGCAGCCTCGGTCTCGGCCCACGAGGACTCGGCGGATTCCGGCGGGGAAGCTGCGGGTCTTGCGACCGATGTCCATCGGCTGCGACTTGTCCCCCAGCACCAGCGGAATGATCCCCGCGTTGCAGGCCAGCTGCCGGACCTGGCTGGCCGGGACGCGCTCGCCGTTGTCGAGCATGGCCTGACCCACCTGCTCGGCCAGGTTCTCGTAGCTCATGGTCACGGTGAGCGTGACGGGCTCGCCGCCGTGCTCGGGCAACTGGTCGGCCCGCACCATCAGGTTGACCAACTCGGCGAAGGCATCGCCCTCACGCTCGGCACGGGACCGCAGGTCCGGGCCTTCCAAGGCGGTGTCGGGGCGAGGCTTGGCCAGCGGGTCCAGCATCGCCTCGAAGGTGGCGCCGGTAACCGCGTCCAGCAACGCGCGAATCTCGAGCTGACCGTTCTTCCACTGCTTCACCAACTGGTTGACGACCGGCGCGGGCTCGACATCGCGCGGCTCCGGGTCGTTCTGGTAGAGCCCGTAGGCCAGGTCCTTGCCGAACTTGCGCACCGCGTAGGGATCGTGCTCGCGGGCCACGTCCACCACCAGCTGCTCGACTTCAGCAGGCAGTTCGGCCATCACCTCGGCGACCGCCCTGACATGCTCAGCCGACAATGCACCCTCCGCCGCCGCCTCGGCGGTGACCGGAAGATCAGGAGCCAGTTCACTGCCGGTCGGGGTGATCTCACGATTCAGCAGCAAGGCATGCGCGACCCATTGCTTAGCGGCTTTCCGGTCCCATCGGACCGCGTGCTGCAGCACCTGCGCCAAATCCTTGTAACCGAATTCGGCCGCAGCGCCACGCTGATCGAGTTCAGCGATCTTCTGCATGACCATGTTTTCGCGAATCCGAATCTCCATCACCTCGGCGACGATGCTGCACAGCAGATCGTCGGTGGAGAGGAGTCGGGTTTCGCTCACGTGTTCTAATCTACCGCAAGATCACGAGAAGATAACGGGCTAAGCCGCGCACGATAGAGTGAATCGAGCGGCGTGGCGAGGCGAAGTGAGCCGTGAAAGCCCAATGCCGACTCACCTTGAAGCGGCGATGAAATGCCCCGGCCCGTCAGCACCCGAGCAACCACCCTCGTAAGGTGACCGGCCCGCACGCCAGGCGGCCCCTCCGCTGGGACGTGACAGGCCCCGCAAGGTGACCACCGCAACCCTGCACGTCAAGCCGGGAGAGATATCCTCACCGCGTGGAACACATCTTCACCGGACTCCTGGTGCTAGTGACCATCGCAGTCATGTGGTTCGCGGGCTACGTCGTGTACCGCCTCTACTCCGACCAGCGATGACCGCGGGCACCCCCATCCCCGGCAGCGGCGACGAGGCCATCCGCCTGGCGGAGGAGCGTGCCGCCGCGACGAGGGCCCGCAACCTGCCGCAGTTCACCGACATGCCCGTGCCGGGCGACACGGCGAACCTGCGCGAAGGTGCCAACCTCAATGACGCCCTCCTCAGCGTTCTTCCGCTGGTGGGCGTCTGGCGAGGCGAGGGCGAGATCGTCTATCCGACGATCGACGGGCCGTTCCGCTACGGGCAGCAGATCACCTTCGCCCACGACGGGCGGCCGTTCCTCGTCTACGAGGCGCGCAGCTGGCTGCTCAACGAGGCCGGCGAGGTCATTCGGCCCGCGGCGCGCGAGCAGGGGTTCTGGCGTCCGCAGGAGGACGACACGATCGAGCTGCTGCTCACGCACAACACGGGCATCGTCGAGCTGTACTACGGCAAGCCGCGCACGAACACCTCCTGGGAGTTCGAGACCGACGCCGTGATCCGCACCGCGTCGGCCAAGGAAGTCCAGGGCGCGCAGCGTCTCTACGGCCTCGTCAACAACGGCGACCTCGCGTACGTCGAGGAGCGCGCGATGGTCGGCCAGCCGTTGCAGCCCCACGCGTCCGCGCACCTCAAGCGCATCGTCGGCTGAGACTGACGCCCAGGGGACACGCCGGGGAAACTTGGGTCGTGGGATTGTTCAACAATCCCACGATTCCCCGTAGCATGGGTCCATGCTGCTCCGGCGCTGCGGAACCGACGCGCTCCTCGTGGAGGTCGACTCACTGACCGAGGTGGCGGCCGTCCGCGCAGCCCTCCAGGACCTCGACGGCATCGAGGAGCTCGTCCCGGCCGCACGAACGGTGCTGGTCAAGGGCGCCCTCACGCAGGTCAGGGAAGTCCTCGCCACCGTCGACCTGACCCACGTCCCCGAGACGCGGTCCCGCGAGGTCACCATCCCGGTCACCTACGACGGCCCGGATCTGGACCTGGTCGCCGAGACAGCGGGCATCAGCCCGGACGAAGTTGTCAGGCTTCACACGAGCGCTGTCTACGAGGTCGCGTTCTGCGGCTTCGCGCCCGGCTTCGGCTACCTGACCGGTCTCCCGGAGAACCTCCAGCAGCCCAGACTCGACTCCCCGCGCACCAAGGTCCCCGTCGGAAGCGTGGGCATCGCCGGCGAGTTCACCGCCGCGTACCCGAGAGCCACTCCGGGCGGCTGGCGGTTGATCGGCAGCACGGACATCACCCTGTTCGACGCGAAGGCCGAGACCCCGGCGCTGCTGGCTCCCGGTGACAAAGTCCGGTTCGTGATCGCGTGAAACGCAGCATCAGGATCGTCCACACCGGCCCGCAGGCCCTGGTCCAGGACCTCGGCCGGCCCGGGAACGCCCACCTCGGCGTCCCCCCGTCCGGCGCAGTCGACCCGCACTCGCTCACCCTCGCCAACCGGCTCGTCGGCAACGAGGAGACCGCCGCCGGACTCGAACTTCTGCTGGGTGGCGCGGAGATCACCGCCGAAGCGTCCTGCACGGTCGCGGTGACCGGACCGCAGGTGCAGGTGTGGATCGACGACAAGCTCGCCGACTCGCACCAGCCGCTGCACCTGTCCAAGGCCTCGACGCTCCGCATCGGCACGCCGGAGTCCGGCCTGCGCACCTACCTGGCCGTCTCCGGCGGCATCGACCTACCCCCAGAACTCGGCAGCCGCTCGACCGATCTGCTGTCCGGAATCGGTCCAGACCCGTTGCGGGACAACGACGTTCTGCCACTCGGTACGCCGAACGTCCCAATCGGCGCGGATGTCGTGCCGCCAGCGCCCGCGCTGCAAACGTTGGTCATCCCGATCAGACTCGGGCCCAGGGACGACTGGTTCGAGGACGCGGAAAGCCAGCTGCGCCAAGGGTCCTGGACGGTGTCCGACCGCAGCAACCGCGTCGGCGCGCGGCTCAGCGGTGCCAAGCTGAATCGTCGTGACGGCGAGATTCCCAGCGAGGGCATGATCACCGGCGCTGTCCAGGTGCCGCCGGACGGCCAGCCCGTGGTCTTCCTGAACGACCACCCCACGACGGGCGGCTATCCGGTCATCGGCGTTGTCGACCGTGATCACCTGCGGTTTCTCGGTCAAGCGCGACCGGGGACGAGCGTCAGGTTCCGCCCGATCAGCTGAGAACCACCCCGTTGACGTAAGTGGTCCAGACCAAATACCGTACCTGTCAGGCCGCCGCGGACCTCTACCAATCTGGAGTTCCGCATGCGCCGAATCCCTGCCCTCCTAGCGATTTTGGTCGCTGTGCTCGCACTGGCGGTCCCTGCACAGGCCGCCACGGGCATCACCGCGACCTTCTCCCGCACCGGCACGAGCGGCAAGTTCGTGGTCGCCAACGCGTCCACGACCGCGCTCAACGGGTGGTCGATCAAGTTCGACCTGCCGTCCGGTGTCACGGTCAGCAACGTCCAGAACGCGACGACCACCCAGAACGGCACGAGAGTGACGCTCACTCCTGCCTTCTACATCAACAACCTCCCGCCGGGGCGCAACACCGAGCCGTACAGCCCGACCTTCACGTTGAGCTCGGCGTCGGACCCGACCACCTGCACGATCAACAACATGGCGTGCGACGGCAGCGGTGATCCCGCGCCGCCCGCGAGTGGTGTCACGGCCGACTACTCGGTCGCCGGCGGCACGGCGAAGTTCATCGTGCGCAACAACACCAGCGCGGCCATTTCCGACTGGTCGATCGTCTTCACGCTGCCCAACGGCGTGACGGTCAGCAACGGCCAGAACGGCACCGTCAGCCAATCCGGCAACCAGGTGACGCTCACCCCGGCCTACTACAACAAGAGCGTTGCGGCGGGCGGCAGCACCGAGCCGTACAGCCCGACGTTCTCCATCAGCTCCAACGTGGAGCCGGTGACCTGCCGCATCAACAACGCGAACTGCAGCGGCGCCCCGGACACTCCGCCCAGCGCACCGACCGGGCTGACGTCGCCGAGCAAAACCACGCGCACGGTGACGTTGCAGTGGAACGCCTCCACCGCGGGCTCGCTGCCGATCGCCGGCTACGACGTCTACAACGGAAGCGCGCTCGCCACGAGCAGCACCACGACGTCCGCCATCGTCACCGGCCTCAACCCGAACACCGCGTACTCGTTCACGGTGCGGGCCAAGGACACGAAGGGCACGCAGTCGGCACCGAGCGCGGCCGTGAGCGTCACGACCAACAACCCCGCCACCGACACCACACCGCCGAGCGTGCCGGGCAACCTGCGCTCGACCGCCAAGGACGCGGGCAGCATCACGTTGGCGTGGAACGCATCCACGGACAACAGCGGCGTCGCGAACTACGACGTCTACGTCGGCTCGACCGTGAAGATGACGGTCTCCGGCACAACGGCGGTCGTCAGCGGCCTCGCACCGTCGACGAGCTACACCTTCACCGTCAGGGCTCGCGACACGTACGACAACGTCTCCGGAGCGAGCAACGCGCTGACCGAGACCACAAGTGACATCGTCGGCGGCTACGCCCGTGTCGGGTACTTCGTTCAGTGGGGCATCTACGGACGTCAGTACTTCGTCAAGGACATGGATGCCGCCAAGCTGACCCACGTCAACTACGCGTTCGGCAACATCGACCCGGTCAACCTGACGTGCCTGCACGGCGTCACCAAGGGCACCACGGCCAACCCGCAGGACCCGAACCAGGGCGACGGCGCGGGCGACGCGGAAGCCGACTACAGCAGGCAGATGAGCGCGGCGCAGTCCGTCGACGGTGTCGGGGACAGCGGCTGGGAACCGTTGCGCGGCAACTACAACCAGCTCAAGAAGCTCAAGGCGAAGTTCCCGAATCTCAAGGTGCTGATCTCGCTCGGCGGCTGGACGTACTCGAAGTACTTCTCCGACGTCGCGGCGACCGACGCCTCGCGCAAGAAGTTCGTGTCGTCGTGCATCGACATCTACCTGAAGGGCAACCTGCCGGTCTACAACGGCGCCGGCGGTCCCGGCACCGCGGCGGGCATCTTCGACGGCTTCGACCTCGACTGGGAGTGGCCGGGCGCGGAAGGCCACGCGGGCAACCACTTCGGCCCGCAGGACAAGGTCAACAACTCGCTGCTGATCGAGGAGTTCCGCCGGCAGATCGACGCGTACGGCGCCACGACCGGCAAGCGCTACCAGATCACCGCGTTCACCCCGGCCGACCCGGGCAAGATCGCGACGGGCTGGGAGCTCGGACGGGTCGCGCAGTCGATGGACATCTTCAACGTCCAGGGCTACGACTTCCACGGCTCCGGCAGCGACAACTCGTGGGAACCGAACCGGACCGGCCACCAGGGCAACCTCTACCCCGACCCGGACGACCCGTACCCGTTCCACTTCGACGTGGCCAGCACGGTGCAGGCCTACCTCGACGCCGGGGTGCCGTCACGCAAGATCACGCTCGGACTCGCGTTCTACGGCCGCGGCTGGCAGAACGTGGTCGACGGCGGCAAGAAGGGCGAGTGGCAACAGGCGGGTGGTGCGGCTCCTGGCCAGTTCCCGGAGGAGGCGGGCACGCGCGGGTACGCCAACCTCGTCGCGTCCGTGCCGAACTGCACCGTCTACCACGACGAGGTGGCCGTGGCGACGTCCTGCTACACCGGCAACCAGTGGTGGACCTTCGACGACGCGTGGTCGATCCAGAAGAAGACCGCGTGGCTGAAGTCGAAGAACCTGCTCGGTGCGATGTTCTGGGAGATGTCGGGTGACCGCGGCCCGTTGATGGCCGCGGTCGACGCCGGTCTCCGTTAGTACTCGGACTCGTACAGGCCCTGCAGTTCGGTGAGCAGGGCTGACGAGTCGGGCAGCTGCTTGCCGTCCAGCGTGGTCACCCGCGTGATCTTGCGAACGCTGGACGCGAGGAACACGCCCTCGGCGTCGTAGAGCTCGCCGGTCTGGATCGGCTCCACGAGCACGGTCCAGCCGGCGCGCTCGGCGGCGCGGAACAACGCGTACTGCGTGGTGCCGGGCAGGATGCCGAGCTTCGACGGCGGCGTGACCAGCGTCTTGCCGCGCACCAGGATCACGGTCGAGGTCGGGCCTTCCAGCACCGAGCCGCTCGAAGTCGTGAAGATGACCTCGACGGCTCCGCGGCGCTCGGCCTCCCGGATCGCGGCCATGTTGATCGCGTACGACAGCGACTTGGCGCCCAGCAGCAGCCACGGCGCGCGGTCGGCGAGGTCCGGCTCGATGCCGCGGTCCAGCGTCACGGCGGCCAGGCCCTCGGCGCGCTGCTTGAGCACCTTCGCGCCGATCTCCATGCCGAGCGCGAACCCGGTGCCCGTGCCGTCGCCGCCCTCGATGCCGCGGGTGTAGACGAGCTTCAGGGCGAACTCCTTGCCACCGGTCCAGTTGCCGATGACGAGCTCGACCGCGCGCTCGAACTCCGCACGCGGCGGTGCGGGCATGTCGAGCATGGCGGCGGACCGGTCGAGCCGGTCCAGGTGCGGCGTGAGTTCGCGGGGCTTCCCGTCGACCACGAGGATCGTTTCGAACACGCCGTCACCGCGCATGAGTCCGAGATCGTCGACGCGGATCTGCGGCGAGTCGGGGTCAGCGAGGGTTCCGTCGAGCAGTGCCAGCACGCGCATGGAACGAGCCTACTAACATCAGGGTTGTGGAGACCGCAAGAGGGCTGCGCAAAACGCTGCACGACCGCGGCATGCGGATGACGCCGCAGCGCCAGCTCGTGCTGGACGCGGTCAGGTCGCTCGAGCACTCGACGCCCGAGCAGATCTGCCAGCGCGTCCAGGAGACCGCGCCGACGGTCAACATCACCACGATCTACCGCACCCTCGACCTGCTCGACCGGCTCGGGCTGGTCCGGCACACGCACCTGGGCCACGGCGCGCCGAGCTACTCGGTCGACGACCACCAGCACGTGCACCTGGTGTGCCACGTGTGCGGCCGGATCGACGAGATCCCGTGTGAGCTTCTCGACCCGCTGGTCGGAACATTGCGGGAACGCGACGGGTTTGAACTGGATGCGAGCCACCTCGCGCTGTCCGGCACGTGCCGCGACTGTCTGAAGCAGGAGCAGGAGACCGAGTGACCCTCCCCGGAGCCGTCCCGCCGCCCGACGATTCCATCGACGCCGGCGTCGCCTGGCACTACGGAGACCCGTTCGCCGAGCAACGTTCGGCCGCGCGGTCCGTGGTGGTCGTGGACCGCTCGAACCGGGGTGTCATCGCGATTCCGGGGCAGGACAGGCTCACGTGGCTGCACCAGCTCACGAGCCAGCACTTCGAGCAGCTGGGCGAGGGTGCCGCGACCGAGGCGCTGATCCTCGACGCGCAGGGCCGGCTGGAGCACCACATGGTCGTCGCGAACGTCGGCGGCACGGTGTTCCTCGACGTCGAGAAGGTCGACGACCTGCTCGCCTACCTGCGGAAAATGGTCTTCTGGTCGAAGGTCGAGCCGCGCGACGCGACGCCTGAGTTCGCGCTGCTGTCGATCATCGGCCCGGACGCGCCCGCGATCCTGGACAAGCTCGGCATTCCCGCGCCCACCAGCGTCGACGCGCTCGGCGAAGGTTTTGTGCGCCGGACGTCGTGGCCCCTGCAACGCTCGTTCGACCTGCTGGTGCCGCGCGCTGAGCTCAGCGACAGGTGGCAGCGGATCACCGACGCGGGTGCCCGCCCGGCCGGCAGCTTCGCGTTCGAGGCGCTGCGGGTCGAGGCTCTGCGGCCGCGCCAGGGCGTCGACACCGACGAGCGCACGATCCCGCACGAGGTCAACCTGATCGACCCGGCCGTGCACCTGAACAAGGGCTGCTACCGGGGCCAGGAGACGGTCGCGAAGGTCCACAACGTGGGACGCCCGCCGCGCCGGATGCTCCTACTCCACCTGGATGGTTCTGCGGACGGCCAGCCGGAGACCGGCGACCCCGTCACGCTCGACGGCCGCGTGGTCGGCCGGGTGGGCAGCGTGGTGATGCACCACGAGCTGGGCCCGATCGCGTTGGCGCTGGTCAAGCGGTCCGTGCCGGTGGACTCGGACCTCGTAGCCGGAGCTTCGGAACGGGAGGTTCAGGCACGAATCGACCCCGACTCGGTGCCGCCGGACACCCCCGGTCTGGGCCGGGAAGCCGTTCGCAACCTGCGGGGATGAACCCCTAGAGTCCCGGGACATGTCCTTGGGCACTCTCATCACTGTCGCTCCCACCGGAGCGGAGCACGCGAAGGCCGACGTCCCGCAGCTTCCGGTGACCCTGGAAGAGCTGGTCTCGACGGCGCAGAGCTGCGAGCAGGTCGGCGCGTCGATGATCCACGTCCACATCCGCGGCGAGGACACCAAGCCGTCGCTGGACCTGGGTCTGCTCAAAGCCACCGTCGAGGCGCTGCGCTCCGAAACCGGCCTCGTCGTCCAGCTCTCCACCGGCGGGTCGGTGCACGATCCGGAGGAGAACCGGCTGCGCGTGCTCGAGGCGATGCCGGACTCCGCGTCCTGCACGATGGGCACGGTCAACTTCGGCGACGACGTGTTCATGAACCGCTGGGAGTTCATCGTCGCGCTGCACAAGGGCATGCAGGAACGCGGCGTCGTCCCGGAGTACGAGATCTTCGACGTCGGCCAGCTGGCGTCGTTGAAGCGCCTGCTGGACCAGCACGGCCTGCCCGCGGGCGGTCATGTGCACGTGGACCTCGTCATGGGAGTGCCCGGCGGCATGCCCGGAGACGCGGCCACGCTGGTCGCCGCAGTCAACGCTCTGCCAGACGGGGCAACCTTTTCCGCCACGGGGATCGGCCGGACCACTCTGCCCGTGATGTTCACCGCACTGGGTGTAGGTGGGCACCTCCGAGTGGGTATGGAAGACACGATCAGTTACTCACGAGGCGTGCCGGTGCGGGACAACGCACAGCTCGTAGCCCGTGCGGCGGGCCTCGCCAAGATCGCGCAACGACCTGCTTTGACACCAGATGAGACGCGAAAGCTCTTGGGCGTGCACATTTGAGACAACTTTGGTGCACGGGATGTGTTGGCGGGTGAGGAGGATCTACCGCAGGATGGACACGTGATCGAGGTGCGTCCTGGCGGGCGCCGCCGAATCGACCGGGTGCTCGCCCCCGACTACACGGAGGGCGTCGAGCAGCGCCCGCTCGTCGAGGTGCGCGAACTCCGCGACGAGGCAGCGCAGGAAGAGACCGACCTGTCCTACCTGCGGCGGCTGTTGCACGCGCGGATCGACATCGTGCGCGCGGAACAGGAGCGCCGCAGTTCTGGCGGCTCGGCGGTGGTGGAGCAACTGGCCACGATCCTGTCCACGAACGCCGTGGGTCCGGCGACCGGTCTAGGCCGGTACCAGACCCATGAGCCGTCACGTGCTGATGCGCATCAACGGCACGTCGAGGCGCTCGTCTCCGACGTGGACCTCTCCGACGTGAGCAAGTTGTCCGACGATCGCCTCGGCGAGGCGTTGGAGACGTTCATCTCGGAAGAGGCCTCTGTGTCGGTGCGGCGGCGTGAGGTGCAGGTCGTCGTGGACAAGCTCAACGCCGAGATCGCCTCGCGCTACCAGCGCGGGAGCGCGTCGGTGGACGAGCTGCTGGCGGCCGAGCGCGGGCATCACCGCCGCAAGAGCTGACTCCCAGCATCTGGGACGGTCGTTCCACTTTCTGAGCAGCGGACCTAGCGTGCCCTCATGGGGTATCGCTGGGTCGTGCTGTGCATCGGAGCGTTGGCGCAGGGCACGAACGCGGCCGTCTTCCTCGGCCTGCCCGCGATCAGCCCTCAGCTCCGCGAGCACTTCTCCCTGACGTTGCCCCAGGTGGGGCTGCTTTTGGGCGCCGTCAACCTGGGCACGATGATCGCTCTCGTGCCGTGGGGCTTCGTGGCGGACCGGCACGGCGAGCGACTCGTCATGACGATCGGCGGGGTCGGGGCGGCCGGCTGTCTCGCGGCGGCGGCGTTCGGCAACGCGTGGGTCGCCGGGGCCGCGTTGCTCGGCGCCGGGCTGTTCGGAGCCAGTGTCAACGCTGCGAGCGGACGAGCCGTGATGTCGTGGTTCGGCGCGTCCCAGCGCGGGTTCGCGATCGGGGTGCGGCAGACCGCGACACCACTGGGGGCGGCGCTGACGGCCGCCGTGCTGCCTGCAGTGGCCGCGATGGCCGGGGTTCCCGGTGCGATGGTGGCGCTGGCGGGCGTGACCGGGCTGGTGGCGCTGGCCGTGGCGATCTGGGTCCGCGAACCGCCGGGAGCCGTGCGGGGGGCGACCGACCACGGGTTGATCCTGCGCGATCACCGGTTGCTGCGGTTGTCGCTGGCCAGCGGGTTGCTGGTGGTGCCTCAGTTCACGACCACGACGTTGCTGGTGGCGTTGCTGCACGACCATCGCGGGATGGCGGTGGGCACGGCGGCGACGATCTTCGCGGTCGCCCAGGTGATCGGTGGAGGCGCGCGGCTCGGTGTAGGCGTGTGGTCGGACCGGGTGCGCAACCGGATCGGGCCGCTGAAGATCCTTTCGGCGGTGACCGTCGCCGGGCTCGTGCTGATCACGGTGCTCGACCAGGCACCGGTGTGGTGGCTGGTCGCGGTGCTGATCCCCACGACGGCGCTGTCGGTGTGCTGGAACGGGCTGGCGGTCACCGAGGCGATGGAACTGGCTCCGGCCGGACGAAGCGGGACCGCGCTGGGGATGCAGAACTCCGCGAACTACCTGTCGGCCGCGGTGACACCGCCGATCGCGGGTCTGGTCGCGACGCACGTGGCGTGGCCGGCGGCGATGATCCTGGCAGCCGCGGCCGGTGTGACGGCTCGCGTGCTGCTTCAGCCATGGCGTTCCCTGCGGGACAGCTCGCCCCAGAACTCGCGCAGCGTCTCGTAGCGCAACGCGACCTCCTCGGCGTCACCCCGCTCCAGCGCGTCGACGATGGCGTTGACGTCGGCCGCGGAGGTGTCCTCCAGCAGGTCCTTGTCCTCGAGCAGCTGGACCAGGCCGCCGTAGTCGAGCTCGACGGCCGAGTGCGGGTGGAAGTGCTCCAGCCAGCGTCCGGTGTCGGAGAGGATCTTGGCCGGCCCGTCCTCGCCCAGCGACGACTTCACGACCTTCAACGCCCGTGCGACGCGGCGCCGTGCGTCGGCCATCGCGACACGCCAGGAGACCTGACGTTCGGGGTCGTCCTGGGCGCTCGCCAGCACCACGCGGCGTTGAGCCGGTTCGACGAGGGAGAACCACGGCAGCGGCACGGTCCAGGTCGTGGAGATGACGTGGACGGCTCCCGCCGAGAGCTCTGCCATCACGGCCGACGCGCGCGCTCGGACCGTTTCCGGGGCAATGTCGAGGGCCGCGTCCTGCAGGATCGGTGGAGCGGTCGCCAGGAAGCCCACCAGAGCCGCGGCGGAGCGCGCCCTGAGGTCCAGCGGACAGACGAGGGGCCCTGGGCCGACACGCGCGGCGTCCGAGGTCGGAACCTCGGCCGGACTGATCGTCATCACGTCGAAGGACTCGCCCGGAAGCAGCTTTTGACCCAACTGTGATCGCAACCACAGCTCCCGTTCCCGGTCACCGACCTCGGACCGGAGGACAGGGCCTGCTTCCAGGGCTTTTTCGACCTTGGCCGCTAGCGGTGCGTCCAATACCGATAACGGTTCGTACACCCGTAGGTAGGCGACGAACGGTCTGGGCACCTGTGCATCCTTCCACGCGAGGGGGGCCGCGAGATTTGGCGGTACGTGTCACGCCTACCGCGTCGCGAGGAACCCCATCGGCACGGTACGGTAGTTACCAGGAACTAGTTGTCGAGACGAGTGGGGCCGCCGTTCCCCCGGCCGCCCCCGTCCCTGTGCGAGGGGGTCGAGCCATGGGGCGCGGCCGAGCGAAGGCCAAGCAGACGAAGGTCGCCAGGGAGCTCAAATACAGCTCTCATGAGACCGACTTCGCTGCGCTGCAGCGCGAGCTGTCTGGTGACGAAAGGTCGCCGAACGGGAGTAGTGGTGCCGACGTGCCCCACGACGACCCGTACGACGACTACGACGACTACCGTCGCTGAATTCAGCCTGAAGAGCTCAAGGGTTGGGCAACCGGATCATCGGTGCCCAGCCCTTGAACTCTGAGGGCGCTTTCAGAACGCCCTGGCGTACTGCCTCGGTGCCTTGACCTCCACACCCAGCTGCTGTGCCGCGCGCAGCGGCCAGTACGGGTCGCGGAGCATCTCGCGCGCGAGCAGCACCAGGTCAGCGGAACCGTCCGTCAACACTTGTTCGGCCTGCTTCGCCTCGGTGATCAGGCCGACCGCACCCGTGGGCACGTCTGCCTTGCGTCGCACAGCTTCGGCGAGCGGCACCTGGTAGCCGGGCCCGATCGGGATCTCCGCCTGCGCGGTGTTGCCACCGCTGGACACGTCGATCAGGTCCGCACCCGCGGCCTTGAGCGCCTGTGCCAGCACAACGCTGTCGTCGGCAGTCCAGCCGTTGTCGACCCAGTCGGTGCCCGAGATCCTCACGATCACGGGCACGTCCGGGCCGACCGCTGCCCTCACGGCGGCGGTGACCTCGACGGGGACGGCGATGCGTTCTTCGAGGCTGCCCTCGTTCGTGAGCGGCGAGTAGAACTCGTGGAGCAGGTAGCCGTGGGCCGCGTGGATCTCGAGCACCTCGAACCCGGCTTCGAGCGCGCGAAGGGCTCCTTCGACGAACGCCTTGACGATCGCGCCGTGGCTCTCGAGCTTCTCCGGCTGGTTGCCACCGGGGAACGGCTCGGTCGTGGGCGCCACCGGCACCCAGTCACCGATCGCCTTGCGCCCGGCGTGCGCGAGCTGGACACCGGGGACGGCGCCGTTGTCCTTGATGAACCTGGTGATCGGCTTCCAGGCCTCGACCTGCTCGTCGTTCCAGATGCCGACGTCCTGCGGCGAGATCCGGCCACGCGGCTCGACGGCCGTGGCCTCGGCGATGACGAGCCCGGCACCGCCGACCGCCCTGCTGCCGAGGTGGACGAGGTGCCACTCGGTCGGGACGCCGTCTTCCTTCGTCACCGAGTACTGGCACATCGGGCTCACCGCGATGCGGTTGGGCAGCGTGACCGACCGCAGGGTCAGCGGGGAGAAGAGCAGGCTCACGGGAGCTCTCTTGAACAGTTCGTAGACCTAACCAACTGTTCAAGGGAGCTCGTCCGGGCGTTGTTCCCCCGCTTGAGGTTGTCTCAGTCACTGAACAATGACGCAGAGACACCGAACCGGGCGAAACCGGGCGGCCAGATCGTCCCCTTGTCGACGTGGGCACCGTCGAGGACTGCCTCGTCCAGATTGAGCGCCCGCATGTCCGCACCGCGGAGATCCGCCTCAGTCAGGTCGGCACCGCGCAGGTCCGCACCTTCGAGGTGAGCGTTGCGAAGTGACGCTTTCCGCAGGCTCGCACCTCGCAGATTGGCCCTGCGGAGATCGGTGGCGTGGAAGTCGCATCGGTCCAGCCGGCTTCCCTGCAACCGGGCGCGAGCGAGGTTGGAGCGGCGGATGTCCGCACCGGCCAGCTGCCGGTCCTCCAGGTCGAGACTGCGCAGATCGACCCGCGACAGGCGCAGCTTCGGGGCATCCGGCGACTCCGGCCGCCGAGCGAGGATGGCCAGCGCGGTCTGGACATCGGGCGCCCGCATCCTCAGCCACGGCAGACTTTCGTCGACCTCGCCCACGGACTCTCCGCCGTCCCACGGAACCCGGTTGCGCACGAAGCTGCCGATGGTGATCTGAACGAACCGGCGGTCCTTCGGCGAGTCCGTCGAGATCCGTTCGAGCACGTAGAGCCCGCCGATGCGGACGTCGGCGTTCTCGCTGGCGAGGTGCTCGACCGCACGGCTGAACCGGTCGGTGATCTGACCGTCCCTGTTCACCTGGACCTGTCGCCAGGTCGCTGCGGCTCCGGCGACGATCAGAAGACCGCCGAAGAACTGCAGCAACGACGTGCGCAGGTTGATCTGCAACTGCGTCTGCTGGACATCGACGCCGGACTGGACCGGATAGATCATCAGCGGTAGGAACACGATGACTGCGAGGGCGATGAGGCCGCCGGCGACACCGGCGGCCACGAGGCAGATCGTTCTCAACCGCATGGTGGGCCATCCTCGCGGTGACCCCGCACAGGCGATATCCGCCATCAGGTCAGATAGCGGACCTGCTTGGCCTTGCCCTCGAGAACTTCCTCGCGGGCTTGAGCGATCTCCGCGCGGTGGGACGTCTCCGGCACGCCGACCTCCCACCACGCGCCTGCCTCGGTCCACGACGACGGGTGCGTGCGGATCACGACGACAGCCGGGCGTTTCTCGCTGACCGCCACCTCGCGGGCCTTGCGGTAGGCGCCTTCGAGGTCGCCCAGGGAGTCGACGGGGAACACCGCGCAGCCCATCGCCGCCGCGTGGGCCGCGAAGTCCGTGCGTGGCGGCTCGGCGTGGCTCGAGGTGCAGTCGGCGTAGAGGTTGTTGTAGCCCGCGCCGCCCTGGCCCGTCTGGAGGCGGTGGATCACCGCGTAGCCGTCGTTGTCGCAGACGACCGCCACGAAGCCGTGGCCCGCGAAGGACGCGGAGAACAGCTCGGAGTTCAGCATCAGGTACGAGCCGTCGCCCAGCAGGGTGGTGACGACGCCCTCGGTGTGGGCGATGGCGGCGCCCCAGGCTCCGGCCAGTTCGTAGCCCATGCAGGAGAAGCCGTACTCGACGTCCATTGTGGACTCGCCTACCGCGCGCCAGCCGCCGATCAGCTCGCCGGGCAGGCCACCGGATGCCGTCATCACGTAGTCGCGGGGTCCGCTGACGTCGTTCACCACGCCGACGACCTGGGCGTAGGTCGGCAGGCCCTCGGAAGGCCGGCGCAGTGAGGTGATGTGGGCGTCCCACTTGCCGCGTTCGGTCATGGCTCGGCGGCCCCAGTCCGGTGAGGCCTGCCACGAGCCGAGGACGTCGGTGAGTTCGCGCAGTCCTTCGTCCGCGTCGCCGACCAGGGCGAACGAGCCGTGCTTCACCGCGTCGAAGCGAGCCGCGTTCAGGGACACCAGGTGGACGTCCGGGGAGAAGACCGTCCAGGACGCCGTGGTGAAGTCCTGCAGGCGGGTGCCCACGGCGATCACCAGGTCCGCCTCGCCTGCAAGGACGTTCGCCGAGGTGGAACCCGTGATGCCCAGCGGACCGGCGTGCAGCGGGTGGTCGTGCGGGACGAGAGTGCGGCCCGCCGTGGTCTCGGTGATCGGGATGCCGTGCTGTTCAGCGAACCTCAGGGCGCGGCCCGCGGCACCCGAATAGCGGACACCACCTCCGAGCACGAGCAGCGGACGAGAAGCCGAACGGATCGCGCGAGCGGCCTCGGCCAGAGCCCGCAGGTCGGGCCGCAGGCGGAGCGGGCGGTGGACGACCGGGGTGAACAACGCGTCGGGGAAGTCGTAGGACTCCGCTTGGACGTCCTGCGGCAGAGCCAACGTCACCGGGCCGCAGTCGGCCGGGTCGGTCAGCACTCGCGCGACCTGAGGCAACGTGGAAAGCAGCTGCTCGGGGCGGGTGATGCGGTCGAAGTAACGGCTGACCGCGCGGAAGGCGTCGTTGACGGTCGCGGTCGGGTCGTGGAAGTGCTCGACCTGCTGCAGCACGGGATCCGGGGCACGGCCGGTGAAGGTGTCGCCGGGCAGGAGCAGGAGAGG
This sequence comes from Lentzea sp. NPDC005914, assembly GCF_040629405.1. Taxonomy (NCBI): domain Bacteria; kingdom Bacillati; phylum Actinomycetota; class Actinomycetes; order Pseudonocardiales; family Pseudonocardiaceae; genus Lentzea; species Lentzea sp. NPDC005914. Next base: position 278,284 of record NZ_JBEXVQ010000002.1, on the reverse strand, counting down.
CAGCCGGTTGGCGTGGGCCACGCCGGCCGCGGTGATCATGTTCAGGGCGCCGGGGCCGATGGACGACGTGGCGACGCCGACCTGGCGGCGGTGGGTGGCCTTGCCGATGCCGACCGCGGCGAGCGCCATGCCCTGCTCGTTGTGGCCGCGCCAGACCGGCATGCGGTCGCGGACCTCTTCCAGGGCGTTGCCGAGGCCGAGCACGTTGCCGTGGCCGAAGATCCCGAACACGCCGGGGAACAGCGGCGCCTGCGAGCCGTCGAGCAGTTCGGTGCGCTGGGCCAGCATCCAGCGGACCAGTGCCTGCGCAGTAGTGAGCTTCACTTGACCCGCCCCTCCGCGGTGGTGACCGGACAGCGCGGGTCGAGTTCCTGATCAGACCAGCTGTCGCGGACCCAGGTGTGCGCCGGGTCGTCGCAGAACGCCATGGAACGTTCGTCGCCCGGCCCGGCCAGGACGTTGAGGTAGTACATGGGGTAACCCGGCGCCGCGACGCACGGACCGTGGTAGCCGCGCGGGATCAGGAACACGTCACCGTCGCGCACGGTCACGTCCTCGTCGATCGTGCCGTCGTCGGTGTACGTGCGGTGGAAACCGAAGCCGGTGCGGGAAGGCGTGACCTGATCCCGATCGGCGATCCGGAAGTAGTAGATCTCCTCGTTCTCGACCTCGCACGGCTGCGAGGAGTCGTGCTTGTGCGGCGGGTACGAGGACCAGTTGCCGTCCGGGGTGATCAGCTCGCACGCGTTGAGCTTGTCCGCGTGGTCCCACACGCCAGGAGTGCCGAAGTTGGTGACCTGGCGGGTCGCGTTGCCGGAGCCGCGCACCTCGACCGGAACCCCGTCCGCGGGGCCGTACTTCGGAGTCAGGCGCTTTTCGCAACGAGCCATCGGCAGAGCGACCTCGCATCCGTCCTCGGACGACAGCACGACCGAGGCGTCCCTTGGCACGTAAGCGAAGTCCGTGACGCGGGTGAACACCGACTCACGGCCCTGCAGCTCGTACCGCTCGTCGTCGACCTCGACCGTCAACGACCCGGACAGCGGCAGCACGAACGCCTCGAACTCGCCGGTCTCGAGCGTGTGCACCCAACCGGCCTCGATCCGCAGCACGCGCAGTCCCGTGTAGATCCAGCCCGCGTCCTCCGGCATCAGGTGGACGGTCTCGGCGGAGGTCGACAGCGTCCCGTGTGGACGGTGCAGGGTCATACCGTGACTCCCTTGGCGGTGCGCAGGATTTCGGCGGCGGCGGCAACGGCGGCGGCGACATCGCCGTCCGGCGGGTAGAGCAACGCACGACCGACCACCAGGCCGCGCACGGTCGGGTGGCGCAGCGAACGGCCCCACGACGCGAGGTCGTCCTCTGGATTCGCGGACGGCACACCGCCGAGCACCAGCGCGGGCAACGCGGTGGTGTCCAGCACGATCTCCGGCTCGTCCGGTGCGGGCAGCTTCAGCCAGGTGTAGGCAGACGTCGCGCCCAGACCGGCGGCAACGGCCGAGGCACGTGACAGGGCCGCGGAGTCCTTCTGCAGCACCAGCTTGTCGTTGTGATCACGCTTGTACGGCAACGGTTCGACCATCGCCATCAGGCCGTGCTCGGCGAGTTCGGTGACGGCTCGCGCGCAGCCTTCCAAGGTCGGGATCGTGCCGGGGTCCGAGTCGACCAGGCGCAGCAGCATCTTGCCGCCGTCCAGCCCGAACGTCGCGATCGACGCCGCGTCGTAGGCGGTGAACCTGTCGTCGATCTCCCAGTCCGCGCCGGCCAGGCCGCCGCGGTTCATCGAGCCGATGACGACGCGTTCGTTCAGGCCGTCCAGCAGCAGCAGGTCCTCGATCACGTCCGGCGTGCCGAGCACACCGTCGACCGCGGGGTTCGCCAGCGCCGTCAGCAACCTGTCGAGCAACGAGCGCCGATCCGCCATCGCCAGCGGATCGCCGCCGACGCCCAGCGCACCTCGTGCCGGGTGGTCCGCCGCGACCAGGAACAGCGTGGACTTGCCGTTCAGCAACGAGTTGCGCCGCTTGCGAGCCTGGTAGGCCCGCCTGATCGAGCCGGGGTCCTCGGCTCGCCGCCACAGCAGTTCGCGCCACTGTCCGTCAGTGATCACAGCAGGTCCTCGATCTCTTTCTGGTCCGGCATCGCGTCCGCGCAGGCCAGTCGTGACGCCACGATCGCGCCGGCCGCGTTGGCGTGACGGGCGATCTTCACCGGGTCCCAGCCGGACAGCAGGCCGTGCACCACGGAACCGCCGAACGCGTCACCGGCGCCGAGCCCGCACACGACCTCGACCGGCGTCGGCTCGACCGTCCAACGACCTTCCGGCGTGGCCACGAGCACGCCCTCGGCGCCCTTCTTGACCAGCGCCAACGAGATTCCGTGCGCCAGCAGCCGGTCGGCGGCCTCGTCAGGATCACCAGTTCCAACAGCGATCTCGCACTCGGTCCGGTTGCCCACGGCGACCGTCACGTGATCGAGCATCCAGCTGATCTCGGCCCGCGCTGTCTTCACGTCCGGCCAGAACATCGGCCGGTAGTCCAGGTCCAGCACCGTGTGCCCGTGCCGGGCCCGGCTCGCCAGCATCATCCGCTGCGACCCGCGGGCGGGCTCGGCGGAAACGCCCGTTCCCGTGACCCACAACAGCGGGACGTCACGGACGACGTCCCACGGCACGTCCTCCTCGCCCAGCGTCAGGTCCGGTGCGATCGGCAACCGGTAGAACAGCAGCGGCGGGTCCGCGGGCGGGTTGAGCTCGCAGAACACCACCGGGGTCAGCAGATCGGGCGAGGTGCCGACGTGCTCCGACGACACCCCGAAACCTTCGAGTGCCTGCCGCACATAGGTTCCGAACCCGTCCGGCCCGACCTTCGTCAGCACACCCGCGCGACGGCCGAGCCGCGCGGCGGCGACCGCGACGTTGGTCGCGGTCCCGCCGAGCGACTTGGCGAACGTGCTGACCTCGGCCAGCGGCACCCCCGACTGCTCGGGGTAGAGGTCGACACCGACCCGGCCGACCGTCAGCACTTCCAGCGACGTCACGCCTCGACACCTCGCAGCTCGTGCTCCAGCGCTTCCAGCTCGGCACCGCCGGCCATCTGCCGCGTCAGCTCGTTGATGTCGATCTCGTTCTTCTCGTAGCTGCCCAGCGCACGGCCGCGCTTGAGCAGCAGGAACCGGTTGCCGACCGGGAAGGCGTGGTGCGGGTTGTGCGTGATCAGCACGACGCCGAGGCCGCGATCACGCGCCTGGGCCACGTACTTCAGCACCACACCGGCCTGCTTCACGCCGAGAGCGGCGGTCGGTTCGTCCAGGATCAGCACCTTGGCGCCGAAGTGCACCGCACGGGCGATGGCGACGCACTGCCGTTCGCCACCCGACAACGTGCCGACCGGCTGCTCCACGTCCCGCAGGTCGATGCCCATGTCGGACAACGCCTTCTTGGTGATCTCGCGGCCCTTCTTCCGATCCAGGAAGCCGAACTTCGTGGTCGGTTCCGAACCCAGGAAGAAGTTGCGCCACACCGACATCAGCGGCACGACCGCGAGGTCCTGGTACACGGTCGCGATGCCGTGGTCCAGAGCCTCGCGCGGCGACGAGAACTTGATCTCGTTGCCCTCGACCTTGAACGAGCCCTGGTCGTGCTGGTGCACACCGGCCAGGATCTTGATCAGCGTCGACTTGCCGGCACCGTTGTCGCCGAGCACGCAGGTGACCTCACCGGCGTTGACCACGGTGGACACGTCGCTCAGTGCGATGACGCTGCCGTAGGTCTTGCCGATGCTCTCGGTCTCGATGAGTGCGGTCATCGCTTCACCCTTTCCGCCCGACGGCGAAGCATGTTGTTCACCAGCACGGCCGCCAGCAGCATCACACCGAGGAACAGCTGGAACCAGTCGCTGTTCCAGCCGGCGTAGACGATGCCCTGCCGCGCCATGCCGAAGATCAGCGCGCCGATCGCCGCGCCCACCGCGGAACCGAAGCCACCGGTCAGCAGGCAGCCGCCGATCACCGCCGCGATGATGTACTGGAACTCCAGGCCGATGCCCTGGTTCGCCTGCACGCTCGCGTACCGCAGGATGTTGATCGAGCCGACGAGCCACGCGGCGAACGCCGTGGTCATGAACAGCAGGATCTTCGACCGCATGACCGGCACACCGACCGCGCGGGAGCTCAGTGCGGCACCACCGATCGCGAAGATCCAGTTGCCGAACTTGGTGCGCATCAACACGGTCGACGCGATGACCGTGAACAGCAGCCACCAGATGATCGACACGTAGAAGCTGGTGCCGCCGATCTGGAACGTCGACGCGAACAGGAACCCGGCCGACTCGTACCCGACCGTGTCGCGCATGCCCGACACCTGCACGCTGCCGGTGACGAGGCGGGTGACGCCGAGGTTGAGACCCTGCAACGCGAGGAAGCTGCCCAGCGTCACGATGAAGCTCGGCAAGCCCGTGCGCATCACGAGCCAGCCGTTCAACGCGCCCACCGACAACGCGAAAGCGAGCGACACCAACAGGGACAGCCAGACGTTGAGGCCCAGCTGGGTGGAGAGGATGGCCGTGACGAGCGCCGTGGACGCGGTCATGACACCGGCGGACAGGTCGAACTCGCCACCGATCATGAGCAGCGCCACGGCGACCGCCATGATGCCGAGCATCGAGGCGTCGTCCAGCCAGGTGGCCGCACCACCGACGCTCAGGAACTGCTCGGTGACCACGGAGAAGAACAGGAACACGAGCAGTGCGCCGAGCATGGCGCCGATCTCAGGGCGCTTGATCAGCTGATCCATCGCCCTGGGCTTGCTCAGCCGTTCGTCGGCAGCCGGTGGCGCCTTGGCCGTCACGGTCATCTCTCCGCTCACTCCTCTCAGCGCTTGCCGGCCTTGGCGTACTCCGCGACCTTGTCCACATTGGACTTGTCGACGAAGCCGGGACCGGTCAGGACGGGCTTGCCACCGCCGAGGGTGTTGGCGTTCTCCTTGAAGAGCTTCAGCATCACGATCGGCAGGTAGCCCTGCTCGTACTGCTGCTGGTCGACGGCGAACAGCACGTCACCGGCCTTGATCGAGCTGACCACGTCCGCGTTCAGGTCGAACGTCGCGACCTGCGCCTTCGAGCTCGCACCCTTGATGGCCGACGCCGCGTTCACGGCGACCTGCGGGTTCAGCGCGAGCACACCGTCGATGGCGGTGTCGGACTGCAGCTTGGCCTTGATGCGGGCCTCGATGTCGGTCGGGTTGGAGATGTCGACCTGGAGGTTCTCCACCGTGCCGCCGAAACCGGTGCGGGCGCCGTCGCAGCGCTGGTTGAGGCCCGTGTTACCGGCCTCGTGGATCACGCACAGCAGCTTGGTCTTGCCCGCGGCCTTGAGCTTCTTGCCGGCTTCCTCACCGGCGATCGACTCCTCCTGGCCGACGTGCGCCATGGCACCGAACTCCACGCTCTTCGCGCTGCCGGAGTTGATCGTGATGACCGGGATGCCGGCCTTCACCGCGTTCTCGATGGACGTCTTGAGCGCGTCCGGGTTCGCCATCGACACCACGATGCCGCCGACCTTCTGCGACACGGCGTTGTCGATCAGCTTCGCCTGGGCGCCGGGGTCGCCGTCGGAGTTGTACGTGACGCCGACGCCGAGCTGCTTGCCCGCGTCCTCCGCGCCGACCTTCACCACGCTCCAGAACGCGTCGCCCGCGGTGCCGTGCGTGATGACGGCGACCTTGAGATCACCCGCCGCCGGCGCGCTGTTGTTCTGCGTGGTCTGGGAGTTCGTTCCCGTGGGACCGCTGCACGCGGCCAGTAGAGCAACACCGGCGAGGGCAACGCCCGCACGGATGACCAAGCGAGACTTCATCGTCTCCAGTCCCTTCAGAGGATCTTGCTGAGGTGCGCGAGGCTGCGCCCGGTGTCCTTCAGTGGCTTGTCCACTGGACTTCCGTCCTTGAGCTGGGTGTCCTGCTCGAGCACGAACCAACCGGTGTAGCCCGCCTCTTGAACGAGCTTCACCAGCGCTTCCACGTCCACGTCGCCGTCCCCGAGCGGCACGTAGATGCCCTGTTCCACGGCATCGGTGTAACTGAGCTCGCCGCTGCGCACCTTCGCCGCGATCTCGTCACGCACGTCCTTGAGGTGCACGTGACCGATGCGGTCCGGGTAGCGGCGCGCCAGCTCGACCGGGTCCGTGCCACCGATGAGGAGGTGGCCGGTGTCCAGGCAGAGCTGGAGATCGGAGTCCGCGAGGAACCTGTCGACCTCCGCCTCCCGCTCGACGTGGGTGCCCACGTGCGGGTGCAGCACGGTCGCGAGCCCGTGCTTTGCGGCGATCTCACGGATCTTCGCGCAGGTGTCGACGAGGGTGTTCCACTCGTCGTCGGTCAGCTGGGGCGTCTCGTCGTAGCCGTCGAGGCCCGTCGCGGCCGCCAGCACGAGAACTTCCGCGCCACCGGCCTTGAGGATCGCGGCCACGCGGTCGGCTTCGTCCAGAGTGGACTGGACGTTCGTGTGCAGCGGGACGGCGAGGAAACCGCCGACGAGGGTGAGCTCGTGCCCCGCCAGCAACGTCTTGAGCGCCTCGGGGTCGGCGGGCAGGTAGTCGGGCGGGCCGAGTTCAGTGGCGGTGAGGCCGAGCTGATGCATTTCGGCGAGGACCGTGTCCGACGGGAGCACGTTGCCCCAGCCCGGGACCTCGCAGACACCCCAGGAGATCGGTGCCCCAGCGATCTTCGCCATGCCTAGTTCCCCTCGATCTTCACCGGTGCGCCGGTGCGGCGCGACTGCTCACACGCTTCAGCCAGGCGGAGGCTGATCAAACTCTCCCGCGCGGGCGACGGGTTCGCGACTTCGCCCTTGATGACCTGCGTGAACAGGTTCATCTCGTTGACGTACGCGCGGTGGAAGCGCTCCGGGAAGCCGGGGTAGGCGTCCGGTCCGGCCACGTGGCCGCCGGGCTCCAGCGAGTTCAGCGGGGTGCGCGGGTCGACGCCCGCGACCAGGGAGTCCTTGCTGCCCAGGACCTCGATGCGGTGGTCGTAGCCGATCGGGTCGTGCCGGCCGCCAGCCAGCGTGGCGTGCGCGCCGCCCGCGAACTTCAGCATCACCACGGCGTTGTCCACGTCGTCCGCCTCCGCAAACGCTTGGTGCACCAGGACGGAGCCGCTCGCGTAGACCTCGACAACGGGCTCGCCGACCAGCCACGGCACGCAGTCCAGGTCGTGGATGAGCAGGTCGCGGAAGATGCCGCCGGACGCGGGCAGGTAGGAGAAGTCCGGAGGGTTCGCGTCGTTGCCGACGGCCCTGACCAGGTAGATGTCGCCGACCTCGCCCGCGCGGATCCGGCGGTGGAGCTCGTAGATGGCCGGGTCGAAGCGGCGCTGGAAGCCCACCAGCACCTCGACACCGGACTTCTCGACGTCCTCGATCAGCGCGGACATCTCCTCGACGTCGCTCGCGATCGGCTTCTCGCACAGCGTCGGAACACCTCGCGCGATGGCCGAGCGCAGCATGTCCGGGTGGGTGTTCGTCGGGGTGGCGAGCAAGACCCCGTCGACGCTGTCCAGGAGTCCGATCAGGTCGTCGACAGCGGTTGTTCCCTCGATCTCAGCCGACGCCTGCGCGGCACGACCGGGCACCGGGTCGAAGAGAAGCACCTCGTCGACTCGATCCAGCGCGGCGAGGTTGGTCGCGTGCATGGTGCCGATCCTGCCGACACCCGCTACTCCGATCCGCATCGCAGGTTTCCCCTGTTCATGGACGAGATGTGTTAGAGCGCTCTATTGGTTGGAGCGCTCTAATGCTGTAACTTCGGCCACAGGGTGTCAAGAGGGGAGGTGGTTCCAGGTGGTCAGACCGACGATGGAAGACGTCGCTCTGCGGGCGGGCGTGTCCCGCGCTCTGGTGTCACTGGTGATGCGCAACTCACCCAAGGTGAGCGAGGCGCGACGCACCGCTGTGCTGAAGGCCGCGGAGGAGCTGGGGTACTCGCCGCACGCGATGGCGCGGTCGCTGGCCTCGCGCACGTCGACCGTGCTCGGCGTGATGGTGTCCGACCTGCACAACGCGTTCTTCGCGGAGGTCGTGGACGGCATCGACGAGGTCGCACGCGAGCAGGGCTTCGACATCATCATCAACACCGGTGGCCGCTCGCCCGCCCGTGAGCGCCGCGCGGTGGAGTCGCTGCTCTCCTTCCGCCCCGCCGGGCTGATCCTGCTGTCGCCCGTGGTGCCCGCCACCGCGATCGGCAAGGCCGCCGAGCAACTTCCGGTGGTGCTGGTCGCGCGATCGTCTCGGGTGTCCACTGTGGATACCGTGAACGACGACGGTGAGCAGGGCGCGCGACTCGCGATCGACCACCTGGTCTCGTTGGGGCACAAGCGCATCGCCCATTTAGATGGCGGTGAAGGAACTCAGGCCGGGCCTCGTCGGCGTGGCTACGTCACCGCCATGGAAGCGCACGGGCTCGCGCCGCAGATCGTTTCCTCCGAGTACACCGATGTTGCCGGGGCCCGGGCGATCCGGTCGTTGATCACTGATGACGCTCTGCCCACAGCCATCCTGTCCTGCAACGACTTCAACGCTGTCGGTGCGATCTCGGCTCTCGAGGATGCCGGGCTGCGCGTGCCGCAGGACGTTTCCGTTGTGGGGTATGACAACACTTCGCTGGCGGCTCTTCGCCACGTTTCGCTGACCACGATCGACCAGCCGCGTGCCGAGTTCGGCCGACTGGCTGCTGAGGCGCTCCTGCAGCGGGTTCGTGAAGAACGCACCGAACCCGTGCGCCATCTCCTCAATCCCTCTCTCGTAGTCCGCAACACCACCGCTCCACCAGGAGGCTTGCGTTGAGCACCATCCCCCACTGGATCGACGGCGCCCGCACCACGGGGGTGTCGTCCCGCACGTCCGACGTCTTCAACCCAGCGACCGGTGAGGTCGCGGCCCAGGTCGTGCTGGCCGAGCAGGCCGACGTCGACCTCGCGGTCTCCTCATCGCTGAAGGCCGCGCAGTCCTGGTCCGAGTCGTCGCTGTCCACGCGGTCGCGGATCCTGTTCGCCTACCGCCACCTCCTGCACTCTCATCGCGACGAGCTGGCCGCGATCATCACGTCCGAGCACGGCAAGGTCCTGTCGGACGCGGCCGGCGAGGTGCAGCGCGGCCTGGAGGTCGTCGAGTTCGCGTGCGGCATCCCGCAACTGCTGAAGGGCGAGCACTCCGAGCAGGTCTCGCGCGGTGTCGACGCGTACTCGTTCCGCCAGCCACTGGGCGTCGTCGCGGGCATCACGCCGTTCAACTTCCCCGTGATGGTGCCGATGTGGATGTTCCCCATCGCCATCGCTTGCGGGAACACCTTCGTTCTCAAGCCTTCCGAGCGCGATCCGTCCGCGTCCGTGCGCCTGGCCGAGCTGTTCCAGGAAGCCGGGCTGCCCGACGGCGTGCTGAACGTGCTGCAGGGCGATGCCTTCGCGGTCAACGCACTGCTCGACCACCCGGACGTGTCCGCGGCGTCGTTCGTCGGCTCGACGCCGATCGCGCGGCACGTCTACTCGCGCGGCACGGCGGCAGGCAAGCGCGTGCAGGCGTTGGGCGGCGCGAAGAACCACATGGTCGTGCTGCCGGACGCCGACCTCGACGTGGCCGCCGACGCCGCTGTCTCCGCAGGCTACGGCTCCGCCGGTGAGCGCTGCATGGCCATCTCGGTGGTCGTCGCCGTGGGTGAAACCGGTGACGCGCTCGTCGAGAAGATCGCCTCGCGGACCCGTGACCTGCACCCGTCGGTGTTGCCCGGCACCGACCCCGACGCGCAGATGGGGCCTTTGGTCACCGGAGTGCACCGGGACAAAGTCAAGTCCTATGTGGACGCTGGCGAGGTGGCCGGCGCGTCACTGGTGGTCGACGGGCGTGGTTACGCGCCCGAGGGCCACGCGGACGGTTTCTGGCTCGCGCCCACGCTTTTCGACCACGTCACGCGCGACATGACGATCTACACCGACGAGATCTTCGGCCCGGTGCTGTCGGTCGTGCGCGCCGACACGTTCGAGGACGCGGTGGAACTGGTCAACGCCAACCAGTACGGCAACGGCACGGCCATCTACACCGGTGACGGCCTGGCCGCACGCGAGTACCAGCGGCGCGTGCACGTCGGCATGGTCGGCATCAACGTGCCGATCCCCGTGCCGATGGCCTACTACTCGTTCGGTGGCTGGAAGGACTCGCTGTTCGGCGACACGCACGTGCACGGCGCCGAGGGCGTGAAGTTCTACACGCGTGCCAAGGCGATCACGGCGCGGTGGCCGCAGCAGCACGGCGTGAACCTGGGCTTCCCGACGCACGGCTGAGCCCGGCGAAAAAGCCCCCGCCGGGAGAGCGGGGGCTTTTCCACAACGCGATCAGGCCCAGAAATCAGGCCCAGAAATCAGGCATCGACCTTCTCGCGTTCGACCGCCGGAGCCGAAGGAGGCGTCGGCTTCGGCAGGAACTTCCTGATGAGCGGGAAGAACACGATCACCAGGATGACCACGTAGACCACGATGGCCATCGGGCTGTTGACCAGGCCGGTCAGCGACCCGTCGGAGAGCTGCAGCGAGCGGCGCATCTGCTGTTCCGCGGCCGGGCCGAGGATCACACCGATGATTGCGGGCAGCACCGGCAGGCCGTAGCGGCGCATGCCGAAGCCCAGCAGGCCGATCACGAACATCAGCAGCAGGTCGAAGATGTCCGCGTTCACCGCGTAGGCGCCGACCGAGGCGAAGAACAGGATGCCCGCGTAGAGGTACGGCCGCGGAATCTTCAGCAGTTTCGCCCACAACGGCGCGAGCGGCAGGTTCAGCACCAGCAGCAGCGTCAGTCCGATGAACAACGACGCGATCAGCGCCCACACCAGGCCGGCTTCGCGCTGGAACAGCAACGGGCCGGGCTGGATGCCGTAGGTCTGGAACGCCGCGAGCATCACGGCCGCGGTCGCCGTCGTCGGCAGACCCAGGGTCAGCATCGTGACCAGGGTGCCTGCGGCGGAAGCGGAAGCCGTCGACTCCGGGCCCGCGACACCCTCGATGGCGCCGTGGCCGAACTCGTCCTTGTGCTTGGAGAGCCGCTTCTCCGTCACGTAGGACAGGAAGGTCGGGATCTCCGCGCCACCGGCCGGGATCGCGCCGAACGGGAACCCGATCACCGGGCCGCGCAGCCACGGCTTCCAGGTGCGCTTCAGATCCGACCGGGACAGCCACGGACGGCCGACGGGGATCGGCGTGAACGGCTTGCGGCGCAGGTGGGCGGCTACCCACAGGGCCTCGCCGACCGCGAACAACGCCACCGCGACGACGATCACGTCGATGCCGTCGGCCAGGTGCAGCGAGCCGAACGTGAGGCGCTGCTGGCCGGTCATCTCGTCGAGGCCGACCAGGCCCAGCGTCAGGCCGATGAGCAACGACGCCACGCCGCGGATCCGGGAGGCACCCAGCACCGAGGTCACCGCGATGAACGCCAGCACCATGATCGCGAACAGGTCCGGCGCGCCGATGTCGACGGCGTGCTCGGCCACGAACGGCGCCAGCAGGACGATCAGGATCGTGCCGATGATGCCGCCGGTGAAGTGGCCGATGGCGGCGGCGGCAAGCGCTTGCGCACCACGTCCCTTGCGGGCCATGGGATTGCCCTCGAACGCGGTGACGACCGCCGCGCTCTCGCCCGGTGTGTTCAGCAGGATCGACGTCGTCGAGCCACCGAACATGCCGCCGTAGTAGATGCCCGCGAACATGATGAACGCGCCGGTCGGCTCCATGCCGTAGGTGACGGGCAGCAGCAGCGCCACCGCCATCGCCGGACCGATGCCCGGCAGGACGCCGATCGCAGTGCCGAGCAGCACGCCGATCGCCGCCATGAGCAGATGTGTCGGCGTCAGCGCGGTCGCGAAGCCGTCGAGCAGTTGTTCCACCTAGAACACCTCCATCAACGGGCCACCGGGGAGAGGGACGCCGAGCAGGTTGTTGAACACCACGAACGTGAGGATCGAGAGGCCGGCCGCGATCAGCGGGTCGCGGACGTAGGCACGGCTGCCGAGTGCGTAGGCCGCGCCCCAGAACAGGATCGCGCCCGAGATCGGGAACCCGACCACGCCGATCAGCGCGGCGTTCGCGAGGAAAGCACCGCACAGCAGCAGAACCGTGCGCCAGTCGGCCGGTTCGGTCAGGTCGACGTCCTCGCCGGCCTCCGCCTCGCCGCGACCGCCGCGCAGCACGTCACGGGCCAGCAGCACGGCGACGACCAGCAGCAGCGAGCCGACCAGGATCGGCACCGCCTTCGGGCCGACGGGACCGCGCTGGGCGAAGTCGGTGGGGATGCGCAGCGCGTCGGTCAGCACCAGTACGCCGAGCACGACCAACAGGGCGCAGATGCCCAGCTCGGAGCGTTCGCGGAGCCAGCCCCTCGGCCCCGTCTTCGTCTCGGTCGTCATGCGAGCCCCAAGTCCTTGAGCACCGTTGCCACCCGCTTGTTCTCGTTTTCCAGGAAGGTCTTGAACTGGTCTCCCGGTGCGAACGCGTCGGTCCAGCCGTTGCGCTGCAAGGCCTCTGCCCACTGCGGGGTCTTCTGCATCCGCTGCAGCAGGTCGACCAGCTTGTCCCTGTCGGTCTGCGTGATGCCGGGAGGAGCCACGATGCCGCGCCAGTTGGAGAACTCGACGTCCACACCGGACTCCTTGAGCGTCGGCGCGTCGATGCCGCTGACGCGCTTCGAGCTCGTCACCGCGAGCACCCGCAACGTGCCGGCCTGGATCTGGTCGCGGTACTCGCCGACACCGGAGACGCCGAACGCGACCTTGCCGCCGAGCACGCTGGCCAGCAGCTCGCCACCACCGTCGAACGGGATGTAGTTGACGCTCTTGGGCGCCAACCCGACGCCCTTGGCCATCAGCATCGGCGCCAGGTGGTCAGGTCCGCCCGGTGCCGAACCGCCGCCGACCGTGACCGTGCCGGGGTTCGCCTTCCACGCGTCCACGAGTTGTTGCAGCGACGTGTACGGCGAGTCCTTCCCGACCACGACGATGTCCGGCTCCTCGATCAGCCTCGCGATCGGGGTGGTGTCGAGCAGCGAGTTCGGCGACTTGTTCGTGTACACCGCGCCCACGACGCCCAGGCCCATCGACATGATCAGCTTGCCGTTCCCGCGCTCGCCGACCGTGCGACCGAGGCCGACCGTGCCACCGGCGCCGGGGAGGTTGAACACCTCGGCGTTGCGCAGCAGGTCAGCGTCCTCCATGGCCTTCGCCGCGGTGCGGGCCGTGATGTCGTACCCGCCGCCGGGCTGGTTCGGCACCAGCACGCGCAACGCCCGCACCTGGCTGGTCTCGCCGCTGTCCGCACCCGGCGTCAGCAGCGGTGGTACCAGCAGGACGGCGAGCAACGCCGTCGCCACCGCCACCCACACCTTCACCGACACTGTGATCCCCGCCTCTCATCCGCGTGGTTCGACATGTTGCTCTGGTGTAAACCTTGATGTCGCTCTTGCGCTTCTAAGGTTTCTTTCGGTCTTTCTGGTCACGGGAGGTCTCATGCGTCGCCGCCGTTCCCTGGCCAGCCAGCTTCTAGTGTGGCAACTCGTAGTCGTCACCTTGCTACTGTGCGCGGTCGGCGCGCTGACGGTCGTCCAGTTGGGCAGCAACTTTCGCTCCAACGAGGAACGCCGGATGCTGTCCGTCGCGGAGAACGTCGCGGCGACCAACGTCGTCCAGACGTCGATGGGCAACTGGCGGATCCTGGCCGCACCCGCCGAGACCGCGCGGAGTCTGTCCGGCGCCTCCTACGTGCTGATCGTCGACGCCCGCCGGATCGTGATCGCGTCGCCGGACCCGGCGCAGATCGGGTCCAAACTGGACACTCCGACGACGGCGCTGGACGGCAAGGCGTGGGTCGGGACGGTGGACGACTCGATCGAGGCCCACGTGCCGGTGTTCGACGAGCAGACGCGCAAGGTCAACGGCATGGTGATCGCCGGCGCGATCGAGCCGGGTCTGTTCGCGGGGGCGCTGAACCAGCCCGTCGACGTGCTGCGGTACCTGGCGATCGCGCTGGTAATCGGCGTCACCGGGTCGTTGCTGCTGGCCCGCCGGGTGAAGAACCAGACGCTCGGGCTGGAACCGCACGAGATCACCGCGCTGGTCGAGAACCGCGAGGCGTTGCTGCACGGCATCAGGGAAGGCGTCGTCGGCCTCGACGGGCAGAACCGGATCACGCTGGTCAACGACCACGCGAGCGACCTGCTGGCGTTGCCGGAGGACGCGGTCGGCCGGTCGGTCGAGGAACTGGAGCTCAACGACCGGCTGCGCGACGTGCTGACCGGGCGCGCGACCGGCGTCGACCAACTGGTGCTGCGGCAGGGTGCCGTGCTCACGGTGAACCGCATGCCGATCGAGGGCGCGGGTGCCGTCGTGACGTTGCGAGATCGCACGGAACTCCTTGCGCTGCAACACGAACTCGACGCTTCGCAGCACGCGACGGACACGTTGCGGGCGCAGGCGCACGAGTTCGCGAACCGGCTGCACACCATCGCCGGGCTGATCTCGTTGAAGGAGTACGACGAGGTCACCAACTACGTTCACCAGATCAGCTCGGCGCAGGACCAGTGGCGGTCCGAGGTCGGCTCGTCGATCGGCGACCCCGCCGTGGCGGCGCTGCTGATCGCCAAGGCGTCGCTCGCGTCCGAACGCGGCACGGCGCTGCGGATGGGCCCGGACAGCGTGCTGGGACGCGTCGACGAGGCGTTGTCCGCGGATCTGGTGATGGTGCTGGGAAATCTCGTCGACAACGCGTTGGATGCACTGAGCTCGCTGAGCACCAACGGAGCCGGCAAGTGGATCGAGGTGGGTGTGATGCAGTTGGACGACGAGGTCCAGGTCGTGGTGCGCGACTCCGGTCCCGGGGTGGCGCCGGAACTCGCGGAAGAGGTGTTCCGGCACGGGTTCACGACCAAGGCGGCATCGCACGGCGAACGCGGCATCGGGCTCGCGCTGATCAGGCGGGCGTGCCTGCGGCGCGGAGGGTCGGTCAGCGTCTCCGGTTCGGTCTTCACGGCAAGGCTGCCCTGGTGATCCGGGTGCTCGTCGTCGACGACGACTTCATGGTGGCCAAGGTGCACAGCGGGTACGTCGCGCGCACCGACGGTTTCGAGGTGGCCGGGGTCGCGCACAACGGCGCGGATGCGTTGCGGCTGGTGGCTTCTCTCAAACCGGACCTGGTGCTGCTCGACGTCTACCTTCCGGACGTCAGCGGCCTCGAGGTGCTGAAGTCGTTGCGCGCCAACGAGGACGTGGACGTCATCGTGATCACGGCCGCGACCGACGTCGAGACCGTGCGCAGTGCGATGCGCGGTGGCGTGCTGCACTACCTGATCAAGCCGTTCGACTACTCGGCACTGCGGGACCAGCTCGCGCACTACGCGTCGTTGCGGGAGAAGCTGCATCGGCTGGACTCGGCCGGGCAGGCGGACGTGGACCAGGTGTTCGGGGCGCGTCCGACCTCGAAACCGTTGCTGCCCAAGGGTTTGACACCGGAGACCGCGCGACTCGTCGAGAACGCGCTGCGGTCGCATCCGGACGGGCTGTCGGCGTCGGAGTGCGCGTCGTCGACCGGCGTCGCCAGGGTGAGCGCACGCCGGTACCTGGAGCACTTCGTGGCTGTCGGCCGGGCCGAGGTCCGGTTGCGGTACGGCGGAACCGGCCGGCCGGAACGGATCTACGCGCTAGTCCCAGGAGCCTGAACGGCCGCGGCCGCGTTTGGTGTCCGCACGGCGCTTCTTCGACGCGATGCGCCGTTCCTGCGAGCCCTTGGTGGGCTTCGTCGGCCGGCGCACGGGAGGTGGCGCGGCGGCGGCACTGCGGAGGATCGCGGCGAGGCGTTCCCGTGCGGCACCGCGGTTCTGCAGCTGCGCGCGGTGCTCGGACGCGGCGATCGTGAGCACGCCGTCGACCAGCCTGCCCTGCAGGCGCTCGAGCATCCGGCGCTTGAGGTGCTCGGGAACCGACGGCGAGGCAGCCAGGTCGAACGAGAGCTCCACGCGGCTGTCCGCCGTGTTCACTCCCTGCCCGCCCGGCCCACCTGACCTGGAAAAACGTTCACGCAACTCGGACGCCGGAATCACCAGCGTCCTCGTCACGGTCACGTCGTTCATGCCTCCAAGGCTAATAGGTCAGCCCCGGCAAAGTCGCGATCTTTATCAGCGCCTCGAGGTCGGGCACCGGCGCCGGCCTGGTCTTCGGGCCGTCCAGTTTCGGCATGCCGACCACGTTGGTGCGGAACTCGCCCACGTTGACGCTGCTGACCTTGACGAAGTTGCCGTCTGGTCGAAGCGCCTCCACCTGGTAGATGTGGACGCCGTCCTGCTTGCCCGCGATGCTGGACCGGATCTTGATGCCGTTGACCTCGCGAAGCTCGCACGGCGCGACCTCGGGCTCATAGCACCAGCCGAGGTCTGCGCCGGCGTTGCCGCGGTGGAGCTCGATCGTCAGCGCACTGGTGCCCTGGGCATCCTTCAGCAACGCCACGGCACGACGGCTGTCTCCGAGGTCGAAGAACTGCAGCGCACCTGCCGGAACTCCCTGGGCGCCCTGCGCGGTGACTCCGGCCGGGATCACGCCGGCCTCGCGCAGGATCGCGGTGAGCTGGTCGTTGCGGCCGACAGCGGAGTTCCCTCCGGAGTCCGCCGAGGTCATCCCCGCCGTGGAGTTCGGCCGCGCCAACGTCAGGTACCCGGCCGCGCCCAGTCCGGCCAGCACCGCGAACACCAGCGCGGACGCGATCGCCGTGCGCCTGCGGGCCAGCCTGGTCTTGCCCTTCCGGATCACGTCGGAGGCGTAGATCCTCGACGCCGGCTCGTCCACCAGCAGGTCGCGCAACGCGGCCAGACCCTTGGACGCCTGACTCTTCACCGTGCCCTCCGTCCTGCCGAGGATGCGGGCGGTCTCGGTGATGCTCAGGTCCTCCCAGTACCGCAGCACGACGACAGCGCGTTGCCCCGGTGGCAACGCGTCCAGCGCCAGCTTGAGGTCGAGGTCGGCCGAGTGGTCGGCCACCGGGCGTTCCGGCACGGCGTCGGTGGTCCGCTCACGCTGGAAGAACCCGCGCCGGCCCTCGTCGATCGCGGCACGTACCAGCACCTTGCGCGCGTAGGCGTCCAGACTGTCCTTGCGCACGCGTGACCAGGCCACGTACAGCTTGGTGAGCGTGGTCTGGACGATGTCCTCGGCGCGGTGCCAGTCACCGCAAAGCAGGAACGCCGTGCGGCGCATGACGAGAGCGCGTGCGTCGACGAACTCCCTGAACTCGCGGTCGCGGTCCAAGTCCCCTCCTCGGTCGTCGCTTTATACGCAGCGA
This sequence comes from Lentzea sp. NPDC005914, assembly GCF_040629405.1. Lineage (NCBI taxonomy): Bacteria > Bacillati > Actinomycetota > Actinomycetes > Pseudonocardiales > Pseudonocardiaceae > Lentzea > Lentzea sp. NPDC005914. The sequence continues at coordinate 260,931 of NZ_JBEXVQ010000002.1, read as the reverse complement.
CGACCGCGGAAGGTTGCCCGGCAGTTCTAGAACCTGGGGTGGTCACCGACGAGCGCGGCGCCGCCCACCTCGGACTTGGTGATCTCGCCGAGCACCCACGACGGGACGTGGCGCGCGGTGAGCACGGCCAGGGCGCGGTCGACGTCCTCGGGCGCGACGACGGCGACCATGCCGACGCCCATGTTGAACGCCTTCTCCATCTCCTCGCGCTCCACCCGACCGCGCTGGGCGATCAGCTGGAACACCGCGGACGGCGTCCAGGTGCCGCGGTCGAGCGTCGCGTGCATGCCATCGGGCAGCACACGGGCCAGGTTCGCGGCCAGGCCACCACCGGTGACGTGCGAGAACCCGCGGACCTCCGTCTCGGCGATCAGCGCGAGGCAGTCCTTGGCGTAGATCTTGGTCGGCTCGAGCAGCTCCTCGCCGAGGGTGCGGCCGAACTCCTCGACGTGGCCCTCGAGCGGCATTCGCGCGATCTCCAGCAGCACGTGCCTGGCGAGCGAGTAGCCGTTGGAGTGCAGGCCCGACGAGCCCATCGCGATGACGACGTCGCCGTCGCGGACCCGGTCCGGGCCGAGCAGCTTCGACTGTTCGACCACGCCGACGCCGGTGCCGGAGATGTCGTAGTCGTCGTCGCCCATCAGGCCGGGGTGCTCGGCCGTCTCTCCGCCGAGCAGTGCGCAACCGGCCTGGACACAGCCCTCGGCGATGCCCTTGACCAGCGACGCGATCTTGTCCGGGTCGACCTTGCCGACCGCGATGTAGTCCTGCACGAACAGCGGCTCGGCACCGCAGACCACCAGGTCGTCCACGATCATGGCGACCAGGTCGATGCCGACGGTGTCGTGCTTGTCGAGCGCCTGCGCGATCGCGATCTTGGTGCCGACGCCGTCCGTGGAGGAGGCGAGGATCGGCTCCTTCCAGCGGTCGAGCTTGAGCTGGAACAGGCCCGCGAACCCGCCGATGCCACCGAGAACCTCGGGCCGATGCGCCTTGGCCGCCCACGGCTTGAGCTTCTCCACCGCCTCGTCACCTGCGGCGATACTGACTCCGGCGGCGGCGTAGGTGGCCTTGGCGCTGTCGGTCACGTCAACTTCTTCCACTTGGATCTGGGAGCTCAGGGACGACGCAGGGCGTCTTCGGCACCATAGCCGCTCGCCAGGACGGGAGCGGCTGAGCCCGCCACGCCCTTCAGGCCCTCGAGCAGGTGCTTGCCCATGAGCGCGTCCGGCGGCAGCTCGATCGGGTACTCGCCGTCGAAACAGGCCGAGCACAGCCGCGTCTTGGGCTGCTCGGTCGCGGCGACGAGCTGCTCGAGCGACACGTACCCGAGCGAGTCGGCACCGACCGAGCGGCGGATGCCGTCGTCGTCCAGGCCGTTCGCGATGAGCTCCGCCCGTGAGGCGAAGTCGATGCCGTAGAAGCACGGCCACTTGACCGGCGGCGACGCGATCCGCACGTGCACCTCGAGCGCACCGGCCTCGCGCAGCATGCGGACGAGAGCGCGCTGGGTGTTGCCGCGCACGATCGAGTCGTCCACGACGACCAGCCGCTTGCCGCGGATGACGTCCCGCAGCGGGTTCAGCTTCAGCCGGATGCCCAGCTGGCGGATGGTCTGCGACGGCTGGATGAACGTCCGGCCGACGTAGGCGTTCTTGACCAGGCCGGACCCGTACGGGATGCCGCTGGCCTGCGCGTACCCGATCGCGGCCGGCGTACCGGACTCCGGCACCGGGATCACGAGGTCGGCCTCGACCGGGTGCTCCTTGGCCAGGCGGCGGCCGATCTCGACGCGGGTGGCGTGCACGGAGCGTCCGGAGATCGTCGTGTCCGGCCGCGCCAGGTAGACGAACTCGAAGACGCAGCCCTTGGGCTCGGGCGTCGCGAACCTGCTGGACCGCAGCCCGTCGCCGTCGATCGCGATCAGCTCACCGGGCTCGACCTCGCGCACGAAGCTGGCGCCGACGATGTCCAGCGCCGCCGTCTCGCTCGCCACGACCCAGCCGCGGTCCAGCCGGCCGAGCACCAGCGGGCGGACACCGTGCGGGTCACGCGCCGCGTACAGCGTGGATTCGTCGGAGAAGACCAGGCAGTAGGCGCCCTTGACGGTCGGCAGCAGCTCCAGCGCGGCCTGCTCGATGCCCTTGTCCGCGGCGGCGTGGGCCAGCAACGCGGTGAGGATGTCCGAGTCGGTCGTCGCACCGTTGCGGCTGGAGATGCCGAGTTCCTTGACCTTCTCCAGCAACTCGGCGGTGTTCACCAGGTTGCCGTTGTGGCCGAGGCTCAGCCCGCTTCCGGCCGCCGTCGTGCGGAACGTCGGCTGCGCGTTCTCCCAGGTCGTGGACCCGGTGGTGGAGTAACGGCAGTGCCCGACGGCCACGTGGCCCTTCAGGCTCTGCAGGACCTGCTCGTCGAACACCTGGCTGACGAGCCCGAGGTCCTTGAAGACGACCACCTGCGACCCGTCACCGACCGAGATGCCAGCCGCCTCCTGGCCGCGGTGCTGCAGCGCGTAGAGGCCGTAGTACGTCATCTTGGAGACGTCTTCCCCCGGAGCCCAGACGCCGAAGACGCCGCACTCCTCACGGGGTTCCTGTTCGGACTGGGACGGGTCGGCGACCACCGAGTTGGCTCCCTAACGACGGGGCTGGCTACGTCCCGAGTGTAAGTGGAGCAAGGGGCCAACTACCCCCTCCGGACCCCCGGTGAGGTGACGAAACTCATGCATTCAGACGCCGAAAACGCCTTCAGGGCAAGATGATCTTGCCCGTCACGCCTTCTTGCAGGTCTTCATGTGCGTCACGACGTTCGAGTTGCCGAACGCGTTCCCCTTCTCCTGCTCGACCAGGCAGAGGACCTCGTCGCCGACATCGGCACCACCGGTGATGTCGCTCTTCGTGTTGGACAGCTTGGTCAGCCCACTCGGATCCAGTGCACCCTTCGGGGCAGCGCCCACCAGTTCGAGCCTGAACAACTCTGTCGGGGTGCTGTTGTCGAACGACACGATCTTGTACCGCACCTCCTGTGCCTGCCAGTTCGCCGCACATCCGGCGAGCAGCAGGCAACCGAGCAGTGCCGCGGTCAGCTTGCGCATCAGTGCCCCCGTCCGACCTGAAGGACGTCCAGCACGCGCCGGTCGCCGGTCATCTCCTTGAGGTTCATCCGGTTCCAGAGCCAGAAGTAGACGAGCTCGGCCTCGCCGGTCACCTGCGCGTCGCCCTGTTCACCGGGAGCCGCGGCCCGCGTCTCGGGCACCTCACCCGGCGTGAAGGAGATCAACCAGGACTCGGGCACGTCCGTCGGCCGCACCACTGCCGTACCGGAGACCTCGGTCGGCGAGTCGCCGTCGAGCTTGGCCGCGACGATCGTGGTCAGCACCTCGTCGATGCCATCGGTGCAGAGATCCGTGTCCGTCCCAACGAGCTGGCGGACCACTGTCTGCGCGTCGAAGCGGCGCAACACCGTCTCGTGGGCGATCCGGCGGTGCCACACCCACGCGAGGTCAGGTGCCGCCGGTGAGAACGTCCACACAGGGCGATTTCCCGGCACGGCCGTCAGGATCTCTCCGGCCGCGGTGAGCTGCAGGTCCAGGTACTCGAGCGGCGCCAACCCGGTCGGCGGAGCCGGCGGCTTGATCGGACCGCGACTGCCGGTGCGCAGATAGGCGGTGGAGGTCTCCAGGAAGCGGGCGAGGTGGACGACCAGGTCCTGGACGGTCCACCCCGGACGCGTTGGCACCTCCGCGGCCGGGTCCGCGTCCGCCACTGCCTTGCGGAACATCTCCGCCTGTTCGATGAACACAGCGGTCCACCGCTGAGCCGTCCACCCCGTCTGCACCATGAGCGACATGGTGCCGGAAACGCTCAACGCGTGAGTGGGGAACCGGTCATGATGCTTCTGCGTCGCATGGATCAAGGACCAACCAGGGGGTGGCGATGTTCGGCGTTGAGCCCGAACTGCTGCGCAACGCGTCCAAGGAGTTCGGCAACGGCTCCGACGCGGTGCGCGAGGCAGCGGAGATGATCTCGATGCTCAAGCTGGACGCGGGAGCACTCGGCGAGGTCGACGCGGCGGCCGAGTTCGCGGACGCTCTGGCGAAGTTCGTCGGCACGCACGCCCAGGACCTGCAGCGCGGTTCCGCCTGGATCACCGACGCCGCCGAAGGTCTCGTGTCGAACGCCGAGGCCTACCAGCGCACGGACGACGACCACGCGTCGATGCTGACGAAGCTCATGCAGGGACTTGGGGGCGGCAAGTGAGCTACACGGATCCGGAGAGCCTGTACGGAAAGCTCGCGTCCGGGGACGTCGGTCGCATCGCTGCCGCCGCCGACCCGATCACCGGTGCGATCAGCGCCGTCGGCCGCGCTGGCGATTCCGTGGCCAAGGGCGGCAGGACCGCGGTGAGCAACTGGGTCGGTGACGCGGCGACGAAGTTCACAGCACGGGCCGAGCTGTCCGCTAACGCCGCGAAGGCCGCAGTCGAACGGCTCGGTGCGGGCGTCGACATCGTCCAGGCCGCATCACGGGCCTACGGCCAGATGCGCGGCGCCGCGGACCAGGCGATCAACGTGTGGCGCAGCCGTCCGCCCGGCATGGACGAGGAGCAGACCCGCACGCTCGCCAACCAGGTCAACGACTCCCTGACCAAGGTGAAGTCGGGCTACGACAACGTCCTGCGTTCGTACGCGGGCGCGCTCACCAAGATCCCGCCGGGCTTCGAGGAGTCCGCGCGCACGGACTGCGGCTGGGACCGCGCAGCTCAGCGGGCGGGTGCGGGCGGTGCGCTGCCACCGGTGCCACCGCCGGGAAGCGACCCGAAGGCCGTCGCCGACTGGTGGAAGTCGCTCAGCAAGGACCAGCAGGACGCGCTCAAGAACACCAAGTACCAGGAGCTCGGCCAGCTCCGCGGACTGCCGGCCGACGTGCTGGACTACGCGAACCGCAAGCGCATCCCCGAGGACGCGGCACGGTTCAACGCGGAGAAGGACCAGCTCAAGCAGCAGCTGGCGGACCGCGCCCGGGAACTCGGCGTCGACCCGAACTCGGCGGAGGGTCAGCGCGCCCTGCGCAACGACGCCCAGGGTTCGCAGCTGATGTCGCAGTACGACGAAGCCGCCCGGCGCGCGAAGAACGCGGACAACGCGGTCGGCGCGTTGAAGACGGCCGGGGACCTGAGCATCGCGAACGGCAAGCAGGCATACGTCCTGTACTGGAGCCCTGACGGCGCCGGTGCCAAGGAAGGCTCCCTGGCGGTGGCGTACGGCAACCCCGACACCGCCAAGAACCTCGCCGTCTGCGTCCCCGGCACGACCTCGGGCCTCGACGGCTTCAGCCAGGAACAGGCAGCCCAGCTGAGCGCGAAGATGGGACCGGACGGCGCCGCGATCCAGTGGCTCGGCTACGACGCGCCGGAGTTCTCGCTCGGCCAGGTCAACGACCCGGCGCAGGCCAAGGAAGGTGGCGCGATCCTGGCGAAGGACGTCGAGGGTTACCGCACGGCCAACCCCAACGCCCACGTCACGGTGATCGGCCACAGCTACGGCAGCACGGTCGTCGGCTACTCCGCCATGGACAACGGACTGAAGGCGGACGACATCGCGTTCGTCGGCTCGCCCGGCGTCGGAGCGTCCAATGTGGACCAGCTGTCGGCCGGCAGCGGGCACGTCTACGTCGGTGGCACGGAACACGACCCGGTGATCCAGGCCACGAGTGGCGACTGGTTCACCAAGGACGGGTCCTCGACCGGCCCGTACGACTCCTCGTTCGGCGCGAAGACGTTCGGCACGTCCGGCGAGGCCGGGATCGGGCACGCCCACTCGTCCTACTACGACAAGGGTTCCGAGTCGCTCGACAACCTGGCGAAGATCGCCAACGGCCACGGCGGCGACGTCAGCGCGCAACGGTGGCAGGACGCTCCTACGCCGCGCGAGGTGCCGGGATCGGACCTGCCGGGCGTCGGGCCGGTCATCGACTGGGGTGTCAACACCGGCAAGGAGGTCGTCGACATCGGCGAGGACGTCTGGCACGGCGGCGGTCAGGTCGTCGACGACGTCTCGAAGGGCAACTGGGGTGACGCGGCCGGCCACGCCTGGGACACCACGAAGGAGGTCGCCAGCGACGCCGGTGACGTCGTGGTCGACACGGTGGGCAACGTGATCGAGGTCGGGAAGGACGTCGTCGACGGTGTCGGCGGCGCGATCAAGACGGTCGGTTCGTGGTTCTAGAAACGCACGACCGGCAGTAGGTGTGAAAGGTCGGCTCGGGTGCCGGAGGCGGTGACCCGAGCGCCGTCCAGGGCTTCGGCCCAGTCCAGAGCACCGGTCGCCAGTTCCAGCCACGTGCGGGGATCGGTCTCGACCACGTTCGGGGGCGTGCCGCGGGTGTGCCGCGGGCCCTCGACGCACTGCACGGCGGCGAACGGCGGCACCCGGACCTCGACGCTGCGACCTGGGGCGATGTGTTCCAGGGTGCGCAGGCTCAGGCGGACGGCAGCGGCCAGCACCGGACGTTCCGGCTGGTCGGCCTCGCCCCGCAGCCACGGGAGCACCGCCTGCACCGCTGCTCGCATCTCGGCGGGGTCGACGGGCTTGGCTGGCACGTCGCCCACATTAGCGAAGCGGCAGCGGCGGTCCCCGGGCTGTTGGTATATCTGGACGGTGATCAGGAACTTCGCCGTGGTCGGTCCAGGGCAGGCGACGAGGGAGCGGCTGACGGCGGCGCTCGCGGCGGCGCCGGACATGGCCGTCTACCGGATCGGGCGCGGGGCGGACCCGTTGCCCGTGTCGGCGACCTTCGACCCGTCGGACCAGGCCGGCTGCCGGAGCCTGCTCGACTGGTTCGAACGCGGGGCGCCTTCCGGTGCGGTGTTGCTGCTCGACGACTGGGGGCTGTGCTTCGAGCAGGACCCGGAGCTCGACCAGGTCGTCGAGTGGATCGCGGCGTTCGGGCCCGCACGCGGCGTGCAGGTCGTCGTGACGGCCCGGAAGTGGAGCGAACTGCCGGTCCGGTTGCGGCGGCACCTCGACGGCGAGGCGACGGACTTCCTGGCGCTGCACGGGATCGAGGCCGATCTCAGCGACAAGTACCAGCGGCACGACCTCAAGGCCGCTGTCGGTGTCGACGAACGCGGATGGCCGGTCTACCTGGACATCAGCGTCGACGGCAACGGGCTCACGGGTGCCTACTACGGTCCACAACGCGGGCAGAAGCTGCTCAGCGCGTTGCTGGGACTCATGATCACGCACTCGCCGCAGGACCTGAACCTCGGCCTGATCGACATGAAGAACTCCCGGGTGTTCGACAGCCTGAACCCCGCGCCGCACGTGTCGTTCGCGCTCAAGGGCGAGGACCAGGACGAGCTGTTCGAGCGGTTCCAGGTCGGCCTGGAAGGCGAGCTCAACCGGCGGCAGGAGCTCATGCACAAGGCGGGGTGCCGCAACTTCACCGACTACGGGGCGCAAGCCGGCGTGGAACCGTTGGCGTCCTTGCTGATCTGCGTCGACAGCGCCGAGGTGCTGATCGAACGGCTGCCCCGCTTCGCGGACACGCTGAAGGCGCTCACCAGCGCCGGCCGCATCCGGGGCATCCACCTGCTCTACTCCGGCGACGCGTTCCCGCAACAGCTGCCGTACAACGTCCCCGAGTGGCCGTTCGCGACGCCTCCGCACGACATCGAGGAGTGGATCGAGGCGTTGCCCTGGGCGCTGGCCGGCTCCGCGCCGCCTGCTCGCCCGGTCGTGTTGCCGGCGCTGCACCAGAACTACGTCGAGCTCAAGCTGGACATGCTGCCGCCCGGTGCCATCGGCGTGGTGGACGAGCCGTACCTGCAACGCCGTGACGTGCTCGTCCCCACCTTCACCGACCAGCTGCGGCACGGCGCCATCGTCGGCAAACCCGGCACCGGCAAGAGCACCACGCTGCGCACGCTGGCCACCGTCCTGGGCGACCTGACCGAGTACCAGCTGCTCGACGGGCCTGGCGAGCCGCTGGACCCGGAGCGGCACATCGTGGTGACCGCGCGCTCGTGGGACCAGGTGCCGCCGTTCATCAGGAACAGCCTCGCGTTCGCCGTCGAGTTCCGGCTCGACGACCCGGCCACCTCGCTCGTCGACGCCCGGCAGGCTGCCCGCGTGCCCGACCAGCCCGGCTACGGTCTGTCCGTACCGCACCGACTACACGCACAGATAGCGCTTCCGTGACCCCACTCGCCCTCGTCGGCCCTCCGCACCTCACCGCATCGCGAATCCCTGCCGCACAAGGCGTCTACCGCATCGGACGGGGCCAGTCCGCGGTGGCGGCCGTCAGCTTCGACCCCTCCGACGAACGCCGCAGGCAGAACCTGCTGACGTGGTTCGAGCGCGGTGGCGAGCCCGGCGCGACGCTGCTGATCGACGACTGGAAGCTGTGCGCGGAAAGCGATCCCGGCCTCGCCGACGCCGTCCGGTGGATCACGACGATGGCGCGCGGCGTCCAGGTGATCATCACCGCTCGCGCGCTCGGCGATCTGCCCGACGGTGTCCGGCTCGCCGTCGAGGTCCTGGACTTCCTGTCGCTGCACGGGATCCACGACTTCAGCAAGACGATCGCGTGGAAGGGCAGGTGGTGGAAGGTCCCGATCGGCGTCGACGGCTCGGGCGAACCGGTGGTCGTCGAGCTCACCCGTTTCGCCGACGGAAAGTGGCGGACCGGATCGCACCTCAGCGTGACCGCGCCGGACGCGTTCCGGAGTCTCGTGCTGGGGCTGATGACCACGCACTCACCCCGGTTGTTCCAGACGATCTTCATCGACGCGCACGACACGGACACGTTCTCCGGGCTGGACCAGGCGCCGCACGTGCAGTCCCATCACCGTCACGCGGCGAAGAACCCCGCACGGCTGGCGGACGCGCTGCTGGCCGAGTCGGCGCGCCGGCTGGAGGTCGTCGGCAACACCTGGACGATCTTCCACCACCGCGGCTTCGACCAGGTGCTGCCACAGCTCCTCGTCTGCGTCACCGGTCTCGAGGACATAATCGCGGCCGAACCGTCGTTCGCCTCGGACCTCGCGATCATCGCCAAAGACGTTCGTCAGTCGGGGATGCAGCTGCTGCTCGACAGTCCACACGCGACTGCGGACCTGCGGATCGACGACTGCACCGCGCCCGCGAACCTCGACGAGCTCGCGATCTCGTTGCCGTTGCTGATGCACCGCGACGAGCCCGCGCCGGACTTCTTCACCCTGCACGAGATGCCGAAGCACGCGTGGCGACCGCGTCCCGTCGCCCTGCAGTACCGGGCTCCTGTTGGTGCGGACGAGCACGGGCAACCGGTGGAGGTGGACCTGAAGTCCACCCACCTGCAGGACGGGATGGGCCCGCACGGCGAGGTCGTCGCACCACCCGAGCGACGCGCGGAAGCCCTCAACGCGCTGATTCTCGGCCAGATGCTGCGCCACTCACCGGACGACCTGCGAGTCACGTTCATCGGTGGCTCCACCGGCCTCGACGAAGCACCGCACGTGTGGCACGGGGATCTGCTGGACGATCTGGAGCGACGCACCAGGACGTTGGCGGAGGGCGGCTACCGGACCATCTGGGACCTCCGCGCGGCGCGACCCGCCGGCACCCCGCTGCCCGAACTCCTGATCTGCGTGAACGGCGTGCGCGACCTGGTGGAGGCCGACCCGGAGTTCCTCAACGTCCTCAAGTCGCTCAGCGAGGCAGGACGCAGCTACGGCCAGCACCTGCTTCTCGCCGACTCGATCCCGAGCGACTGGCCCGGCATCTCGCTGTCGTACCGCCTGGTGCTCACCGAGGACGGCTGGACGCGCCGGATCAGCAGATCGGTGGAGAGCTTCGTGCTCCCCACCGATCTCGCCGGCGTGACCCGCTCGCTGCCCGTCGCGATGCGCGGCTAGTTCAGGAGCGGCACAACTTCCGTTGTGCGTCGTAGAGGTTGCGAGGCGTCACGTCGGTGCTGCCGTAGAGCTCCAGCCGCGAGTTCAGCTCACCGGCGAAGTCCGGCTTGTCGATCTGACCGAAGTCGCGGACCTCGGAGATCGCGACGGTGGCGCTGCACGGCGCGACCTGGTCGATGCGGACGTTGCCGGCACGCTGGTTCGTGACCGTCACGTTCCAGTGCGCGAAACGGGCGCCGTACAAGGGGCCCGCGTTGGCGCTACCGCCGTGCGCACCGACGTTGTTGATGGTGACCTCGGTGCGGACGTTGCCGAACGGCAGACCGCGGTGGGTGTCGAAGACGTCGTAGTCCATCTTGCCGCGAGTCCAGACGTTGCCGCACGACAGGCCTTCGACGTTCAGGCCGTGGTTGCCCGCACCCGCCTGCGAGGGCTCGGACGGCGCCTCGATCACGAACCCGTCGGTCAGGTTGTCGTGCGACTGCTCGCGCGTCGCGTACGCGTGGTGGTGGCCGCGGCCGGAGACACGCGTGTTCAGCAGCGAGACTCCCTTGGAGGACACCAGGAGGAACCCGTTGTCGACGTCCTGGACGTGCACGTCGTCGGCCCAGCAGTCCCACGCGCACTGGAACACGAGACCGTTGTACCCCTTGTCCTGCAGGTGCTTCGGCGTCGGCGTCTTGAACATCTCGATCTTGATGCCCTCGACCCCCGCACCCGTGACGACCGGCGCCATCGTGGTCAGGCGCGCCTTCCACTCCGGGCGGATCTCCACCGGCAACGGCTGCGCGAGCTTGACCCTGTTGCCGCGCACCCACTCCACGCGCACCGGCCACAGGAACGGGAAGTACGACAGGAGCTTGTCCTTGTCGTCCCACTTGTAGGTGGCCGTGCCGGGCACGTCACCGCACATGTACTTGGGCAGCGAGTAGTTGTCGTCGTCCACCCGTAGCAGTACGCGCTGACCGGCGCACAACTTGTGTCCATTCTCGACAGTCACGACGAACGAACCACGCGCCGCGGAGCCGGTGACAGCGGTCAGCGTCGAACCCTGCTCCAGTTCGTTGCCCGTCCAGCCCTCGAACGGCCACTTGTGAGCCTTGATCGCGTCGACCAGCGGCTGGTAGCGGTCGCGGTGGCACACCCACACCAGGCCGCCCGACCAGCTCCACGCCGAGTTCTCCGAGCCGTAGCGGCTGCGGTTGATGCCGACGATCTGCTCCAGCGACCGGGTCGCGTAGAAGGTCGTCTTCGAGCTGCCGGCACCGCGCAGCACCACGTTGTCGTAGCCGATGCGGATGATGTCGTCGATCCGGTAGCGACCGGGCGGCACGTGGACGGTGCCACCGCCCAGCCTGCCGACGAACTCGATCGCCTTGTTGATCGCCACCGAAGCATCGGCGGAACCGTCGCGACGAGCGCCGAAGAACAGCACGTTCGCGAGGACCGGCCGACGAGAAGGCCGCTCACCCGTCCGGTAGCCGGCGTAGGCGATGTTCGGGATCTGCGGGTGGTTGTACGGGTTCGCCACGAACTCCTGCCACAGCGAGGCGGAGGACTCAGCCGCCGAGGCTGTCCCCGTCATCGCTGACGTGCCGACCAGCGCGACCCCTGTAGCCAGCAGGAATCGCCGTCTGTCGATGTTCATTTCGCCGTCTCCAAGGGGTCTTGGCCACGGCGGCGGTGGTCAGATCAAACCAGACTCGGGCCGCCCGCGGAACGAACTGCTTCCGCGATCAGCTCGTCCACCTGGTGCATCATCCGGCGGACGTCGGTCGGCGTGAACGTGCTCCACGGCGGCTGACCGTTCGACGAACGGCGTTGCTGCAGGTAGCGACCCTCTTCGGTGTCGAAGAACGCGACCACGCGATCGGGCCGCCAGCGCTTGCCGTACTTGTCCCTGGCCGCCGCGCCGAAGTTCCCGGTGTGCACGAGACCGGTGAACATCTGCACCAGCGCCTTCGCGTCGGCCTCGCGCAGGCCGACGCCCCGGAACGCGGCCTCCATCGACTTCGGCGAGCCGTCGGTCTGGGAGATCGCCTTCTCGATGTCCGCGCTCGGCAGCGTCACCGAAAGGCCAGTTCCGGAGGGGTGCGAGGGCAGCACGGACAGCACGGCCGAGGCGAGCCCGGAGCCGGCCCACGGCTGGAACGTCAGCTGGTCGTCGCGCAACGTCGCGAGCGCGCCCCAGTCACCGTTCGCGACGGCGAGGACGCGCACGCTGTGGCCGAGCCAGAGGCGGCCGTCCGCCTCCCGCTCGGGCTTGACGAACATGCGCAGCAACCCGTCCAGCTCGGACGAGAGACCACGCGAGTTGCCCAGGCGCCGGTAGTCCAACTGCTGGTAGACGCGGTTCTCGAGCTGAATGCGCTCGTCCCGCGTCTTACCGGGCGTGGGAACCTTCAGAACGAGCGGCATCGGGCCGGCGTTCATCCGTTCCCACACCACGTCGAACTCCTCGGCGGAGAGAGTGATCGGCTCTCTCTCCGCCGGAGCGCCGAACAGGCTCACTCCGAGAAGCCTCCGATGACCGGCGGCGCGACCATGCGCTCGTCACCGAACACGTCGTCGGTCTCGACCAGGTAGTCGGCGGACTTGTGCTCGAGGTCGTCCTCGCCCTCGCCCTTCTGGCCGTGCGCGCCACCCGCGCCCGTACCAGCGGCTCCGCCCTTGCCGGCACCCGCACCGGAGCCCATGGCCCCGCCGCGCATGCCTTCGGGACCGGAACCCATGCCGGGCATGGAGCCGGGCTTCAGCGAGCCCTGACCCGACGACGAGCCGAGCGAGCCGGACATCGGGCCGAACGCCTTGCCGCCACCGAGCTGACCACCGCGAACGCCACCGGCGCCGCCACCACCGCGGACACCGCTGGTGCCGCTCGTGGTCGGCCGGGTGAACACGGGTCCGCCAGGCGTCGGGGTCGGCGTGGGCGTCGGAGTCGGGTGCGGCAGGTTCGTCGGCGGAGGAGTCGGAATCGACGGCGGAGGAGTGGGCTGCGTCCACGACACGTGCGTGGTGTCGGTGGCCGGCGGCGGCGTCCACGCCTGCGAGACGTGCTGCTGAGTCGTCGGCGACGGCGTCGTCCACGACGGCGAGGTGGTCGTGTTGCCCGATGGCGTGTGCGTACCCGTCGAGCTGTAGCCGGCGTGGGTGTTCTCGGTGCCGGTCTGGCCGGGAGGCGGCGTGTCGATCACGACCTGCGGCGGCTCCGGGAACTCGCCGAGCGTCGAGGAGTTCCAGCGGCTGTCCGACTGGTAGTCCTCCATGACCTTGACGGCCTGGGCTGCGGCGTTGTCCGCGGCGGCTTCCTGCTTCTCGTGGTCCATCTGCTGGCCGACGACGTGCGCCATGCCGACCGGACCGGTCATCGCGCCGACGGCCATGTCCAGGATGCCGGGCTTCTCGGTGGTGACCGGGACGACCTCGGGCATCTTCTTGCGCGCGTCGGCGATGAACTCGCCCTGCAGGCGCGCGGAGCTCTCCATGGTGCCCGAGCCCTGCTCGGCGTATCCGGCCCACTCCGCCAGCGGCGACAGCGCGGCACCGGCGGACTCGGCGGCTTCGGACTCCCAGCCCGCGCCCATCTTGGTCAGCGCCGCGTGCAGGTCGCCGTCGATCTGGGCCAGCGTGTCCTTGATGGTCTTCCAGCCGCGTTCCACCGGGATGGAGGCGGAGACGCCAGGCCCGGAGTTGATCATTTCGTACAGCTCGGGGTGGGCGTACCCCTGATAGCGGTGCTCAGTCATCGGTCAGCTCCCCCCTCAGCCCAGGTCCCGGTTGTGCTTGCCCCACATGGCCGTGTTGTCGCCCTCGACCTTGCGGTACTGCTCCTCGATCATCTTCAGCTGGCTGATCACACCGACGAGCTGCTCGCGGTAGACGTTCAGCGCTGCGATCGCCTTGCCTGAGGTCTGCTCGTTGAAGGCCTTCGACGTCTCACTGCTGATCGGGTCGTGCGCCCAGGGCTTCGTCGGCAGCTCGACCACTGCCCGCCTGATCTTGGCGTCGAACTCGTCGAGCGCGTGCTCGAAGGCCTTTCTTGCTTCCGGAATGGCAGACGGGTCCACCTTCAGCTTGCGCTGACCGAACTCGGCAGGTGTGGACACGCCACCTCCACCGCCATCCGCGAGATACACGGCACACCCTCCTCAGATACGGCCCCCAGGGATGGGCCGCGTGTGCATTTGGAACGACTTTAGCTCTGATGCATGACGCGAGTGACCGGTTCCCGGTACAAGGCGCGTAGTTCTACTCAACTCGTCATTTGGTCGCGAGCACGGCACCTACTGCGTTGGCGAACTTCTTCGCCTGCTCGCAGGTCGCGTCCATCGTGGACTTGGTGTCGCCAATGGCGTCGACCAGCAACAACTGCCCGTCGTGCGCATCGATGTAGATGTCGCAGCCGGGGCCGAGCCCCGCCTGCGGGACCTTGTTGAGGTAGGCCGGGTAGCCGGCGATCTGCACCGGCGTGAGCTCGGTCTCGCTGGTCGTCCTCTTGAGCCGATCCACACCGCCGTTGACCAGCGTGTAGATGGCGGAGATGTACGTGCGGTCCTCATAGGTGTTGGTGCAGGTCTTGCTGCCCTCGCCGTACTCGGCCAGAGGATCGCGGGGCGTCACGATCCTGACGCCGAGGGCGGCCTTCACCTCGGGCGTGTACAGCGAGCACGGGTCGAGGGTCTTCATATCGACGGCCTTGGGCCTGTCCACGGGGGCAGTCCCGGCAGAAGTTCCGGTCGTCGGCGTCCCACCGGTCTGGTTCCCCGCCGTGGGCGTCCCCGGCTGGGTCGAAGAACACCCGGTCAGGACCGCTGCCAGCACGAACGGGACGGCAAGTCGAAGCATGACGGCCAACGTATCGGATCGCCGCGCACGGAGTGTTGCGATTGACGTGGCCCGTGTCACCCATAAGGCGCATTGCCGGTGACCTCACAAAAAGGAAACCTTCTTTACGATACCCCGAAGCGCCGCCGCCCCGATGCGTCGAGGAGCGACATGCTGCGCAACCGACCACTACCGACCCTGGTCGTGGCGGCGGTGGGTCTGGCCCTGTTCGTGCCAGCCACATCAGCCAACGCGGGTCCCGTGCCCGGCACGGGAGCGGCGCTCAAGGTGGCCGCCAGCCCCGGATCCGTCTCCACCATCCCCGACTGGCGGATGCAGACCAGCAAGACCGCCACCCAGGCCGGCGACGTGATCTCCGCGCCGACCTATTCGGACTCCGGCTGGCTCTCCGTGCCCGCGCGATCGACGGTCATGGCCGGCCTGATCGCGAACAACAAGTACGGCGACGTCAACTACTCGGACAACCTGAAGAAGGCCAGCCGCTCGGACTTCCAGGTCCCGTGGTGGTACCGCAAGACCTTCCAGGCCGACCCGCAGCCGGGCGTCAACACGTTCCTCAAGCTCAACGGCGGCATCATCTCCCGCGGTGAGATCTGGCTGAACGGCAAGAAGGTCGCGGGCACCGACACGGTGATCGGCGCCTACCCGACCTTCGAGTTCAACGTCACCAGCTTGCTGCGCAAGGGCGACAACGCGCTGGCCATCAAGGCCTCGCCGTCCGACCCCGCCAAGGACCTGGTGATCCACTTCATCGACTGGTCCCAGCTCCCGCCCGACCGCAACCAGGGCATCTGGCGCGACATCGACCTGGTCGCGAGCAACCAGGTCTCGTTGCGCGGCCTGCACGTCACGACCGACCTGCCGCTGCCGAATCTGAACAGCGCCGCGGTCACCGTGAAGGTCGACGCGCGCAACAACACCGGCAGCGCGGTCACCACGACCGTCGCCGGCAGTGCCGCGGGCCAGAACTACAGCCAGAACGTGAGCCTGGCCGCGAACGAGACCAAGACCGTCACGTTCACGCTGAACGTCAGCAACCCGCAGGTCTGGTGGCCGTTCCAGATGGGCGCGCAACCGCTGTACGACGCGACGGCGACCGCGACGGTCTCCGGTGCCAAGTCGGACGAGCAGAAGACGACGTTCGGCATCCGCGAGGTCACCTCGAAGATGGTCAGCGGCAACATCCAGTACCAGATCAACGGCAAGCCGATCCTGATCCGCGGCGGCGGCTGGGCGTCGGACCTCTTCCTGCGCACCAACGTGCAGAAGATCGCCGACGAGATGATGCTGACGAAGTCCATGGGCCTCAACACGATCCGTCTCGAGGGCAAGCCCGAGAACGACGAGATCTACGACATGGCCGACCGCATGGGCATCCTGATCATGACCGGCTGGGAGTGCTGCTCGAAGTGGCAGAGCACCGGCAGCTACTCCGCGGAGGACAAGAAGGTCGCGGGCGCGTCCGCCGAGGGCGAGGCCAAACGGATCCGAAACCACCCCAGCGTGTTCACGTTCCTGATCGGCTCGGACGAGGCCCCGGTGGCCGCCGTCGAGAAGATCTACCTGGACGCGTTGAAGCGCGCCGACTGGCAGACCCCGATCGTCACGGCGGCCGCTCGCCGCAGCTCCCCGCAGCTCGGTGACTCGGGCATGAAGATGGACGGCCCGTACTGGTGGGAGCCGCCGGTCTACTGGTACAACAACCAAAAGGGCGGCTCGGCGGGCTTCGCGTCGGAGATCGGCCCCGGCCCGGCGATCCCGGAGATGGACGAGCTGAAGAAGTTCCTCAGCTCCTCCGAGATCAACAAGCTGACCGACTACAACGCCTCTCAGTACCACCTGTCCCCGTCGGGCACGTTCAGCAAGCTCGGCTTCTGGGGCACGGCGCTGGACAACCGCTACGGCAAGCCTTCTGACGTCAACGACTTCGTGAAGAAGGCCCAGCTGCAGCAGTACGAGACGAACCGCGCGCAGTTCGAGGCGTTCGGCCGCGACTTCTCCGACACCGGCGCGAACCAGGCGCAGGGCGTCATCTACTGGATGCAGAACGACCCGTGGCCCAAGCTCTACTGGCACCTCTACAACTACAACCTCGCGACCGCGGGTTCGTACTTCGGTGCCAAGACCGGCAACAAGGCCCTGCACGCGCAGTACTCCTACGACGACAAGTCGCTCGCCGTCGTGAACATGGGTCTGCAGGCGCAGGACGGCCTCAGCCTCCAGGTGACCGTCTTCAACGCCGACGGCACGCAGAAGGCGAACGAGACGCGCCCGGTTCCGGCCAAGGCCAACGGTTCCGTGCGGGTCGGCACCGTGCCGCAACCCTCGGGGCTGTCCACCGCGTACTTCGTGCGGTTGCTGCTCAAGGACTCCTCCGGCAAGGAGATCGACCGCAACGTGTACTGGCTGTCCACCAAGGCGGACACGCTGAACTACAGCGGCGGCGACTGGTACTACACGCCGCAGTCCGCGTACACGGACCTGAAGTCGTTGAGCTCCTTGAAGGCGGGCCAGGTGTCGGTGTCCACGGCCACGACGCCGGGCACCGACGGCAGGCAGGCCACGCACGTGACCATCAAGAACACCGGCACCTCCGTGGCGTTCTTCCTGCGGGCGTCACTGCGCAAGGGTGAGGGCGGCGCCGAGGTGCTGCCGGTCGACTGGACGGACAACTACGTCACGTTGTTCCCCGGTGAGACCCAGACGATCAGGGCCGAGTACCGCGCGTCCGACCTGGGCGGTGCCCAGCCGGTCGTCGAGGTCTCCGGCCACAACGTGTCCAAGAGGTCCTCTAAGTAGTCGAGTAGCGGTTCGCGACGACGGCGGGTCGTTCCACGGGACGGCCCGCGTCCAGCGACCACGCCAGCCGCACGTACTGCGCGTGCGTCCAGGCGAGTGGGGTGGCCGAGGTGGTTCCGCGGCCACCCCACACCTGTTCGGGCAGCATGCGGCCGCTGTTGGCGGTCTTCGCGATCTGGTCGAGGCGCCTGGCGGCACTGGACTTGTCGTTGAGGAGCAGCTCGTACTCGCCGCGTTCGCCGCTCAACAACGGCCAGAGCCTGCCGTACGTCCGGGTCGGCGTCGGCCAGTTGATGTTCCACGGCCTGCCGTCCGCCGTTTCGCCGTAGCCGTCCTGAGTGAACCGGTGCCAGTAGCCCTGTTCCTTCAACTGCTGGTCGACCACGGCGACGGTGTTGCGGATGACCGGGTCGTCGGCGCGTTTGACGCCGAGCCGGACCAGCTCCAGGAAGCTCGGGTCGACGACGGCGCGCTGGTCGATGTCGGCCGGGTTGTTGTCGCCGAGGTTGTACTTAGTGCCCGCGTTCGGATTTCCGTCCTTGGTGAGCCGCAGGTAGTACGGCTTGGGCTCGTACGGGCCGGTGCTGGTCGCGGTCCAGCTCTCCACCTTGTCCTGCCACTCGTCGGCGGCCTTGAGGTACTTGTCCGCGTTCTCACCGTTGCGCTGCAACAGGTCCGCGAAGCACACCAGGCCGGCGACGGCCGAGGCGATCGTGGCGGGTGAGTAGCCGCTCTGGTTCTCCCAGCGCTCCTGCTCGCTGAACGGCGCGTTCGGGTAGCTCAGCAGGTAGTCGGCGGCTCGACGCAGCGAGTCCATTGTGGACTTGTCGCGCTGGTTCAGGTGCCAGGCCAGCAGCATCGGCGCCGCCGTCTCGTCCAGCTGCACGCTCTTCCAGAACGGGGTGCCGTCGACACGCGTGTTCTGCGGCAGATGGCCGTCCGGTTGCTGCTGCTTGTGAAGCATGAAGTCCAACGCGCGCAAGGCGACGCCACGATCGCCGGCCGCGATCATCGCCGTTGCCACGTGGTACAGGTCGCGCGGCCACACCAGCGCGTACGGGCCGAGCTCCGGCGCGAGGTCGCGGTCGAACCCGAACGCCCACGGGAAGCTCGGCGACGCGATCAGCGCGCCGGGGTTGCGCTTGTCCTCGCTCGCGGCCAGCACCATGACGGACATGTCGTAGAGCTCGCGGTCCGCCGACTTCGGCCTGCGCAACCCGTCCAGGTACGCGTGCCAGCCCCGGGTGTACTCCCGCGCGGTCCTGTCGAACCCGCGATCCAGCGCGGCCTGGGCGACGCCCTCGCCGAACCCGACCGCGAACGTGCCGTGCGCGTGCCGCACCGGCTGAGTCGGCAACGTGCTCACCACGTTGCTGGAGCCCTTCATCGGCACGTGCTCGACCGACAACCTGACCGGCCGCCGAGCCGAGACCGTCACATCCGCCAGCACAGCAGCGCGTTGAGGGTCGGTGACGTAGGTGATCTCGGCCTGCCAGCCGTCGCCGCGCAGCCGTTGCCGGAAGGTGAGCGACCGGTCGTCGGCGGGTTCGGTGTAGGCCTGACCTGGCTTTCCGTCGACCAGGAGCCGCGTCTCGCGAGTGGCGGGCGTGCTGAGATCCGGGAAGAAGATCTCGGACAGGCCCTGGTGGCCGAGCGTGAACCACACCGGACTGGCCGCGGACCGCGCGGTCCCGAAGCCCTGCTTGTCGGCGGGCAGCGGCACGACGTCGGCGGCAGCGCGGGCGACCGGGGTCATCATCACGAGCAGGAACACCACCAGGGCCAATGACTTCATGGCCTTCGGAGTTCCCCGAGCTAGAGATCACCACGCAGGAGGCTGTCGATGTTCTCGGGCGGGCCGGGGCGGGCGAAGAACCACCCTTGGCCGGTGTCGCACCCGAGCCTGAGCAGCCGCGCGGCCTGAGCGGGCGTTTCCACACCCTCGGCCGTGACGCCCAGCCCCAACGCGTGCGCGAGCTGCACCAACGTCGCCACGATCTGCGAGTCGACCGGGTCTTCCTCGTGCTCGGCCCGCAGCCCCTCCATGAACGAGCCGGCGATCTTCAGCTCGTGCACGGGCAGGTGCTTCAAGTACGCCAGGTTCGAGTAGCCGGTGCCGAAGTCGTCGATGGCGATGCGCACACCCATGTCGCACAACGCCCGCAGCGCTTCCAGCGGCTCGTCGGCGGTGCCCATGATCGCCGACTCGGTGAGCTCCAGCTGCAGGTGGTGCGGGGGCAGCGCGCACTCGTCGAGGATGCGCTTGACGTCGCGGACCAGCTCGGGGTCGCGGGACTGGCGCACGGCCAGGTTCACCGACACGAACGGGGCCGCGTCGCCGAACTCGACCAGCCAGCGCCGAGCCTCCTCGCAGGCCTTGCGCAACACCCACCGTCCTAACGGGACGATGAGGCCGGTCTCCTCGGCCAGCTCGATGAAGCGGTCGGGGGCCAGACGCCCGAACTCCGGGTGCTGCCAGCGCACCAGGGCCTCGACGCCGGTTAGCGTGGAGTCCTCCAGCCGCACCAGCGGCTGGTACTCGACGTAGAACTCGCCGCGTTCCAGGGCGCGCGGCATCGTCGCCGACAACGTGAACCTGGCCACCTCGCGGGCGTTGCGCTCCGGGTCGTAGAGCGCCCAGCGCGCCTTGCCATCGGCTTTGGCCCAGTACAGCGTGATGTCCGCGTCCCGCATCAGGTCGGCGGACGTGGTGCCGGACAGCTGGCGTTCGACGATGCCGATGGAGGCCGACACCGACAGCTCGTGGCCGGCGATGCGGATCGGGGCCTCCAGCTCGGTCAGCACCCGGTCCGCCACGTCGACGATGTCCTGCTCACCGGCCGAGGCCTCGACCAGGATCACGAACTCGTCGCCGCCCATGCGCGCGACCAGCTTGCCCTCACCGGACACCGAATGATCGAGTCTTCGGCCGACCTCGACGAGGAGCTGATCTCCGATGTCGTGGCCCAGCGAGTCGTTGATGACCTTGAAGCCGTCCAGGTCGAGGTAGCACAAGCCCGCGCGCACGTGCTTCGCGCGATTGTTGAACACCCGGCCGAGGCGCTCGAGGAACAGCGCGCGGTTCGGCAGGCCGGTCAGCGGGTCGTGCAACGCCTGGTAGCGCAGGCGGTTCTGCAGCAGGTGGCGGTCGGTGACGTCCTCGATCATCGCGACCTGGTACTGCGGCTCGCCGTGGTCGTCGCGGACCAGCGACAGCGTCAGGTGCGTCCACACCTGCTCGCCGTCGGCGCGGTGGAAGCGCTTCTCGGCGCGGTAGTGGTCGCACTCGCCCGCGATGAGCTGGTCGTAGAGCCGCCACACGCTGCCCGCGTCCTCCGGGTGCATGAGGTCGCGCACGTTGTACTGGCGCATCTCCTCGACGCTGAACCCGAGCATGTCCTGCAGGGCCTGGTTGACGTCCAGTATCCGGCCCTCGATGTCCGCGATGCCGATGCCGATCGCGGCCTCGGTGAACATCGCGCGAAACCGGGCCTCCGACGCCCGCAGCATCGCTTCCGCCTGGTCACGGGCGTCCAGGACGGCCGCCCTGATCGCCTCCTGCTCGGCGAGCGTGCGTTCCCGCAGTGCGCGGGCGTACCCGGCTGCCAGCGCGCCCTGCAGAGCCGCCAGACGGGACTGCAGGCGGTCGTCACCGGGGTGGCCCAGCTCGGCCAGCAGGTCGTCGCCGAGCAGCTGGACCGTGCGGCCCAGCGTGTCCGTGCCGGTGAAGTGCGCGTCGACCAGCCGGGTGCCGATCTCGTAGCCGGGTGCCGTGCGGAACGGGCTCGCGAACAGCGCCTCGACGAGCATCTCGGTGAGGTCCTGGAGGTGCTGCGCCACCTCGGCACGGGTCATCGGCACGTAGCTCGACCCGATCACGGCCGTGGCCCAGCTGCGCGCGAACGACTCGGCACCGGCCAAAACGGCCGGGTCCAAAGGAGAGCGGTCGTCACGCACCCGGTGGTCAACCCGTTCGGTCATCTGTTCGGCCCTAACGCCACGAACGCGCAGCATACGGGCGGTCGCCGTGCGGAGTCATCTCCAAGCCTTCCGGCCCACAGCGCAGAAGCCCGGGAAAGCCCTGCCCGCGATGCCCTCGTCGTCCGGAGCCTCCGCGTGCCACTGCGGCAGGCGCACCACACCGGGTTCCACCAGGTCGAATCCTGCGAACAACCTGGTGAACTCGGCACTGTTGCGCAACGTCGTCCGCGTGACACTGCGTTCGTAGACGCTGCGCGCCGCACGGATCTCAGGTGTTACCTCGTGCGCCTCGAAGCCGGCCTGGGACAGCGCGAGGAAGCTACCGGGAGCGAGACGGTCGCGATAACCGGCGAGGATGCCCTGCGGGTCCTCGTCGTCCGACACGAAGTGGAGCACCGCGACCATCAGCACCGCGATCGGCTCGTTCAGGTCGAGCAGGTCGTTCACCTCCGGCGAGGCGAACACCGTCGCCGGATCGCGGACGTCGGCCTGGAGCACTCTCACCCGTTCGTTGCCGTCGAGCAGCGAACGGCTGTGCGCGACCGCGACCGAGTCCAGGTCGACGTAGACGACCTTGGCGGCGGGGTCGGCCGCCTGGGCGATCTCGTGCACGTTGCCCACGGTCGGAATGCCGGAACCCAGGTCGAGGAACTGCCGGACGCCCCTGCCCAGCAGGTAGCGCACGGCGCGGCGGAGGAACGCGCGGTGCTGCAGGGCGCCGGTGCGCACGTCGGGCATCATCTCGAGGGTCTTCTGGGCGACCGCCCGATCGGCGGCGAAGTTGTGCGCGCCGCCCAGCAGGTAGTCGTACACGCGCGCGACGCTCGGCCGTTCCAGGTCGATGTCCCCCGGCGCCCAGTTCGGCCGCTCCACCCGCTCACCTCGTTCGCGTCCGGACCGTTCACGCCCATCATGCACCCGCCGCTTGGCAGAATGCGGACCTCGTGAGGAAAAGTTTGCTGCTGCCCACCGTGCTCGCGTCGCTGGCAGCGTTCGTGCTGGTCGGCGGCGTGTTGCTGCTCATCGACCCCAGCGCGCCGAAGCACGAGGCCATCAAGACCGGTGGCCTCGCGGGCGGCGCGATCGTGGCGCTCTACGCGCTGTGGCTCAACGACCGGCGGCGCAAGGTCGAAGAGGCCCGCCAGGAGCTCGAGAGCCAGCGAATCGAGCACGACAGGTCCCGAGTGGCCGACGAACGGTTCGCGCGCGCCGTGGAGCTGCTGGGACACGACGCGGCGCAGGTTCGCGTGGGTGCGATGCACGCACTCGCCGGGCTGGCGAAGTCGAGGGTCGAGTACACGCAGACCGTGCTCGACATCCTGTGCGCCTACCTGCGCCGGCCGTTCAAGCACAACGAGGACGAACTGGAGGACTTCGACGCCGAGCGGAACGAGATCGAGTTGGAGGTCCGTCTCACCTCGCAACGGCTCATCGAGGACCTGCTGCCGCGCGTCGAGGAGAAGGACCCGGTCCAGTACGACCTGAACCTCACGAAGGCGCACCTGGAGTACATGGACCTGTCGTACCGGCACGTCGGCGACCTCGTCATGCGGGTCGCGCAGCTCAACGAGGCCAACGCGTTCCACCACATGGTGATCCACGGCGACGTGTACCTGACCGAGGTCGAGGCGACCGGCCGGTTCTACATGCACCACACCGAGGTCCGCGGCAAGGCGTGGTTCAGCCGGTTCAAGGCGCGCGGGCTCGCGGTGCTGACCGAGTCGAAGTTCCTGGGCGAGACCAAGTTCAAGGGCTCGGAGTGGGCGGACGTGAAGGCCGACGGCTGTACGTTCGCGGTGGAAGCCGATCTGCCCGAAGCGTGGAGGAACTGACGTGCGGTGGGCATGGCTCGCGGCGGTGCTGGCAGCTCTGGTCGTCACGGCGGGTACCGGAGTCGCGCTGTACCTGGTGCACGCACCCGCGGTGGAGATCGTGAAAACCGCCGGTGTCGCGGGTGGCGCGGTCGTGGCGTTGTACGCGCTGTGGCTCAACGATCGCCGCCGCAAGGTGGAGGAGGCACGGCACAGCCTGGAGAGCGAGAAGGTCGCGGACGAGCGGTTCGCGCGCTCGGTCGAACTGCTGGGCAACGAGGCGGACCAGGTGCGGGTGGGCGCGATGCACGCGTTGGCGTGGCTCGCGAGGTCCACGCCGCGCTACCGGCAGACCGTGCTCGACGTGCTGTGCGCCTACCTGCGGCGACCGTTCGACCACCCCGCCTACAAAGTCCAGGCCGACGACCCGAACCGGGCCGATTCCGAGGTGGCGCAGGAGATCCGGCTGGAGCACCAGGTGCGGTTGACGGCGCAGCGGCTGATCAAGGACACGTTGTCGTGGGGCGACCACGACGATGACGTGCACTACGACCTCGACCTGACGGACGCCAGCCTGGAGTACTTCTCGCTGGACGGGCGGCGCATCAACTGGCTCACCGCACGGCGAGCGCAGTTCTACGGCATCACGAGATTTCGCAAAGTCCACGTGCTCAAGCCGGCGCTGTTCTCCGGTGCGAGGTTCCTGGGCAGGCTGGAGCTCAACGAGGCCAGGTTCGAAGGCGGAATCTCGTTCCAGGAAGCCGTGCTCGCCCACGAGGTCGAGCTGTCAGGCGCCTCGGTCGGCAGGTTCTTCCACGCGTCCGACCACCCGCCCGCACACCAGATCGGCGAGCTGAACGTCCAGCCGAACACCGAGTTCCGCATACCCGCGCCCGGTTGGCAGCTAACCGGCAGCACGGAGACGGCCGGACTTGGCCTCCGCGACCATGTCGAGCAGGACGCTCGCGGCGGCGCTGACGGTGTTCCCGGTGACGGCGACGGTCTCGGCAACGGGAAGGTCCCCGCGAAGGCCGACGAAGCAGGCGCTGTCGGTCTTCACGGCGAATGACTGCGGGACCAGCGCGACACCGAGGCCGAACCCGACGAAGTCCAGGAGCGAGTGCACGTCGTTGACCTCGACGGCGACGTGCCGCTCGACCCCGGCCGCGGTGAGCATGCGGTCGACCTCGTCGCGGGTGCCCCAGTCGGCGTTGAAGTCGACGAACGGCTGACCGGCGAGCTCCTTCAGCTCAACTGATTGCCTGGTGGCGAAAGGGCTTTCCGGCGCGCACGCGAGCACCAGCGGTTCGCTGGCCAAAGTGGACACTCGCAGGTCGTCGGCCATCTTCGGCTGACGCGTGACGAACGCGAGGTCGAGCCGGCCCGCGCGGACCTCCTCGACCAGTTCGGCGTTGCCGGACTGGCGCATCCTGATCTCCACGCCGGGGTGGATCTCGTGGAAGCGCGCCAGCACCGCGGGCAGGTGCACCACGTGCAGACACTGCAGGCTGCCGACCGACAACGTGCCGCGCAGCAGCCCCTGCACGGCGGCGACGGCGTCCCTCGCCGACTCGACGCTGGTGAGAGCGCGCCGAGCTTCGGGCAGCAGCGCCCGTCCGGCCTGGGTCAGCTCGACCTGGCGGGTGGTGCGCAGGAACAGCGGCGCGCCGAGCTCGATCTCCAGCGCCCGGATCGACGCCGAGAGGCCCGACTGGGACACGTGCATCCGGCGCGCGGCCCTCGTGAAATGACATTCGTCGGCGACCGCGAGGAAGTACTCCAGCTGCCTGAGTTCCACGATTCATCACCCGCAGTGCTCAATGAGATCACTTCTTTGCGTTGGACAGCTTAATCGACCTGCGCCAGAGTGGAGGTCATGCAGAAGCGTCGTATCGGAGAAGCAGAGGTCAGTGCCATCGGCTTGGGCGGCATGCCCGTCTCCATCCAGGGGAGGCCGGACCGCGCGCAGGGGATCGAGACCATTCACGCCGCGCTCGACGCCGGCGTGACGTTCATCGACACCGCCGACGCCTACTCGCTCGACGACAGCGACTTCGGCCACAACGAGGAGCTGATCGCCGAGGCGCTGCGAGGCAGGTCCGAGGAGGTGTTCGTCGCGACCAAGGGCGGTCACACGCGCGTTGCTGGCGGCGGCTGGGCTCTCGACGGACGTCCGGAGTACCTGCGTCGCGCCGTCGACGCGTCACTGCGGCGGCTCGGCGTCGAGCAGATCTTCCTGTACCAGTTCCACCGGCCGGACCCGAAGACGCCGATCGCCGAGTCGGTCGGCGTGCTCAAGGAGCTGCTGGACAACGGCAAGATCCGCTACGCCGGTGTCTCGAACTTCAACCCGGACGAGATCGTGCAGGCCAACGACATCCTGGACGGGCGCCTGACGTCCGTGCAGAACCAGTTCTCGCCGTCGTTCCGGTCGAGCGAGCCCGAACTGGAGCTGTGCGACAAGCTCGGCATCGCGTTCCTGCCGTGGAGCCCGTTCGGCGGCATCAGCAAGGCGGGCGCGCTGAGCGGTCCGTTCAAGGAGGTCGGCGACGCGCACGGCGTGAGCCCGCACCAGGTCTGTCTCGCGTGGATGCTGGCCAAGTCCGAAGTGGTAGTCCCCATTCCGGGTGCATCCCGGCCCGCGAGCATCCGCGATTCCGCCCAGGCCACCCACCTGGAGTTGACCAGGGACGAGCTGACCCGCCTGGACGGGTGACCCCAGTGGCAAATTAGGACAAACGGTCGCACGATCTAGTCCATGCGGACCCTGATCAGCATCGTGGCGATCGTCGCCGGCATGACGCCGGCACCCGCGTCCGCGGCGCCCTTGCCAGAGGGCTCCGCGGACCATTTCGCGGGATCTCAGATACTCAAGTACGAAGGTGGCGGCGGCCTCCGAACAGCGGAGGACCCGTCAGCGGACGGCAAAGTGCCGGGCATGGACGTGAGCAGCCATCAGGGCGACGTCGACTGGAAGTCCTCCTGGGACAATGGAGCCCGTTTCACCTACGTCAAGGCGACCGAGGGAACCCACTACCGGAACCCGAAGTTCACCCAGCAGTACGACGGTTCCTACGACGTCGGCATGATCCGCGGCGCGTATCACTTCGCGCTGCCGGACCGCACCGACGGTGCCGCGCAGGCGAACTTCTTCGTCGACAACGGCGGCGGCTGGTCGCCCGACGGCAGGACGCTGCCACCGGCGCTGGACATGGAGTACAACCCGTACGGCGACACCTGCTACAACATGAGCCAGGAGGCCATGACCGCCTGGGTGAAGGCGTTCAGCGACACGGTTTTCGCCCGCACCAGGCGGTATCCGGCCATCTACACGTCCACGAGCTGGTGGAACAGGTGCGTCGGCGGCTCGATGAAGTTCGGCGACAACAACCCGCTGTGGGTCGCGCACTACAACTCGACGCTCGGCCCGTTGCCGATGGGGTTCGACTTCCACACGATCTGGCAGTGGCAGGCGGCGGGCCTGTTCCCCGGCGACCAGAACCTGTTCAACGGCCAGTTCGACCAGCTGCAGCGCATCGCCGCCAGCTGACGGCGATGCGCTGAAACCGGCTAGTCGAACAGGGCCGGGAGGGTGCCCTCCCAGGCCTCGCGCAGCTCGTCGAGCGGCAGCTCACCGAGGCCCTGGATCTCCAGCGCCTTCGACTCCGGGTCGACGACACCGACCTTGCGCCACGGCAGGCGGCGCGCGGTGCACATGTCGGTGAAGCGCTGCTCCTCGGTTCGCGGCACGGCGACCAGCACGCGGCCGGCCGACTCGCTGAACAACTCGGTGAACAGGTCGCCCCGCAGGAACACCCGCGCGCCGACCTCGCCGATCAGGCACGTCTCGACCAGCGCCTGGGCAAGTCCACCCTCGGACAGGTCGTGCGCGGCGGAGACCATGCCGTCACGGGAACCCGCGACGAGCACCTGACCGAGCAGCTTCTCGCGTTGCAGATCGGCCTTCGGCGGCAGACCGCCGAGGTGACCGTGCACGTGGTGAGCCCACTCCGAGCCGCCGAACTCCGCTTTGGTCTCACCGAGCAGCAGCAGCGTCTCACCCGCCTCGGCCCCGATCCCGGTGGGGATGCGGCGCCGCACGTCGTCGATCACGCCCAGCACGCCCACGACCGGCGTCGGCAGGATCGCCGTGGTGCCGGTCTGGTTGTAGAAGCTGACGTTGCCGCCGGTCACCGGGATGCCCAGCTCCGCGCAGCCGTCCGCGAGGCCCTTCACGGCCTGCTCGAACTGCCACATGACACCGGGGTCCTCCGGCGAGCCGAAGTTGAGGCAGTTCGTGACCGCTACTGGCGTGGCACCGGTGGCGGCGACGTTGCGGTAGGCCTCGGCCAGTGCGAGCTTCGCGCCCTCGTACGGGTCGAGCTTGGTGTAACGGCCGTTGCAGTCCGTCGAGAGAGCGACACCGCGGCCGGTCTCCTCGTCGATCCGGATCATGCCGCCGTCGCTCGGCTGCGCGAGAACCGTGCCGCCGCGGACGTACCGGTCGTACTGCTGGGTGACCCACTTCTTGGAGGCCAGGTTGGGGCTGGCCGCCATGATCTTGATCAGCTCGAGGACGTTCTCGGGCCTTTCGAGGCTGTCCGGCGTGTTCGCCTGCAGCTCGTCCTGGTCGGCCGGGCGCTGGATCGGCCGGTGGTAGACCGGGCCCTCGTGGGCGACGGTGCGCGGCGGCACGTCCACGACGACCTCGTCGTGGTACGTGATCACCAGGCGGTCGCCGTCGGTCACCTCACCGATCTCGGTGGCGATGACGTCCCACTTCTTGCAGACCTCCATGAAGGCGTCGACGTTCTCCGGTTCGACGACCGCGCACATGCGTTCCTGGGACTCGCTGGAGAGGATCTCGGCCGGGGTCATGTTCTTGGCCCTGAGCGGCACCCGGTCGAGGTAGACGTGCATGCCGCCGTCACCCGCGGAGGCGAGCTCACTCGTGGCGCAGCTGAGACCGGCTCCGCCGAGGTCCTGGATGCCGACGACGATGCCTTTCTCGAAGAGCTCGAGCGAGCACTCGATCAGGACCTTCTCGGTGAACGGGTCGCCGACCTGGACGCTCGGCAGCTTCTTGCGCTTGCCGGCTGAGTCGTCGAACGTCTCGCTGGCCAGGACGCTGACTCCGCCGATGCCATCGAGACCGGTGCGCGCGCCGTAGAGGATGACCTTGTTGCCGGTGCCGCTCGCGTGCGCGAGGTGCAGGTCCTCGGTGCGCATGGCGCCGACGCACAGGGCGTTGACCAGCGGGTTTCCCTGGTAGGACTCGTCGAACACGACCTCGCCGCCGATGTTCGGCAGGCCGAGGCAGTTCCCGTAGCCGCCGACGCCCGCGACGATGCCGGGAAGCACGCGCCTGGTGTCTTCGGCGTCCGGCTTGCCGAACCGCAGCGGGTCCATGACGGCGAGCGGCCGCGCGCCCATCGCGAGGATGTCTCGGACGATGCCACCGACACCCGTGGCCGCACCCTGGTAGGGCTCGACGTACGACGGGTGGTTGTGGCTCTCGACCTTGAACGTGACCGCCCAGCCGTCACCGATGTCGACGACGCCGGCGTTCTCGCCGATGCCCGCGAGCATCTTGCTGCGCATCTCGTCGGTCGTGGTGTCGCCGAAGTACTTCAGGTGCACCTTGGACGACTTGTAGGAGCAGTGCTCGCTCCACATGACCGAGTACATCGCGAGCTCGGCATCGGTCGGCCTGCGCTGGAGGATCTCCTTGATGCGCGCGTACTCGTCGTCCTTCAGGCCCAGCTCCTTGTAGGGCTGCTCCTGGTCGGGCGTGCTCTCCGCGTTCTTGACGGTGTCGATCATGCGTTCACCTGCACTGCGTCGAGAAGCGACAGGAACATCCCCAGTCCGTCGTCCGTCGGGCCGGTGAGCGCGTCGATGGCGTGCTCGGGGTGCGGCATGAGGCCGACGACGTTGCCCCTGGCGTTGGTGATGCCCGCGATGTTGTTGCGGCTGCCGTTCGGGTTCTCGCCGACGTACCGGAAGACGACGCGGTTGTTGTCTTCCAGCTCTTTGAGGGTGTCTTCGTCGGCCTGGTAGCCGCCCTCGCCCGACTTCAGCGGCACGAGGATCTCGGCTTTTTCGTCGTACCTGGTGGTCCAGGCGGTGGTGTTGTTCTCGACGCTGAGCCACTGGTCGCGGCACACGAAGTGCAGCTTGTGGTTGCGGACGAGCGCCCCCGGCAGCAAGTGGGCCTCGGCGAGGATCTGGAAGCCGTTGCAGATGCCCAGAACCGGCATCCCCTTGTTCGCGGCCTCGATCACTTCCTGCATGACCGGCGCGAACCGGGCGATGGCACCGCACCGCAGGTAGTCGCCGTACGAGAACCCGCCGGGCACGACGACCGCGTCAACACCCTTGAGGTCGTGATCGCCGTGCCACAACGGCACGGCCTCCCCGTCGGCGTATTTCACCGCCCGCTGCGCATCGACGTCGTCGAGCGTGCCGGGGAAGGTGATGACACCGACCCTCATGCCTCGACCCTGCGCACGGTCCAGTCCTCGATCACGGGGTTGGCGAGGAAGGTCTCAGCGATCTTGGCGAGCGTGGCGTCGTCGACGTCGTCGGCGACCTCCAGCTCGAAGTGCTTGCCCTGGCGGACGGCGGTGATGCCGTCGAAGCCGAGACGCGGCAGCGCGTTCGCCACCGCCTGGCCTTGGGGGTCGAGAATTTCGGGCTTCGGCATGACGTCGACGACGACTCGGGCCACGACAGACTGCTCCCGGGTTTGAGGGGCTGGCGGTACTCCGAGACCCTATCTGACCTGGAGGTTCATCAACTCGACACGTGTTCGGCGGCACATCTTCACCGGACGCACCATCGGGTGAACCGGCTTGCCCTCGTGGGACAGCACCACGTCGTCGTCTTGGACCTCACGGCTGTCGAACACCAACCGCGTGACGCCGACCTTGAGCAGGTCGTCGGTCAGCCGGCGACGCAGGTCTGTCGCGCCCGCTCCTCGCCCTCCCGACAGCACGCGAGGTAGATGTCGACGTGCACCACGGTTGATGCCAAAGCGGACAGGATCTGCTTGCGGCGAGCAGGTGTCTCCTTCTTGACAGGCCCCACCATCGGCCGGGCCCGAACGATACTTCAGCGAGGCCGGCCGATCGAGGCGTTACGCCGAAAGCAGAGAGCGCTGGCACTCCAGCCCGATCGGACGGAAGCTGGGAATCATGAAGATCCTGGTGCTCGGCGGAACCGTGTTCCTCAGCAAGGCCATCACGGCGGAGGCCGTGCGCCGCGGCCACGACGTGGTGTGCGGTGCCCGTGGCGCCTCGGGTGCCGTGCCTGAAGGCGCACGCCTGATCCCGATCGACAGAAACAAACCCGGTGCGTTCGACCAGCTCGCCGGGGAGCAGTTCGACTCGGTCATCGACGTGTCCAAGTACTCGGTGAACTGGGTGCGGGACGCGCTCGAGGCGTTCGGGCCGACGACGCCGCACTGGACGTTCGTGTCGAGCATCTCGGTCTACGCCGACCACGGCACGGGCAGTGACGAGCTCCTGCCGCCGCTCGAGGACGACCCGGCCGAGGAGTTCACGGCGGAGCGGTACGGCAGCGTGAAGGTGGCCAGCGAGAACGCGGTCAGGGAGGTGGTGGCCGGGCGCGAGTTCATCGTCAGGGCCGGGCTGATCACCGGGCCCGACGATCCGAGCGACCGGTTCGGGTACTGGCCCGCGCGGTTCAGCAGGGGTGGCCGGGTGGTCGTGCCGGACAGCCCTGACCTCGGGTTCCAGCACATCGACGTGCGGGATCTGGCGCAGTGGATCGTGTTCGCGGCCGAGGAGCGGGTCACGGGCACGTACGACTCGACCGGGCCGGTCATGCCGTTCCAGATGGCGATCGGGGAGATCGCGGGAGCCACGGCGGCGCCCGGTACGCAGATCGTCAGCGTGCCGGAGAGCGTGCTCCAGAAGCTCGAGATCAACCCGTGGGCCGGGCCGCGGTCGCTTCCGCTGTGGCTGCCGCAGGAGTGGGCCAAGATGGTCGGCCGCGATGTGAGCAACGCGCTGGCGAACGGGCTGCGGGTCAGGTCGCTGACCGAGACCGCGCTCGACTCGCTGGAGTACGAGCGCGGCCTCGGGCTGGACCGGCCTCGCAAGGCCGGGCTCACCGAAGAAGAAGAGCAGGAAATCCTTACAGCAGTGAGTTGATCTGTGCGGCAACGAGGTCGATGCGCACGCCCTGGTTCGGGCAGCCGCCGAAGTGGTGGAGCCCGATCACCTTGTGCGTGCGCCTCGACAGCACCGGCGAGCCGGACGAGCCGCCCTCGGTGTCGCACATGTAGCTGATGTCGGACTGCGAGACGTTGCCGTTGACCCGCACCGCGCGCACGATGCAGTAGC
Organism: Lentzea sp. NPDC005914; assembly: GCF_040629405.1. Lineage (NCBI taxonomy): Bacteria > Bacillati > Actinomycetota > Actinomycetes > Pseudonocardiales > Pseudonocardiaceae > Lentzea > Lentzea sp. NPDC005914. The sequence goes on along the minus strand of NZ_JBEXVQ010000002.1, from coordinate 229,229 downwards.
CGGAGCCGTTGTTGGTGTCGCGCAACGACAACTTCTTCAGCTTCCCGGCCGGGTGGCCGATGACGTACATCTCCTCACCCACGTCCGGAACGCGCGCGTCCAGCTCGAGGTAGCCGAACGAACTGATGGCCGCGAAGTTGTTCACGGAGAAGAGGGTGTAGTCGAGCCCGGTGTCCGTCTTCAGCACCTGGGACGCCAGCACCTTGGTGACGGCGGCCGAAGTGGTGCCGCCGCAGGTCGGGCACTGGTAGTTGAACCACACCTCGATGCCGGAAGTGCTCGTGAAGCAGTGGTTGTTGGTGAGCATGCGATTGTTCGGGCCGACCCGCCACGCCGTGCACAGCGAGCTGCCGTTCTTCAGCAGCTTCGCGACGGACGCGGTCTTGCCCCACTCGGTCGGGTTGCTGGACTGGTAGCAGACCGCGTCCTTGTAGTCGTTCGTGCCGCAGATGCTCTGCACGGACGGCTGCGACGACATCTCGGCCTCGGTGTAGCCGCGGGTGATCTTGTCGATCCGCACGCGCGACAGCGGGTTGCGCACCGACACGACGGCCGACGAACCGGTGATCGACATGGCCCAGAAGCCGGAAGCGTCAGGAGTAGCGGTCTTGGAAGACCGCAGATCCCGGTTGTACGTGTACTTCTCGGTGCCGTCAGGGTTCGACACCGTGAGCACGTCACCTGGCAGGATCCGCAGGTCGGTGAAATGGATCTTCACGTAACCGGATCCCGGCCTGTCGATCACGGTAGAAAGGGACTTGCCACCCACTCGGACTGAGATCGATTCCTCAGTGCCGATCTCCTGCGACTGCGGCGAGGCCGCCTGAGCAGGAGTAGAGGTGGTGGTAGCAGGGACGAAGGACGTCATCGGCAGGGCGAGCGCCAGTGCCGTGAGGAGTTGCAGGGTTTTCCTCATGCCTTTTGATACTTCCGACGTCACCTGACCGTGTCAGCCCGCCAATCGTCGGTAATGGAGGAATCCATGCGAGTTGTCCATTTCGGTCACGCCTGCGTGCTTCTGGACACCGGGTCGACGCGCATCCTGATCGACCCCGGCACGTTCTCCGCCGGGTTCGAGGACGTGAAAGACCTAGACGCGGTACTGATCACCCACCAGCACTACGACCACCTGGACGTCGAGAGGCTGCCCGCACTGCTCAAGGCCAACCCGCAGGCGCAGCTGATCGTGGACGAGGGATCGGCACCGAGCGTCGAGAATCCGACCGTCGCCCAGCCGGGCGACGTCATCAAGGTCGGCGACACGACGGTCAAGGTCGCCGGCGGCAAGCACGCGATGATCCACGAGGACATCCCGATCGTGCCGAACACCGCGTACGTGGTCGGCGACGGCGCGTTCTACCACCCCGGCGACTCGCTGTTCGTGCCGGACGAGGACGTCGACGTGCTCGGCCTGCCGACCGGAGCGCCGTGGCTGCGGCTCGGCGAGGCCGTCGACTTCATGCGCGCGATCAAGCCCCGCACGGCGGTGCCCATCCACGAGAAGCTGCTGTCGATGCCGGAGAACGCCTACCGGATGTTCGACATGCTCAAGCCGGAGGGCACCGAGGTCAGGCCGCTGACGCCTGGCGAGGAGACGGCAGTTTGACGTAGGTCGTCGGCGCGGCGTCGTGGGCGAGTGCGATGTCCACGGCGTCGAGCACGGCCTGCCGCGCACCGGCCCGGTCCAGGTCACGGGCGTCGACGGTGATCCTGGTCAGGCCACCGCGGCGCGCGGACCGTGCCGCCGCGTAGACCAGCGCCAGCGACCGCAACTCACCGAAGCTGGTGCGCTCGGTCAGCGCGTGCAGCCGGCCCAGCGTCGCGAGGCCGGTGCCGACGTCGCGAACCGCGTGGGCGTCGGCGCAGCGGTTGAACCGGTGCTTGGCCAGCGCGAGCAACGTGCCGGGCGACGCGATACAGCGCCGTGGGGCGAACGTGGTGGTGTTGAGGCCGATGGCTTCCATCTGCACACGGGCACCCGTCAACAACAACCCCGCCTCATAGGCAGGCAGCCGCCGCTGACCGAGACCGTGCAGCACGACGTCATCGCCGAGCGCGGCGCGCTGCCGCACCCATTCCTGCGCCTTGCCGAGCTCGCGAGGGATCACGAGCAGCGACAACGGCACCTTCCGCGGGTCGAGAGCCGCGGCGAGATCAGCGCATCGGTCGAGTGTCTGCGGACCGATGCCGGACAGTGAGACCACGAGCTGTGAGTGCACGCATTGAGTGCGCCATGCCGTGGTGACATCCGCGTGAAACCAGAGCTAACTCAGGCGAGCCAGTCAGCGAAAGACCGTCCGGTAAGCCGCTCGTAGGCCTCGATGTACCTGTTTCGGGTGGCTTCCACGACCTCCGCGGGCAGCGGGGGCGGCGGGACGTCGCTCTTGCGGTCCCAGCCGGACGCATCAGACGTCAGCCAGTCGCGGACGTACTGCTTGTCGAACGACGGCTGCACGCGACCGGGCTCGTAGCCCTCGGCCGGCCAGTACCGCGACGAGTCCGGCGTGAAGACCTCGTCCGCCAGGATCAGCTCACCGGACGCGTCCAGCCCGAACTCGAACTTCGTGTCCGCCAGGATCAGGCCACGCGTCAACGCGTACGCGCGCGCCTCGCTGTACAGCTCGATCGTGCGGTCACGCAGCTTCGACGCCAGCTCGACACCGTGCTTCTCGGCGATGACCTCGAACGACACGTTCTCGTCGTGCGCCCCGATCTCGGCCTTCGACGCCGGCGTGAAGATCGGCGGGGTCAGCTCGGAGGCCTCGACCAGCCCGGCCGGCAGCTCGATCCCGCACACCGCGCCGGTCGCCGTGTAGTCGGCCATGCCCGAACCGGTCAGGTACCCGCGCGCCACGCACTCGACGTCGACCATCTTCAGCTTGCGCACCAGCAGCGCCCGGCCGCGGACCTCGGCGGGGATGCGCGGGTCGTCGAAGGCGACCAGGTGGTTCGGGGCGAGCCGCTCGAACCAGAACACGCTCATCGCCGTCAACACCCGGCCCTTGTCCGGGATCTCGGTGCTCAGGACGTGGTCGTAGGCCGAGATCCGGTCGGACGCGACGAACAGCAGCAGCTCGTCGTCGACGTCGTAGAGTTCGCGAACCTTGCCGCGGGCGACGTGCTGGTAGTCAGCGAGCGTAGGCACGCTGGTCAGCCTACGTGTGCGTGCCGGAAAACCGACGCACACCCCTTCACCTCTACAGATCAAGCTCGCAGACCCTTAAGGTGCACCCGTGCTCACCCGTAAGGCGCTGTGGATTCCGGCTTTGGCGAGCCTGGGACTGCTCATCGTGCTGGGAGTGGCCGGGTGGAGCATCGACTCCAGCCCGCTCTCCTCCCCGGCTTCGAGCTCACAGGCAACGACCCCGGTCCAGCCGGTCAGCATCGTGCCGACTCCGGACGTCGTCGACATCACGGTCAACACCACGACCACCACGACGACCACCACGACGACCACGCAACCGAAGCCGCCGCCCGTGCAGGCACCGCCGCCGCCCCCGCAGACCACGACGCCGAGCACGCCCCCGCAGCAAGGCCTGCTGGTCAACGAGGGTGCGCGATGCGATCCCGAGGGTGCCACCGGTATCGGGCTGCTCGGCGAGCCGCTGGTGTGCAAGAAGGACGGTCAGCGCGGCGACCGCCTGCGCTGGCACAAGGCCTAGGAAGCCCACTCCAGCACGTCGATCTTGTCGCCGACCGCCATCGTGCCGGTGCCGGTGACGGCCGCCTTCATCCCGAAGGTCACGCCACCGTCCGGGTCGCGCCGGTAGGTCGCCAGCGTGCGAGTCGGCTCCGGGCCGTCGCGCAGACCGGTCTCCTGGTCCACCATCGGCACGGCACACCGCACGCAGTCCTTGGCGTAGGCCAGTTCCACGTCGCCGATCACCGCGCGCCGCACCCTGTCCTCGGTGTGCGGCTCCGGCCAGCCGGACACGATGATGTTGGGGCGGAACCGGTTCATCGGCACCGGCTCGGCGCCGCGCTCCAGGATCCGCTCGTTCAACCCGTCCAATGAGGACAGCGAGATCATCAGCACCGCGTGCGCATCTGCGTAACCGACCAGGCCCGCGGTGTCGCCACCCGACTCGCGACGCAGGTCCGGTGGTGTCCGCACCAGCCGCACCGACCTGCCGAGCACGTCCGAGAAGTGCTCGGCGGCGTCGTCGCCCTGGTCGATCCCGAAGCCCTGCCACTTGTGCACGACGACCGGAACCCGAGGCCCGTCGAGGACGACCGGGAACGAGTTCCCGCCGAGGAACAGCGACGAGTCCGAGAGGTGCGGACGCAACGCGGCCATCTCCGGAAACTTGCGCTGTGACAGGAAGACGCCGTCGTCGTCGACCAGCATCATCATCCGGTCGCCGCGCAAGCCCGTGAGGTCGACGGCAGAAGCCGCGACGGAGTACCCGCCGCAGCCCTTGACCGGGTAGACGACCAGATCGGAAACGATCACAGAATCGGCTCCGGCTCGTACGCCGGGTACTTGTCCACGACCGCGGCGACCTGCTCAACGATGGACGCGACCTGCGCCGACGCCACGCCGGTGAACGACAGGCGGTCGGCCAGCAACGCGTCCAGCGCGGCACGGTCCAGCGGCAGGCGCTCGTCGGCGGCCAGGCGGTCCAGCAGGTCGTTCTGCGCGAGGCCCTGCTCGCGCATCGCCAGCGCCACGGCCACCGCGTTCTCCTTGATGGCCTGGTGCGCGGTCTCGCGGCCGACACCCGCGCGCACGGCCGCCATCAGCACCTTGGTCGTGCCGAGGAACGGCAGGTAGCGGTCCAGCTCGCGCGCGACCACGGCCGGGTAGGCGCCGAACTCGTCCAGCACCGTCAGGAACGTCTCCAGCAGCCCGTCGAACGCGAAGAACGCGTCCGGCAGCGCGACCCGGCGGACCACCGAGCACGACACGTCGCCCTCGTTCCACTGGTCGCCCGCGAGTTCGCCGACCATCGACAGGTAACCGCGCAGGATCACCGCGAAGCCGTTCACGCGCTCGCACGAGCGGGTGTTCATCTTGTGCGGCATGGCGGAGGAGCCGACCTGACCGGGCTTGAAGCCCTCGGTCACGAGCTCGTGGCCTGCCATCAGGCGGATGGTCTTCGCCACCGACGACGGCGCCGCCGCGAGCTGCACGAGCGTGGACACCACGTCGAAGTCCAGCGAGCGCGGGTAGACCTGGCCGACCGACGTCAGCACGCGCTCGAAGCCGAGGTGGCCCGCGACCGTGCGCTCCAGCTCGTCCAGCTTCTCGGGCGTTCCCAGCAAGTCGAGCATGTCCTGGGCGGTGCCGACCGGGCCCTTGATGCCGCGCAACGGGTACCGCGAGATCAGCTCGTTCAGCCGGGAGAACGCCACCAGCAGCTCGTCGGCACCAGAAGCGAACCTCTTGCCCAGCGTCGTCGCCTGCGCCGCCACGTTGTGCGAGCGACCGGCCATGACCAGGTCGGAGTGCTCGGCCGCGAGCCGCGCCAGCCGTCCGAGCACCGCAGCGACCTTGGACCTGATCAGCTCGAGCGACCGCAGCACCTGCAGCTGCTCGACGTTCTCGGTCAGGTCGCGCGAGGTCATGCCCTTGTGGACCTGCTCGTGGCCCGCCAGCGCGTTGAACTCCTCGATGCGCGCCTTCACGTCGTGTCGCGTCACCCGCTCGCGCGCCGCGATCGACTCCAGGTCGACCTGCTCCAGCACGCGCTCGTAGTCGGCGACCGCACCGGCCGGCACGTCGATGCCCGCGGCCGCCTGGGCACGCAGCACGGCGAGCCACAGCTGGCGCTCCAGCACGATCTTGTGCTCGGCCGACCAGAGCGTCGCGAGCGACGTGGAGGCGTAGCGACCTGCGAGGACGTTGGCGATGCGCGGCTTGCTCACGCCTGCAAGGCTAGTGCACCCCGGCCTCACTCCCAGCGCACGTCCGGGTCCGTGACCAGCGCTGTGAGCACGTCCACACCGACCGGCACCGTCTGCCTCAGCCCGCTGCCCGTGGCGGGGTTGCTGCTGAAGCTGGAGATCTGCGCGTAGTACCCGCTCGGGAACTTGCGCAGCGCCACCGACTGCGTGATCTCCTGGCCTTCGACGAACTGGATCTGGGTGACGGTCGTTCCGTCGTCCTGGGCGACGTTGTGGCAAATGGTCGCTCCCGAGCAGAGGTACGTCTCGATCGCCTTGTTCCTGGTGACGACGACCTGGAGCGCGGTCTGTCCGATGTGGTCGGTGAAGTGCACGAAACCGGACAGCTCGGGGTCGTTCGGCCTGTGCGGCGGGATCGTCGGAGAGTTCGGCTGATAGGCGTACACGCCGGGACGGAAGTCCGCGTAGACCTCCTTGAGGTTCGTCATCCTCTGCCCGAACTTCTCCACCAGCTTGTCGCCGATGCGCCTCGCCTTCTCGTCCACCGGCTCGCTCGGTGGCGCGGACGAACTCGGCGGCTCCTGGGAGGAGGCGAGCTGGCCGTCCTCACCGCGCGGCAGCAGGCCCGGCAACGACAGCGAAGCCACGGCGATCATCGCCGTAGCCACGCCCACAGCGACCAGCGCTCGTCGACGACTTTTTTTCTGCTCGACCCGCCTCATCAACGTGTCGGGGTCGAAGTCGAGCGGCGGCTCGTCCCAGACGGCCAGCAGCATTCCCTCGCGGATCTCCTGCTCACTCACGACGCGACCCTCCCCGAACTGTTGTCGAGCTTCTCCACGATGGCGCGCAACGTCGCGAGGCCGCGCGCCGTCTGGCTCTTGACCGTTCCCTCGCTGCACCCCATGGCCACCGCCACCTCGGCGACCGGCAGGTCTTCGAAATAACGCAGCACGAGCACCGCTCGTTGCCTCGGCGGCACCTGCAGCAACGCGGTGTGGACCAGCTCACGTGCCCACAGCTTCGCGCTGGTCGTGTCGGGATCCACGCTGGCGTCCGCGGCGTCCGGCAGCTCCCCGTCGCGCTGCTCGGCTCTGCGCCACGGCCTGCGCTTCTCGTCCAACCAGGTGCGCAGCAGCACCTTGCGGGCGTAAGCGATCAGGTTGTCGAGGTCCTTGATGCGCTTCCAAGCCATGTACATCTTCATCAGGCTCGACTGCATCAGGTCCTCTGCGGTGTGCCAGTCGCCACAGAACAGATAGGCAGTGCGTCGCAAAGACGCGGCATTGGCTGCCGCGAACTCGCGAAAGCCCTGCTCATCGGCCTTGCGCATGCGATCCCCTCTCGCGTCCTCAACCAGGGGAACGCATCAGAGGTACGCGGGGTTGCATCACTCGTGACGCGAAAGGGCCGTTCGGAGCATCCTGGCCGCGACGCCGCGCGGGTCCGACTTGAGCTCGATGAACGAGTTGACCACGGAACCGTCGACCAGCGCGATCAGCTCCTCGACCCGGTCGCGCGTGATGTCACGGCCGGAGCGGGCGAAGATGTCGGCGATCAGCGCGTGCAGCTCCGTGGACAGCACGTTCATCAACGGACGCAGGTACGGGCGGCGGCCGGTCGCGACGAGGCGTTCGTAGCGCAGCAGCATCGTCTCGGTGTCGGTGACGTCCTGGCCCACGAGCAGGTCGAGGATCAGCTCGATCAGCACGTCGGCGTCGGCCAGCTCGTCGGTCAGCTCGGCCAGGCGTGCGCGGCAGCTCGCCAGCTCGGTGCGGCCGTGGAACTCCACCGCCGCGGTGATCAGCTCGTCGAGCGAGTCGAAGTAGTAGGTGGTCGACGCGAGCGGCAGACCTGCGCGTTCGGCGACCGCGCGGTGCCTGACCGCGTCGAATCCGCCCTCCACGAGCAGTGCGGACGCGGCCTCGACGAGCGCCTGCCTCCGGCGCTCACCCTTCGGGGTTGCTGCCGTCATAGTCGGGCCAGGGTACTGGGCCGCTGATCAGAACTTCGGCGCCAGTGCGTCCGCGATGGGCCTGGCCTTGCTCTTCAGCTCGCCGTCGCCCTGGGTGAACACGTAGAGGTCCTGCCCGCTGCCGGACGTCACCTTCTCCGTCGAGGCACCGCTGGGCGGGTCGAACGCCCGCGGCGTCACGATCGCGGTGACCGTCAGCCCGTCGATCTTGAACGAGGCCGCGCGGGAGTCAGGTGAACAGGACACCGACGGAAGTCGGGCGAAGTCCGGTGAGACCGAAAGCTCGCTGGCGAGGGCCTCTGCGAGCTCCCGGTCCACCTCCGCGCAGCCCTGCACTGCGCGTTGTGCACCGGTCGTGAAACCGGTGCTCCCCGGCGTGGACCCGTCCCCCTGCGTGGACGAGTCTCCGGGGATGCTCTTCGTGGACGGCTGCGCTTCCATCAGGGTCATCGGCGCCTGCGCGTCGTTGTTCTCCTGCGGTTGCGCGCTGCTGCTGCTCTTGTCCGTGCTGATCCAGTTCGTGCCCGCCAAGACACCGCCGAGGCCGAGCACGACGACCAGGGTAGTGCCGGCGGCGATCGAGTTGCGCCTGCGGAGGCTGGCGCGTCGCGAAGCAGTTCGGACGTCACCCGCGTCGAAGGACGCCGGTGGCGCGTCGTGCGCGGCGTCGCGGAACAGGTCCGCGAGCTTCTGCTCGTCCATCTACGTCCTCCTTTCCGCGGTCTTGTTCATGACGCCGGTCGCAGGTCGTCGATCGCGTCGCCAAGAGCTTCCCGCAACGCGGTCAGCCCGCGTGCGGTCTGACTCTTCACAGTTCCTTCCGAGCACTTCAGAACCTCGGCCGTGGCCGTTACGTCGAGGCCCTCGAGGAACCTCAGCACGAGCACCGCGCGTTGCCGCGGCGGAACTCTGCGCAGGCCTTTCATCAACGCCTCGCGCGTCGCCACCGTCTCGCCGATCTCGTTGTCCTGAGTCGGCGACTCCGGCAGCTCGTCGGTGAACTTCTCGCGCCGCCACGGACGGCGCGACTCGTCGATCACCGCGCGCACGAGCGTGCGCCGCACATAGGCGTCGAGAGCCTGCTTGTCCCGGATCTTCCGCCACCTCCTGTGCACCGCCACGAACGCCGTCTGCGCGAAGTCGTCAGCGCGGTGCCAGTCGCCGCACAGCAGGTATGCCGTTCGGCGCACGGCCTCACGGCGAGCCACGAAGTACTCCGCGAACTCCTGCTCGTCGCGCTGATCCACGCGGACTGCTCTCCGCTCGTTCCTCGAGTTGCACTGACGGGACGGAAACTGGGTCACCAACGGTTGCACGAACCATCGACGAGAGCTACATCACCCCCTCGGTCGTTCACCGGATGTGATGTGATCGGGGCCGTGACCCCCATCGACCTGCGCTCGGACACCGTGACTCAGCCGGACGAGGAGATGCGCCGCGCGATGGCGTCGGCCGAGGTCGGCGACGACGTGCTGGACCACGACCCGACCATGGCGCTGCTGGAGGAACGCGTTGCCGCGTTGCTCGGTGTCGAAGCTGCCCTCTGGGTTCCCTCCGGCTCCATGGGCAACCTCATCGCGTTGTTCCTGCATCTGCGGCGCGGTGACCGGTTCCTGGCTCCGCTCGGCGCACACGTTCTCGACGCCGAACTCGGTACCGCCGCCTGGCTGGCCGGCGGGATGCCGCACGGGCTCGCGGTCATGTCTCCGGAAGCCGTGGTCGCCGCTGGTGGTGGCGAGTCTCCCTACTACGGGCTGAACACCACGTTGTTGTGCTTGGAGAACACGCACAACGCTTCCGGTGGCACTGTGACCACGGCTGATGAGCACGCTCTGCTGGTGTCCGCCGCTCGCTCGGTGGGGCTGGCCGTGCATCTGGACGGCGCTCGGTTGTGGAACGCGTCGGTGGCGCTCGGGGTGCCGCTCGAGGTGCTGGCCGCCGGGGCGGACACCGTGCAGGTGTGCCTGTCGAAGGGTCTCGGGGCGCCGGTCGGGTCTGTCGTGGCCGGGTCTGCCTCCTTCGTTGTCGAGGCTCGCCGGGTCCGGAAGATGCTCGGTGGCGGGGTTCGGCAGGGCGGGGTGCTGGCGGCGGCCGGCCTCGTCGCCCTGGATCGGATCTCCCGGCTGGCTGACGATCACGCGAACGCGTCCGCGCTGGCCGCGGGGTTGCGTGAGCTGGGTTGGGACGTTCCCGAGCCCGCGACGAACATCGTCCTGGCCTCTGTTCCGGATCTGGACAAGACGCTGACGGCGTTGCGCGAGGTCGGGGTTCACGCCAGTCCGATGTCCGGCAAGGTTCGGTTCGTGACGCACGGCGACGTGGGCTCGTCCGACATCGCCGAGGTGCTGCGCCGGCTACGAGAGGACGCCTGAGATGCGCTGGATCGTGTTCGACTTCGGCGAGGTCATCAGCCAGCGCAACCCGGCGCTGCCCGCGATGGCCTCACGGCTCGGTGTCTCGCTGGAGCAGTTCGAGTCCGCGTACTGGGACCGCGACGCGTACGACCGGGGCGGGTCGGACGCCGACTACTGGTCGTTGATCGGGTCCTCGCTCGGGATGTCGTTCGACGACGACACCGTGCGCGAGATGACCGCGATGGACAACGCGGGCTGGCTGGACGAGCCGGTAGCGGACACCGTCGCGCTGCTCGAGGATCTTTCGGCTCTGAGCGTGCCGCTGGCGTTGCTGTCGAACGCGCCGTCGACGTTCGCACGGCTGGCCGAGAAGGTGCCGTGGGCCAAGCACTTCCGGCACCTGGTCTTCTCCGGCGACCTCGGCTACGCGAAGCCGGATGCCGCGATCTGGCACCACGTGGAGTCGGTCGTCGGTTCGTCCGACCTGATCTTCTTCGACGACCGCGCCTCGAACGTCGAGGGCGCTCTGATCGCCGGGTGGGACGCGCGGCTGTGGACGTCAGCCGCCGCTGCGCGCGTTGAGCTCCGCGCGGAGTTCGGCGATCTCGGCGCGTAGGTTCCGGAGCTCCTGCGCGGTCTCGAGCTCGGCTTCCTCGACGCCGCGCAGCTTCTCCACCAGCCAGCTGGCGATCGTTCCGGTGATGACACCGAGCAGGGCGATGCCGCCGACCATGAGCAGGCCCGCGACCATCCGCCCTTCGCCCGTGACGGGGTAGCGGTCGCCGTACCCGACCGTCGACATGGTCGTGAGCGTCCACCACAGCGCGTCGCCGAACGTGGTGATGCTGGCGTTTTCCGCGTGCCTTTCCGCGTCCAGCACGGCGAGGCTCGCGCAGAAAACGACGATGATCGTCACCCCGGCGACGTAAATGCTGACCCGCTGCCGGATTTTGTGCTGGAACTTCTTGTTGAGCAGCGTTATCACCGTGATCAGCCTCAGCACCCTGAGTTGCCTGACCATCGGCAGAAGGACCGCCGCGAGATCGAAGAGATGCGATTTCACAAAGTGGATCTTGTTTTTGGCCAGCGTCAGCCTGGTCACGTACTCGGCCGCGAACAACGCCCAGACCAGCCACAACACGATCTCGAGGGTGAAGTGCGCGCGCCCGTGATCGTCGAGAACCTGCCACGCGTACGCGACGAGGAACAGCACGGCGAGTGCCGTCAGGGGCCACTCGACCTTTCGCTCCCACCGTTCGAGGCGGGCCTCGTTGGACTGCAACACCGCTTCATGGTGAGTGGTTGGTCCCGTTTAGACCAGTGTCACCGCTTGGATTTGATCGCACCGTAAGCCGCTGTGCCTGCGAGGAGTAGTCCTCCAATCACAGCGAGCCAGAAAAGGCCCTTCACCACGGCTCCGACGACGGCGAGCACGATCCAGATCGCCACCAGCCAGCCGATGATCGCCCACATGGGTCTTCCTCCCCTTCAGAGCCATGCCTTCAGACGTACCAACGCTTCCTCGATGTCGTTTGTTGCACCGGCGAACGACATCCGCACGAAGTGGTGGCCGTCGACCGGGTCGAAGTCGATGCCGGGGACGATGGCAACGCCCGTGTCGTCGAGGAACCTGCGGCAGAACGCCATCGAATCGTCGGTCAGGTGCCTGATGTCCGCATAGACGTAGAAGGCGCCGTCGGCCGGTGCGAGCTTGTCGATGCCGAGGTTCGTCAGGCCTTCGAGGAGGACGTCGCGGTTGGTCCTGTACCTCTTGAGGTGAAGTGCCGTTTCCGCATAGGAGTCTTCGTGGAATGCCTCGACGGCGGCGTATTGCGCCAATGCGGGCGGGCAGAGGGTGAAATTGCCGGTCAGACAGTCGACGGCGCGGCGGAGGCGTTCCGGCAGCAGCATCCAGCCGAGCCGCCAGCCGGTCATCGCGAACGCTTTCGAGAACGAGTTGACGACAATGGATTCTTTGGACGTTTCCCAGGCGCAGCGCAGCGGTTCGCCGTAGCTGATGCCGTGGTAGATCTCGTCGCTGACCAGCTGGACGCCGTTGGTCTGGCACCACTGCGCGATCGGGCGGACGTCCACTGTTGTCCCGGTCGGGTTGGCCGGGCTGGCGACGATCACGCCTTTGAGGCCGTCGTCGAGCATCTCGATCGTGGGCTGGAAACGCGTTTCCGGGCCACACGGGAGCTCGACGACCTCACATCCCAGTGCTTTCAGGATGTTGCGGTAGGCGGGATAGCCGGGGCGGGCCAGGGCGACCTTGTCACCGGCGTCGAACGCGGACAGGAACGCCAGCGTGAACGCGCCGGACGACCCCGTCGTGACCACCACGTCGTCGGCGGTCACGTCGAGGTCGTACTGGCGCTGGTAGTGCCCGGCGATGGCACTGCGCAGCTCGGGGATGCCGAGCTGCTCGGTGTAGCCGAGGGCGTGGTCGTTCAGGGCCTTGGCCGCCGCGTCCCGCACCGGTTTCGGCGCCGGGCTCGAAGGCTGCCCGGCGGCCAGGGAGATCACGTCGCCGTGCGTCCGCTGCCTTTGTGCGGCAGCGGAAAGCACGTCCATGACGTGGAAGGGCGGTACGTCGGCGCGGGCGGCCACGGTCAGCATGCCGCCAGGCTAACTCGCCTTTCGCAGGTCAGTAACCCTGATAGCCGCCGCCCTGCGCCATCGCCTTGAGGCCGGGGTGGCCGGCGAAGCCGCCGTAGCGGTCGAACGTGTACCGGACGCCGGCGATGATGTTGTCGACCGGGTTCCAGATGTCGTCGTGGCCGGGCAGCTTGTGGGCGTTGAACGTCGAGTCGATGCACTGCATCAGGCCCTTGGACGGGTGGCCCGCCTGGTAGTTCGAGTCCCAGAGGTTGATGGCGTGCGGGTTGCCGCTCGACTCCTTCTCGATGATCTTCCAGATCTCGTCGATGTTGTCGTCGGTGACCGGGATGCCGTTGGCCTGCAGGATCTTGATGGCCTCTTTGATCCACTCCTGGACGTTGCCGGGGGGAGGGCTGCCGGACGGCGGACCGCCGCTGGGGCCCATGCCGCCACCGCCACCGCCACCGCCTTCGCCGCCTCCACCACCGCCGCCTCCACCACCGGAAGCGCTGCCGCCGCCACCGCCGCCACCTTGATGCTGGGACGGGGCGGGTTGCTGCTGCTGAGGTGGCGGTGTGTCCGAAGAGGACGTTTTCGTCGAGTCGTCGGGCGCGGGAGTCGGCGCCCACTCGATCCCCTTGCCCGGCTCCGGTGTGAAGGACTGCGTGTTCGGGTCCTCAATGGACGAGAACTTCGGTGCCATCGCGCCAGGGCGGCCCTTGAGGGCGCCCGCGGCGGCGTTCAGGGCACTTTCCGCCTGGGAGATCACGGGTTTCGCGTCGCTCGTGGCCTCGGCGCAGTAACCGCGGATGACGCTGTCGACGTCCTCCTGCGGCTGGCCGTGGAGCTGCTGGCGCGTCTGACGGGCGCGGCTCAGCAGGTTCTCGCAGATCGTCGTCATCGAGGTCTTGGCGGTTTCCAACGCGTTCGCGGCCGCCTCCAGGTCGGCCGCGGCGCCGTTGAGCCCGTCGGTCATCGAGGTGCCGGCCTTCGTGATGGTGCCCATGTAGGCCACGAAGCCGTCCGCCGACTTGCCCTCCCAGGCGCCGTCGAGCTGGCTGACCGACTTCTGCAGGGCGTTCGTCTGGTCACCGCACTTGCCGGCCGCCTGCTTCCAGCGGTTCGCGATGTCGCGCACGGCCTGCGGTTGCGCGGTCTCGATCTTGTCAGCGAGCGCGGCCAGCTCAGCCCCGCCGGGCAGCCCCGCGACCTCGTCCATCGCGCTCACGTCACACCGCCCTCATGGAGTTCTTGGTGGCTTCCTCGGTGTCCGCGACGTTGGTCTGGATCTTGTCGAGCGCACCCTCGACCTTGCGCAGCACCTTCTCGGCCGCCTCGAACTCCTGCGTGCCCGCTTGATCCATCGCGGTCACCGCGCCCTGGACCGCGCCGGAAGCGCCGAGTTTTCCGAAAATGTCCGGATTGCCGTACTGATTGGAAAAGCCGTCACCGATCGCGCCGAATTGTCCGGCCTGGCTGCTCACGGTTGTCCGGCACTGTTCCATGGCCTCAGTGTTGAACTTCGCCACAGCCATGCGCGCCTACCCCCTAAACGTCTCGCCGCCGACCTTAGAGCGAATTGCTCTGCTCGGCCGGGTGATTGGACGCAGGGGTTGGCGCGAACGTTCCACTCAGACCTCTTGCAGGAGCTCCCAGACGGCCGCGGCGAGACGATGGTTGTCCACCGGCGTGATCGTGCACCACTGCCGCCCGTCACTGCTCGGCTTGAGCTGCCGCAGGTACCGCCCGTTGTGCGTGTCGTGGAACGAAACCACGCGCTTGGCCCGCTGCCCGTTGCGCTGCACCCCGAACTGCCCGCGCGTGGACGTCCCGTCCAGCATCCCGGCCAACTCCTGCGCGTCACCGAGCCGCATCCCCTGCCGCTCGAGCATGGTGATCAACCGCTGCGCGTCCTGCCCGACGTCCTTGGCGGCACTGACGAGTTCGTCGTACGGCAGGCTGATCGAGCGCCCGAACCCGGCCGGCATCTCCCCGGCCACCGACACCGCGGCTTCCGCGAGGGCGGTTCCCCGCGCCTCGATCAACCACATCTCGTCGCGATCCTGCACCGCCAGGATCGCCTCGTCCCCGATGGCCGCCGCGAGCCCGCTGATCTGCCGGTCGGCCCAGATCCACAGGTCGATCGACATGGACGCGTTGGCCAGCAACGCGAACCCGTCCGCCAACTCGGACACGACCCGGCCATTACTGGCCAGGCCGCGCGCCTCCAACGACTCCCAGGCCCGCTTCACCACCTCGGCCTTCTCGGTGTGGGTGATGGAGGGAATCCGCGTGTCCAGCGCGACGTGCGCGGCCGGGAGGCGTTGCGCCTCCCAGACCACGGCGAACTCCACTGTGGACAAAACCACAGAACCTGGTGAGCTCAAGGGATTACTGGTCCTTCGGGTCTTCGCCGATGACGGACTGCACCACCATGCGGTCATCACCGAACATCTCGTCGGAGTCGACGCCGTACTTGCGCACGTGCTCGCCGTCCTCCTCGCCCTCACCCTTGGCCGCACTGGCCGCGGGAGACATGAGCGACCCGGACTTGCCGGGAGCTCCACCCTTGCCCGCCGCGGCACCAGGCCGGCCGCTGCCCTCGGGCCCAACACCACTGGCGCCACCAGGCGTCATGGTGCCGCCCTTACCAGCAACTCCGGGCCCGCCAGGCAGACCGGGGCCTGCCTTGCCACCACTGGGACCGGGACCGCCCTTGCCCGCACCGATAGTGCTCGGGGCACCCTTCGGCCCGGTCGGGGCGATCGGCGTCTTCGGGGCCTGACTAGGCCCACGCCCGCCACCGACCACCTGAGCACCCTTCGCGGTGCCCGCCGCGCCCGCGATACCCGTCGCCGCCGCGCCTGCCGCGGCGATGCCCACCGGGAGGGTGGACGGGAACGGCTTGGGGAAGCCCGGACCGCTGGCGAGCGGGGTCGGGGTGGTGCCGGGAAGCACGCCCGTGGTGTTGCCGGGGATGCCTGGGGTGGGGCCGACCGGCACTCCTGGGGAGCCGGGGCTGCCCGGGGTGCCGGTGAAGCCCGGGCCGCCGTGGATGCCGGGCGGGGTAGCGCCGGGCGTGCCGACCTGGGGGCCGACAGGAGGCGCCACCGCGGCGCTGGCCACGACGATGTCCGGCGCCTTGTCAGGCGCGCGGAAACCGCTCAACGAATTCTGGCTGCCGCCGACATAGCCGTTCAGACTGTCGATGGCCTGCTGACGGGCGCGGTTGGTCGCCTCGACTTCCTTGGCGTGGTCGGTCTCAATCCCGACAACGCTGCCGACCTTGTCTTTCCAGTTCTGCTCGGAGTCTCCACGCAGGTTCTGCTCAGGAGGCGTGCTGTAGCGGGCAGTGCTGGTGCTCTCGCCCTGCTGCGTCATGGCCTGGGAGTTCTGCTTCGACGCCTGGCTGCTGTCATCGATACCTGCGGCCACGACGTCCGTCTTCTCGTGGCTCTGTTCTCCGGCCGCGCCGCCCCAATCGATCTTGAGATCCTTGAGCTGCGCCCGAATCGTCTGGTCGATGGACTCGAGAGAGTTCGCCAACGTGCGCAGAGCCTCGGACGCCTCGCCGAACTGCGTTGCGATCGTGCTGCTCGAAAGCTTCTTGACCTCGTTGGCGAGTTGCTCGTTGGACCAACCGTCGAAATTCCAGTCATTGAGCTGCCGATAACCCGACATGGCTCCCCCTCACTTCAACGTCTTGAGCGTCGAGAGTGCTAGACCAGCGGCCTTCTCAGCCTTACCGCACAGCACGGACTGGTCCTTCTCCTTGGTGGTCGTCGGGATGTAGCTGACCATCAGTTGCTGGCCATCCGCGACATCGATCGCCACCGAGCAGTCGAATCCAGAACCGCCCTTGAGCTTGACCTGCACCGCGCCGTAGTCGCCAACCTTGATCACCGTGGAGTCAACGTTGCCGCCACCCTGGAGCCAATACGAAACACCTTTGTGGGTTACCGCGCCGACCTGATAACCGAAGCCTCCGTCACTCCCGTAGTCACAGCTGGGCGACTCTTGGCCGTCTACCAGGTCCAGCTTCACCGGATCAGCGGAAACGGTGCTGATCTGCTTCATCTGATCTGCCGTGAACAGCTTGCAGGTGTCGATCGAATCCAGCTTGAGGGCCTGCGGACGCGCAGGCAGCTTGCTTCCAGGATCGTTTCCGGATGAGCTGGTCGACGACGGAACCGGCGTGGGATTCCCCTTCTCTCCGCCGGAAGTGCAAGCCGAAACAGCTGCCACGACGACAACCACCGCAGCAAGCTTTGATATGCGCATCGTCATTCTTTCGCCTTGCTGAACACGGCAGTGACCTCGTCCTCGGTGAAGCCGTACTGCTGAGCCGACGTCTTCAACTGGTCGGAAAGGCTCCGCAGCGTCTCCATGTAGAGGGTGATCCTGTTGGCGTAAGAATCTTCGTGGAAGACCAGTCTGTCATTCCACGCCTTGACGACGTCATCAGTGACCTCACCGTCATTGGACGGAATCCGCAGCTTGGGAACGTTCCGCTTGTACGCTTTCTCCAACAAGTCGAGCTGGTCGTGGATGACCTTGCCGGCCTTCAACACGGTGTCCTTTTCGACGTGAAACTGCTGGGTCGACGGGCCAGAAGAGATTCTGTCCATCAGCGACGACGCGGCCTTGAACGTTGCAACCGCCCCAGCAACTGCGCCACCGGCCAGTCCGGCAGCGGCACCGAGAACGGCATCCGCCCCCGCGTTCTCCTGTGTCACGACGTCCTACCCCCGTACGGTTGGTGACGGTTCGGTCCCGCTTCGCAGGCTACCAACGCCCGCGTAAGACGTACCTGTGGTTGGACGAAGACCACCCCTTGTTGGTTCCACGTCACGCTCGGTTTCGTTTCCACTGGCACAACCGGTCGATTCCGGCAGCTTCCGCGACTTGGGGGAGGAACGCACACGACCACCTGGGGGAACACGTGCACGGGCCGCAGCAGCCTTATCAGTTTCGGCAGTACCCGCGGTAACAGCTCCCGCCGCCAGGAAAGAGCGCACTGGGTTGATCATCACGGCGATCCTGGGGGCACTGGTGCTGGTCGGCGGAGGCATCACCGCCGTGATCCTGGCCAAGGGCCAAGACACACCTCAGGCGGCGGTCGAACAGCAGCCCGGTCCAGCAGTTCGCTCCGATCGCCAAGCGGATGGTGGACGAGGTTCGGAAGGCGATCGGATAGGGCACAGGAAGTCGGGTACGACCGCGGCTCAGCCCATAGCGTTGGGGACGTGTTGGAGCGACTCAACCAGGCCATGGCCCGCATCGAGGAGAGCCTCGACGGCGAGGTCGACGTGAAGGGGCTCGCGCGGATCGCGGGCACCAGTGAGTACCACTTGCGCAGGTTGTTCAGTGCGCTCGCCGGCATGCCGTTGAGCGAGTACATCAGGCGCAGGAGGCTCACCAAGGCGGCGAGTGAGGTCCTCAGTGGACAGGACTCGTTGCTCGACATCGCCGTGAGATGGGGTTACGGGTCCAACGAGGCCTTTGCTCGGGCCTTCAAGGCCATGCACGGGACGGGGCCACAGGAGGCCCGTACGAGCAGGAAGTCGTTGCAGTCGCAGCAGATTCTCACGTTCAGGCTGGTTGTCGAAGGGAGCACGAGCATGGAGTACCGGATCGTCAACAAGGAAGCGTTCAAGGTCGTCGGGCGGGGGACGCGGGTGCCGTTGGTGCACCTCGGGATGAACCCGGCGATCGTCGAGTTCGTGAAGGGCATCGGCATGCCGACGCTGGAACGCATCAAACAGCTCAGCGACGGGGAGCCGGGAGGGATGCTCGCCTTGACCTACAACCAGGAAGGGGTTGAGGAAGGGGATCAGCTCGACTACTTCCAGGGGGTGGTGACGAGCCAGGAGGCGCCGGAGGACTTGGAGACCGTCCAAGTTCCCGGGAACACGTGGGCCGTCTTCACGACGGAAGGGCCCTATCCCGAGACGATTCAGCACATGTGGCGGGACGTGTACGCGCAGTGGTTCCCGTCCAACAGCTACCAGAGCGTTGAGGGGCCGTCGATGTTGCGCACGCAGATCGACGGGGACAGGGCCAGGGCCGAGCTGTGGATTCCGGTCACCAGCTGAGTGCCAGGCGTTCGATCACGTCTCGCAGTTCCAGCACGGACAGCCACGAAGAAGGAATCACGGCAACGCCGTCGCGGGCGCCCAGGATGTTGCCGCAGATCGAACCGGTGGAGTCCGAGTCGCCTGAGTGATTGACGGCGATGCGCAGTGCGGAAGGGAAATCAGGCGCCACCAGGGCGGCGTGCAGGCCGATGGCCAGGGCCTCTTCGCCCACCCAGCCGCCGCCCAGCGAGGACTCGATCTCCTCTGGCGTCAAAACCCCGAGGCCGACCACCTTGTCCAGCAACGTGGTCTGCTCCTCGTGGCCCTCCCAGCGGACCAGTTCGGCACGCGCGACAGCGACAGCCGACAGCAGGTCCGCGCCGCTCAGCAACGACTGGACGATCACTGCCAGTACGCCTGCCGACAGGTAGCCGCTCGGGTGGTGGTGCGTCATCTGAGCCGTGCCCACGGCCAGCGAGAAGACCTCGCGAACGTCGCGCGACCACACGGCGACGGGGGCGGCGCGCATCACGCCGCCGCAGCCTTTCGAGTTGTTCTTCTCGTTGTGCTTCAACGCGGTGATGCACGTGTGGCCCGGCGCCCGCCGTGAGTGCAGGCGCTGGTCCGCCATCAGCCAGCCGTCGGAAGTGACCAGCGGGCCGCCCTGCGTGTGCAGCCAGCGCGCGTAGGCGGCCCGCACGGTCAGCAGCGGGTCTACGCCGTGCTGCCGTGCGAGCAGCAGCCCCTCCAGCGTGAACAGCACCATCTGGGTGTCGTCGGTGATCTCCAGAACAGGGAGGTCGACGACGCCGGCAGGGCCGTACTGGCGACGGATCGTGTCGATCGACGAGAACTCGATCGGCGCGCCCAACCCGTCGCCCACGGCCCCGCCGAGCAGGCAGCCGAGCAGGCTCACGGCACCGTGATCGTGCCGTCGACAGCCTTGAGAGCGATGTCGGAGCGGTGGTGGGAGCCGGTGAGGTGGATGTCCGCGATGCGCTTGTAGGCGCGCTCGCGGGCCTTCGACAGCGACTTGCCGGTGCCCACGACCGACAGCACGCGGCCCCCGGCGGAGACCACGGCACCGTCCTCGCGGCGACGGGTGCCGGCGTGCAGGACGCCGTCGGTCTCGGAGCCGGTGATCACGTCGCCCGTGCGCGGACGGCCGGGGTAGCCCTCGGCGGCGACGACGACCGTCACCGCGTAGCCGTTCTCCCACTCCAGAGCGGGCAGCGAAGCCAGCGAACCGGTCGACGCCGCTAGGAACAATGAAGAAATCGGCGACTTCAGCAAAGCCAGGACCGACTGCGTCTCCGGGTCACCGAAGCGGCAGTTGAACTCGATCACCTGCACGCCCGACGACGTCAGCGCCAGACCCGCGTACAGCAGACCGACGAACGGCGTGTCCCGAGCGCGCAGCTCGTCGACGACCGGCTGCACACAACGTGAAACAATTTCAGATACAAGGCCCTCCGGCGCCCAGGGCAACGGCGCGTAAGCACCCATGCCACCGGTGTTCGGGCCGTGGTCCCCGTCGCCCACGCGCTTGAAGTCCTGCGCCGGGATCAAAGGCACGACGGAAACACCGTCGGTGACGCAGAACAGCGACACCTCGGGTCCGTCCAGGAAGGACTCCAGCAGCACGGGGTGCCCGCCGTCGAGCAACGTCATCGCGTGCGCACGGGCAGCGGCCAGGTCGGAGGTCACCACGACGCCCTTGCCCGCGGCCAGGCCGTCGTCCTTCACCACCCACGTCGGCCCGAAGCGCCCCAGAGCAGCGTCCAGACGGGCCGGGTTGTCCACGACCTCGCTGTGGGCCGTCGGCACTCCCGCCGCGTTCATGACGTCCTTGGCGAACGCCTTGGACCCCTCGATCCGGGCAGCCTCACGAGAAGGCCCGAAGCACGGGATGTCCAGCGAACGAACCGCGTCGGCGGCCCCGGCGACCAAGGGTTGTTCGGGGCCGATGACCACGAGGTCGGCCTTCCACTCCTTCGCGAGAGCGGCGACCGCCGAAGCGTCTGCGACGTCCACGTCGTAGAGCTCGGCGTGGCCCGCGATGCCCGCGTTGCCCGGCGCGCACGCCAAAGCAGTGAGCTGCGGGTCGCGCGACAACGCGAGGACAAGGGCATGCTCACGGGCTCCAGACCCGATGACCAGGACGCGCACGATGCCCCAGCGTAGTTCAGCCGAGCGCCTGCTTCGCTCCAGGGTGCAGCGGGACCGGGTCGGTGGCCGATGCCTTGTCCTTCGAGATGTCCTTCACGGCCGGGTGCACCTTCTCCAGGTCGGCCTTCTTGTCGAAGATCAGCTTGGTCACGGCGCACGCGTTGTTGGCCGCGAAGTCCTCCCGGACGAGCAGCAGGTTCGGCACGGCGATCGTGGGAACCTCGGCCGTCCCGTAGGTCGCCGCCGGGATCTGCGCCCTGTCGTAGACCGGGCTGATCTTCTTCATCTCCGGCAGCAACGGCGTGATGTCGATGAACTTCACCTTGTCCTTCAGCGACGTGGTGATGTCCGTGATCTGCGGCGTCGGCAACCCGCCGGACCAGATCAGGCCGTCGATGCCGCCGTCCTTCATCCCGTCCGCGGTCTTGGTCAGGTCCAGGCGCTGGGCGGACACGTCGGAGTCGATGTTGAGCCCCGCCGACTTCAGCAGACGACCGGCGATCACCTCGGTGCCGGACTTCGGCGAACCGGTCGAGATCCGCTTGCCCTTCATGTCCGCCACGGAGTTGATCCCGGAGTCGGCGCGGACGAGCACCTGCGTGTAGTTCGGGTAGATCCGCGACAACGCCGCGATCTTCTCCTTCTTGCCGTTGAACGCCCCGGTGCCGTTCACCGCGTCCGCCGCCGTGTCGGCCAGCGAGAACGCGATGTCGTACGTGCCCGAGACGAGCTGCTGGATGTTCTGCACGGACGCGCCGGTCTCGGCCGAGGACGCCTTCAGCTTCGAGTTGTCGGAGATCAGCTTCGCGAGACCGCCGCCGACCACGAAGTACACGCCACCGGAGTTGCCGGTCGCGATCGTGATCCGGCCTTCGGACGCCTCGCACGACACCCCGCCGCCCGACGCGTCCGGGGTCGTGGGCGTGCGTTTGCCGCCACAGCCGGAAACCGCCAGCGCCAAAGCGATCGCACCGATCGCGTACTTACGCAGCATCACGAACCCTCCCACGGGTCACCAGGTGTACCGCCACGGCCACCACGAGGAACCCGGCCCCGATGGCGATCGTCAACGGCTGCAGGTAGAGCAGGAACAACGCGGCCGGCACGCACAGCAAGCGCTCCGGCCAGCGCGCGGGACCGAACAACCAGCCGCCCGTCAGAACGGCAAGAGCGGCCACCCCCAAAGCCGACGCACCGAACGTCCACACCGAGTCCAGCAACGGCCCGCGCAACAACAAAGAAGCACCGTTGTCGGTCAGCACGAACGCCAGCGGCACCAGGAACGCCGGCAGCGTGTACTTCCACGTCTGCCACATCGTCTTCATGACATCGCCGCCGGTCAGCGCCGCAGCGGCCACGGCGGCGAGCGCGGTCGGAGGCGTCACCTCGGACAACACCGCGTAGTAGAAGATGAACATCGCGGTCTCGGCCGGCTCCACGCCCAGCGTGATCAACGCCGGCCCGATGACGACCCACGAGATGATGAACGACGCGGTCACCGGCACGGCCAGCCCGAGCACCGACACCGCGACAGCCGCCAGCACCGCCGTCAGCATCAGCACCACGACGGGCTCCGAGGAAACAGCCGAAGCCAGGTCCACCAACGACCCCGCAAGCGCTTGCCCCAGCCCGGTCTTGGTGATCGTCGACGTGACCACGCCCGCCGCCGCACACACCGCGATCACCGGGAACGCCGACCGCACGCCGACGGACAACGCGTCGGCGATCAACCGGAACCAGTCACGCCGGTGGTTGATCAACGCGAACAGAGCCGCCACGCCCGTCGCGTAGACGACCGCGCGGTAGACCGGGATGTCGAGCGCCAGGAACACGATGATGATCCCGAGCGACAGGAAGTGGTACCAGCCGAGCTTCAGCACCTCGAGGAACCGCGGCGCGTTCACGTCCACCGGCCGCGCCCCGAACCGCCGCGCATCGGCCTCCACGGCCAGCGCGATGCCCAGGTAGTAGAGCAGCGTCGGGATGATCGCCCAGATCAGCACCGACAGGTACGACACCTTCAGGTACTCGGCGATGATGAACGCCGCCGCGCCCAGCGTGGGCGGCGACAGGATCGCCCCGATGCCGGACGCGGCGAGCAGCCCGCCCGCGTTCTCCTTGGGATACCCGGCCTTCTGCAGCATCGGCCACGTCACGGCGCCCAGCGACACCGTCGTCGCCGTGCCCGAACCGGAAACCGTGCCCAGCAGGAACCCCGCGGTCGCCGCGGTCCGCCCAGGAGCGGTCCGCGACTTTCTAAAAGCCGCAAAGCTGACGTCGACGAAGAACTTCCCTGCCCCAGAAGCGTTCAGAACGGCGCCGTAGATCGTGAACAGCACGATGTAGGTCGCCGCGACGTCCATCGGCGTCCCGTAGAACCCGCTGTAGTCGTTGAAGAACCCGTTGATGATCTGCGAGAAGTCGACGCCGGAGTGCGCGATCGACCACGACGGCGGCAGGAACCCGCCGTAGTACGCGTAAGCGACGAACGCCAGGCACACCACCGGAAGCACCCACCCGGTCGTGCGCCGGCACGCCTCCAGGATCAGGACCAGCAACACAGTGCCGGCGATGACGTCCAACGACGTGAGCTGCCCCTGCCGGTTCAGGAACTCGTCGTAGCCCCCGAACAGCGGATAGGCGCCGACGACGAAGGCCAGCAACGCCAGCACCCAGTCCCACCACGGCGGCGTGTGCCCGCGGCCGTACGACAGGAAGACCAGCGGCAGCGTCACCGCCAGGAAGATGATCAGGTAGTACACGCTTCCCTTGGCGAACGGGAAGAAGACCTGCTTGAGCACCAGCAGTGCGATCAGCAGGCCGGCGATCCACAGCGCCCGCTCCCACTTGGGTGAGAGCGAACGCGACGGCATCTCCTCGTCGTGCTCCGCGACGATGCGGGCGAGGTCCGGGTTGGCCACGAACCGACCGTACTGTGGTCCCGATCACAGCGTCAGAGGATCAATCCAAAGGAATTGCAAAGTCATCAGACGATGGCACTGTCCACATAGCACCAGCGCCAGTCCTCGCCTGGCTCGAACGAGCGCATGACCGGATGCTGAGACGTTCCGAAGTGCGCCGTCGCGTGCCGGTGCGGGCTCGAGTCGCAGCACGCCACGTGCCCGCAGGACAGGCACATCCGCAGGTGAGCCCAGTTGCGCTCACCCAGAGCGAGGCAGTCGACACAGCCCTCGGTCGACTCCGGCGCCACCGACTGGGGCAGCGCTCCCACGTGCGAACAGGTCATGCCGTCCATCTTTACGCAGAATGTGCGCATGGTCGGGCCTGAACTACTGCTGCTGCTCCTCGGAGCGTTGGTCGTCACCTCCCTCGCGCGCCGCCTGAACTGGCCGGCGCCGCTGGTGCTGGTTGCCGTCGGGCTCGTGGTCTCGTTCATACCGGGGGTGCCGGAGTTCGAGCTGGATCCCCACCTGATCCTGGTCCTGGTCCTGCCGCCGCTGCTCTACAGCGCGGCACTGGACAGCTCGTACCTCAACATCCGCGCCAACCTGCGGCCGATCGGCCTGCTCGCGGTCGGGCTGGTGCTGTTCACGACGTTCGCGGTGGGCGTAACGGCGAAGCTCGCCTTCCCGGACCTCCCGTTCGCCGCGGCACTGGTCCTCGGCGCGGTGGTCGCCCCGCCGGACGCGGTCGCTGCCGTCGCGATCGGGCGCAAGCTCGGTCTGCAACGCCGGGCGATGACGCTGCTGGTCGGCGAGAGCCTGATCAACGACGCCACGGCGCTGACCGCGTTCAAGGTCGCGGTGGCGGCCACCGTCGGCGCGGCCATGCACCCGCTCGTCGGCGTCGGGATGTTCCTGCTGGTCACGGTTGGCGGGATCGCGGTCGGGCTCATCGTCGGGGTGGCCGTCCGCTTCCTGCGCAAGCGGCTCTGCGAGGGGGTGCTGGAAAGCGCGCTGGGCCTGCTCGTGCCGTTCGGTGCCTACCTGCTCGCCGAAGAGGGCCCGCACCTGTTCAGCAACAAGATCCAGTTCTCCGGTGTGCTCGCGGTCGTCGTCGCGGGCCTGTACGTCGGCCACCACTCGCCGCGAGGCACCTACACGACCCGGCTGCAGGACGCGGCGGTTTGGCGGTCGGTGGACGTGCTGCTGGAGTCGTTCGTCTTCGCGCTCATCGGGCTGCAGGTGTCGGCGATCATCAGCGACGTCGACCTGAACGCGAGCCTGCTGATGGGCGCGGGCGCGGTGCTGCTGGCCACGATCCTCGCGCGGTTCGTCTGGATGTACCCGGCCACGTACATCCCGATGTTCCTGTCCAAACGCATGCGGGAGCGCGAACGCTGGCCGCACCTGGGCCAGGTCACGGTGATCGCGTGGGCGGGCATGCGCGGTGTGGTGACCCTCGCCGCCGCGGCCGCGATTCCGGAAGAGGTTCCGGGACGCGGCATCATCCTGTTCTGCGCCTTCGTGGTGACGGTCGCGACGCTGCTGCTGCAGGGCACGACGTTGCCGTGGCTGATCAACAAGATCGGGTTCGAGGGCGACGACGTACGCAAGGACGCGCTGGCCGAGGCCCAGATCCAGCACCGGGCGGCGCAGGCGGCGGTCGACCGGCTGGACCAGGAGATCGCCGACGTTCCCGACCACGTCGCGGACCAGCTGAGGTCGCTGGCCGAGCACCGGGGCAACGCCGCGTGGGAACGGCTCGGGCGGCAGGAGGAGGAGAGCCCGGCGGCCGCGTACCGCAGGCTGCGCAGGGCGATGCTGAGCGCGGAGCGTGACGAGTTCATCAAGGCCCGCGACGCCGGTGAGATCGACGACGAGGTGCTCTTCCGCGTGCTGCGAGAACTGGACTTGGAAGAAGCCGCACTCTCTCGTGAGTAACCGTTCACCTGCATTTCGTGTTGCGATGCTTGGGTGCGCTCTCAACACGAAATGGGGAGGTCGAACGCGATGTACCGGAGAGGTATCGCCGCTGTTGTGCTCGTCTTGGCGGGCGCGGTCGTGGCAACCCTGCCGTCGGCGTCGGCACACGACGACAAGGGCCCGATCGTCATCGGGCACCGCGGCGCGTCGGCGTACCGGCCCGAGCACACGCTCGCGTCCTACGAGCTCGCCGCCCGCATGGGTGCCGACTTCATCGAGCCGGACCTGGTGTCGACCAAGGACGGCAAGCTGGTCGCCCGGCACGAGAACGAGATCGGCGGCACGACCGACGTCTCGACCAGGCCGGAGTTCAAGGACCGGCAGAAGACCAAGGTCGTCGACGGCACGCCGCTCACCGGCTGGTTCACCGAGGACTTCACGCTCGCCGAACTGAAGACGTTGCGCGCCAAGGAACGCATCCCCGCGATCCGCCCGCGCAACACCCTCTACGACGGCCGCTTCGAGATCCCGACGTTCCAGGAGGTCATCGACCTCTCCAAGCGCCTGTCCCGCGAGCTGCACCGCGAGATCGGCATCTACCCCGAGACCAAGCACCCGACGTACTTCCAGTCGATCGGTCTCGCGCTGGAACCGAAGCTCGTCGACGCGTTGAACCACAACGGCCTCAACCGCCGCAACGCCAAGGTCTACGTCCAGTCGTTCGAGGTGGCGAACCTCAAGCAGCTGAACAAGTCGCTGCGCGTGCCGCTGGTCCAGCTGGTCAACGGTTCCGGTGCGCCGTACGACTTCATCGTCGCCGGTGACAAGCGCACCTACGCCGACCTGGTCACGCCGGCCGGTCTGCGCGAGGTGCGGTCGTACGCGGACGGCGTCGGCGTCACCAAGGACCTGATCATCCCGCGCGACGCGGCCGGCTTCCTCAAGCAGCCGACGACCCTCGTCAAGGACGCGCACACGGTCGGCCTGATCGTGCACTCCTGGACGTTCCGCAACGAGAACTCGTTCCTGCCCGCGGACTTCCGGTCCTCGGCCGACCCGGCCGCGTACGGCCGGGCCTTCGAGGAGTACGACCTGTTCTACAAGACCGGTCTCGACGGCGTGTTCGCGGACAACCCCGACACGGCGATCGAAGCCAAGGTCAAGCGCTAGCCAGTGCGAGCGTGCGGTCCCCGTCGAGCAACCCGCGTTGCTTCAGCAGGGGCCGCACGCCCTCGCCGAACCAGTAGGCCTCTTCCAGGTGCGGATAGCCGGAGAGGACGAACTCGCTGATGCCGATGGAGTGGTACTCCTCGATCAGGTCGGCGACGTCCTCGTGTGAGCCCACCAACGCCGTTCCAGCGCCACCGCGCACCAGACCGACGCCCGCCCACAGGTTCGGGTAGATCTCCAGGCCGCGGACACCACGGCTGAGGTCGCCGCCGTGCAGCGCCACCATCCGTTGCTGGCCAACGGATTCCGACTTGCTGAGCTGTTCCTGCGCCTTCGCCACGGCCGCCGGGTCCAGCGCGTCGAGGAGCTTCGCGGCCGCCTCCCACGCTTCTGCCGAGGTGTCGCGGCTGATCGTGTGCAGCCTGATGCCGAACCGGATCGGCCGATCGGTCAACGCCCGCACCCGCGCGATCTTCGCCGCCACGTCCTTCGGCGGTTCGCCCCAAGTCAGGTAGACGTCCGCGTTGCGCGCGGCCACCGGCAACGCGGCATCCGACGAGCCGCCGAAGTAGATCGGCGGCACCGGGTCCGGCGCGGCCAGCACCGTCGCGTCCTGCACCTGGTAGTGCTCGCCCTGGAACGAGTACGGCTCGCCGGTCCAGATCCCGCGCACGATCTGCAGGAACTCGTCCGTGCGCGAGTACCGCTGGTCCTTGTCGAGCCAGTCACCGAACCGTTGCTGCTCAACGGAATCGCCACCGGTCACCACGTTCAGCAGCAACCGTCCGCGCGAAATCCGCTGGTACGTCGAGGCCATCTGCGCGGCCAGCGTCGGCGACAGCACACCCGGCCGGAACGCCACCAGGAACTTCAACGTCTTCGTCTGGCTGATCAACGCGGCCGTGGTCAGCCACGCGTCCTCGCACCACGTGCCGGTCGGCGTGAGCACGCCCGTGAACCCGACCTGCTCGGCCGTGCGCGCGATCTGCGCCAGATAGTCGATGTCCGGCTCACGACGCGCCCCGGCTGCAGGTGCGCGCTGAGCGTGGAAGTGCTCCACGACCGTGCGCCCGTCGCCGGATGTCGGCAGGAACCAGTGCAGCGTGACGCTCATGTGAGATCTCCCTGGAACCTCGTGTCGACGAACTTCGCGAAGTCGACCTTGCCCGGCAACGTCTTGTCCGCCGTGAACGCGTCCGCGAGCTCCTGCTCCGACTTGATCACCTTGTCGTCCAGCTTCACGACCTGGTCGCCGTTGCGTTCCACCGCGGCCCGTGCGACCTCGTACTTCAGCCCGGTCTCCGCCGCCCACGCCTTGGCCCACTCGTCGCGATGCGTGTCAGCCCACTTCTGCGCCTTGTAGTAGCGGACGAGGTACTCCTTGATCGCCTCGTGCTTTCCCTTGTCGTCCAGGGCTTTGCGGCCCGCGACCTGGAAGCCGTAGCCGTTCGACAAGCCCTCACCGGTGGCCAGCACGCGCGCCTTGGCCTCCTGCTGCGCCTGCGCCGTGTAGGGGTCCCAGACCGCCCACGCGTCGACCTTGCCCTGCGTGAACGCGCCGTACGCATCCGAGGGCTGCAAGAAGTTCAGCGTCACGTCCTTGGTCGTGAGCCCGGCCGCGCGCAAGGTCAGCAGCACCTGGCCGTGTGCCGAACTTCCCTTGGCCACGGCGATGTTCTTGCCCTTCAAGTCGGTCACGGTCTTCAGCGGCGAGTTCTCCGGAACCAGGATCGCGTCCGCCTCGACCTGTCCCTGTGACGCGCCGACCACGGCGATCTTGGCGTTCGCGGCGGCGGCGAAGATCGGCGGTGTGTTGCCGACGCCACCGAGGTCGATCGCCCCGGCGGACGAGGCTTCGAGCAGCGGCGGACCGGACGTGAAGGTCGACCACTCGATCTTGTACGGGAAGTCGTTCAGCAGACCGGCGCCCGTGAGCAGCGCCTTCGCACCGCCCTTCTGGTCACCGACCTTGAGCACGACCTCGCCCGCCGGGGTGTCCTGTGCGGTCGCGGCGCACCCGGTCGCGAACAGGATCGCGGCGAGCAGGCTGAGCAACCTTCTGCTAGGCAGCTGTTTCAACGTCCACTCCCAGGTCGGCGAGCACGCGGGTGCGTTGCTCCACAACGGAAGCCCGGCGGCGCGGGCGGGGCAGGTCGACGTGGTGCGTGGCGACGATCCGGCCCTCGTCGAGCACGAGGACCCGGTCGGCCAGCAGCAACGCCTCGTCGACGTCGTGCGTCACGAGCAGCACGGCGGGCTTGTGCCTGGTCCACAGGTCTTCCACCAGGTGGTGCATGGCGAGCCTGGTCAACGCGTCGAGCGCGCCGAACGGTTCGTCCAGCAGCAGCACGTCCGGCTCGCGGACCAACGCCCGTGCGAGCGAAACCCGTTGCGCTTCACCACCGGACAACGTCAGCGGCCACGCGTCGGCGTGATCCGCCAGCCGCACTTCCTCCAGCGCCTTCAACGCGACCGTGCGTCCGTCCGGCTTGTGCAGCCCCAGGGCGATGTTGCGCCAGACCTTGCGCCACGGCAGCAGACGCGGCTGCTGGAACGCGATCGACACCGTGCCGGGGACCTCCGCCACGCCGTCGACCTCCTCGTCGAGGCCGGCCAGGATCCGCAGCAACGTCGACTTGCCGCAACCACTGCGTCCGAGCAGCGCGACGAACTCGCCCGGGGCGATCTCCAGGTCGATCCCGTCCAGCACCGTCCGTGCGCCAAAAGCCTTGCGCAGACCACGAACACTCACCGCACTCGCCATCGCAGCACCCTCCTCTCCAGCAACCGCACCAGCGCGTCTGTCGTGAGACCGAGCAGCGCGTAGACCACGAGGCCGACGACCACGACGTCGGTGCGGAGGAACTCACGGGCGTTGTTGATCAGGAAGCCGAGACCGGCGTCGGCGTTGATCTGCTCGCCGACGATCAGCGACAGCCACGCGGTACCGAGCGCGATCCGCAGTCCCACCAGCGTTTGCGGCACGGCGGACGGCAGCACGACGTGCACGATCCGTTCGAACCGGTTGTAGCCGAGCACCCGAGCCGCCTCGACCAGGCCGGGATCGGTCTGCCGGATGCCCGAGTGCAGGTTGAGGTACAGCGGGAACGCCACACCGGCCGCGACCAGCGCGAGCTTGGGCTCCTCCCCGATCCCGAACCACAGGATGAACAGCGGGATCAGGCCGAGGTGCGGCAGCGTCCGCAGCATCTGGACGGGCGGGTCCAGCAATGTCTCGCCCCACCGGGAAAGGCCGGAGGCAAGCCCCAGAACAACCCCGGCAAAACCGCCGATGAGAAACCCGAATAGAACGCGCGTGATGGACACGGCGAACGCTTCGCCCAATTGGCCGTCCGCGATCAGCTCACCGGCCGACTGCGCGACGGTGACGGGAGAAGCGAGCTTGTCGGGCGACAGCACACCCGTTGAGCTGGCCAGTTGCCACAGCAGGACCAGCGCGACGGGGCTGATCCAGCGCAGCGGCAGCTTGAACTTTCGCGCCTGCACAGGCGTCGCGGATTTCGGCCGCGCGGCCACTCCTGCTATGGACAAGGTCATGGGCGGAAGTACAGGCGAGCCCACGACATGAGTCAACGACGCCCAAATCGTGAAAAAGCGTCGTACATCGAGATGTTCCCCGCACGGACACATTTCCTGCCAACGGCTTAGTGACAGCACGGGTCCGCAACGATCAACATGCACGCATGGATCCTGAGGGGGACAGACCGAGGGTGCCTTCTGGCACCACGCTGCGGTTCGCGTCGCTGGTGCTGCTGGCGGTCGCGACCACGCTGCAGATCTTCAGCCTGTACGCGTCCGTGTGGCCGGTGGCCACCTCGCTCGACAACGCCCGTTGCCAGGTGAAGTCAGGCCTCTACTTCACGTCGAACTTCGCGGTCGACCCCGATCAGTCCAAATGGGACGGTTATCGGGCGTGCATGGCGACGTTCCTAGGCGGTCGTGCCCTGTGGCTCGCCGGCGGACTGGTCCTGCTCTTCGCGACGGCGTGGCTGATCTACGCACTGCGCCCGGCGTTGCTGCGCTACCGGCGGAACCTGGCTCCCGTGCCGGAGGAACTGGTCGAGCCGCTCGCCGAACTGGTCGCGGAGGCCGGACTCGAGAAGGCGCCGACGTTCCTGCTCGACCGGGCGAACATCCGGGCGGGCGGCGTCGCGTTCGGCACGCACCGCCGCAAGTACGTCGCGCTCAACGTCGGCATGATGGCGTTGCGCCGCATGGAACCCGAGTCGTTCCGCACGATCGTGCTGCACGAACTCGCGCACGTCCGCAACGACGTCACGATCACCTACGCCACGCTGGCGATCTGGCGTGCTTTCGTCGTCGCGGTCCTGACGCCCTATGTGCTCACGTGGTTCAACGTGTTGATGCTGACCGCCACCCCGTTCCGGCTGCCTCCACCTCCTCCCGGCTGGACCTCCTTCACCGTGCTGTGGCACCTGGCCGTGCTGGTGCTGCTGGTGTTCGCCGCTCGAGTCGGCGTGCTGCGGGCACGGGAGAAGCACGCCGACGCGCTGGTCGTGCGGTGGACAGGTGAGCCGGCCCCGTACCGGCTGCTGCCACCCACCGGCCGGCTGCGCCGATGGCTCGGCCATCACCCCGCGCCCGCGAGCCGGCAGGCCGTCATGCAGGACCCCAGATCGTTGCTGCGGCCGGGTTTCTGGGAGACGCTCGGCAGCGCGCTCGCCGTGCAACTCGCGTGGTGGCACCTGACCGACGGACTGCGCGAGCTGACCTGGTACCGGGACGGCAACGAGTCGTTCCTGGTCATGCGGATCGTGTGGGCCGTGCCCGTGGCCGCTCTCATCGGCCTGATCGCCTGGCGGGGCGCGGCTTTCGGCCCGCGCCGCGGCACGTTCGCGTTGCCCGGTCTCGCTCTAGGACTTGGTCTGGTCCTTGCAGACCTGCTGGACATGCAGAACATCTACCCGTTGACGCTGCACAGCGTCATCGCCGCGATCGCGCTGTCCGGTACCGCGGTGCTCGTGACGATCTGGGCCGGATACTGCGCGACGCTCGTGCGCACCCGTTGGCACGGCTGGTTTCTCGGGATGTCGATCGCTGTGGTCACGTACACGTTGCTCGGCTGGTTCCCCGAGATCCGGGTGGCTCAAGCCGCTTGGCGCGACCGCCTTGTGCCGGTGATGGACCTTCTGCACAGCTACGCGCAGACGTTGCTGAACGAGATCGGGCTGAAGGCCGTGGCGATCCCGTTCCTGCTGAACTTCAACCGGCTGCTGACCGCGGCATCGCTGGCACTGCTGTGGCTCGTGCCGCTGGTGCTGCGGCGGGAGTTCCCCCGCTTCGCCGCGCTGGCCGGCGTGATCGGGGGCGTCCTGGCCGTCGCCGCGATCGTGCTGCTCGGATCCGCGGGCTCACCCCTGGTCGCCACCGCCTGGCAGATCGCGGCGGTCGTGGCGGTGCAGCTCGTCGTGGTGCTGGTGGCCCGCCTGGACCGCGTGGGGGCGCTGCTCACGACGTGGCTGATCGGGCTGACCGCGACGGTCGCGATCTGGCTGACGCACCTGGACGGCTCGCAGGTCGACAGCGTCCTGGCGATGCGACCGCACCAGGTCCTGCCGGTGCTGGGAACGCTCGCGGCCCTCCTCGCGGGCGGACACGGCCGTCTGGGCGGCTACACCCGCTCACGGCCGATCTGGGCGGCCGGAATCGCGGTGCTGAGCGTGGCGGTGGCGGCGTGGTCGCCGTCCGCGGGACCGAGCGTGCAGACGCTGCAGGCACCTCCCGCCGCGACCGCGAGGAACACCGACGAGGCGGTGAACACGTGGATCTACGGCGGCGGCTGGGACCGGATGATGACCGTGGTGAAGGCGAACGACCAGGTGTTCGTCGGCGTGCGGGCGGCGGACCCCGCGGCGATCGCGGCCGGGTGCGAGGCGCTGGGACCGGTGCTGCGGGAGGAGTTCCCGCAGCCGCCTGATCCGAAGATCGCCGCGACGTGGGCGGAAGCGTTGCGAGCCTTGGAGAACGGCTCGCGGTCGTGTCTCGTCGTCTTCCGGGACGCCGGCCCCGACGACGGCTCGATGTCGAACGAGTTCGTGAAGGGCCTCGAGCAGCTGAAGGTCACGCAGACCGCGCTGCTCGAGGCCCAGGAGCGAGCGATCAGCTGAGCACGTCGTGGCGGACGATCGTCTGGTCGCGGCCGGGGCCGACGCCGATCGCCGACACGCGGGCGCCGATGATGCTCTCCAGGTACTCGACGTAGGCCTTGGCGTTGGCCGGCAGCTCGTCGAACGTGCGGCAGTGCGAGATGTCCTCGAACCAGCCGGGCAGCTCCTCGTACACCGGCACGGCGTGGTGGACGTCGGTCTGCGTCATCGGCATCTCGTCGACGCGGCGACCGTCCACTTCGTACGCGACGCAGACCGGCACCCTCTCCAGGCCGGACAGCACGTCCAGCTTGGTGAGGAAGTAGTCGGTGATGCCGTTGACGCGCGAGGCGTAGCGGGCGATCACGGCGTCGAACCAGCCGGTGCGCCTGCTGCGACCCGTGGTGACACCGAACTCGCCACCCTGCTTGCGGAGGTACTCGCCCTGGTCGTCGTTGAGCTCGGTCGGGAACGGACCGGAGCCGACGCGGGTCGTGTAGGCCTTCAGGATGCCGATCACGGTGCTGATGCGGGTCGGGCCGACACCGGAGCCGACCGTCGCGCCACCCGAGGTCGGGTTCGACGACGTGACGAACGGGTAGGTGCCGTGGTCGACGTCGAGCAGGGTGCCCTGCGAGCCCTCCAGCACGACGATCTCGTCGCGGTCCAGCGCCTGGTTGAGCAGCAGGCGGGTGTCCGCGATGCGGTGCACGAAGTGCTGACCGCGCTCCAGCACCTGGTCGACGACCTGGTCGGGCTCGAGCGCCTTGCGGTTGTAGACCTTGACCAGCACCTGGTTCTTGAAGTCCAGGGCCGCCTCGACCTTCTGCCGGAGGATCTTCTCGTCCAGCAGGTCCTGCACGCGCACGCCGACGCGGGCGAGCTTGTCCTGGTAGGCGGGCCCGATGCCGCGGCCGGTCGTGCCGATCTTCGCCTTGCCCAGGTAGCGCTCGGTCACCTTGTCGATGGCCACGTGGTACGGCATGATCAAGTGCGCGTCCGACGAGATCAGCAGGCCGCTGGTGTCGACGCCCTTCTCCTCCAGCCCCGCGAGCTCCTCGAGCAGCACGCCGGGGTCGACCACGACACCGTTGCCGATGACGTTCTTCACACCGGGCGTGAGGATGCCGGACGGGATGAGGTGCAGGGCGAACTTCTTGCCGTCCGGGAGGACCACGGTGTGACCCGCGTTGTTGCCACCCTGGTAGCGGACGATCCACTGGACACGCTCACCGAGGATGTCGGTGGCCTTGCCCTTGCCCTCATCGCCCCACTGGGCACCGATAAGCACGACGGCCGGCATGTGAAACTCCAAGCGCTTGGACTGGTTCGAGCGAACGCCGGTAAGCGAGGGTAGACCAGGAGATGACCGTGCACGGAATCGTGTTGGCCTGCGGAAACACGCAGTTGCCAATGATCACTCAACGTGACGACGCGCACGTCGTCCCCGCCCGCCCCGGCAAGGACCACGTAGATCAGCACCTGGACGCCGAACGGCTCGTCGTGGTGGGCACGGACGCCGACCTCTCCGCCGTCGCGTTGCGGTTGCTGCGCAAGGAGAAGCTCGGTTCGGTGACCCTCGGTTACGTCCCCGTGGGCGAGTCGCCCGTCGCCGCGCTCTGGGGCCTGTCGACCGACCCCGGCCGCGCCCTGGACATCGCGCTGAACGGTGACGTAGATCCCGTCCCGTTCGTGCGCGACGACGTCGGCGGCGTGCTGATGGGTCTCGGCGTGTTGTCACCGGTTCGTGGCGTCGGTTACAGCGACGCGGACAACGTGCTGCGCGGTCAGGCGTCCCGGATCGAGTGCACGCCGGACCCCGACGGCGGCTTGGGCCTCGTTGTGCGAATTGTTAACAAGCGGCTGATCGGCTCGCGCGTCCGGGAAAGCCGCCCGCGCGCATTCCAGCTCGGCTGCCTGCCCACAACGGCCGTTTTGGATGGTCACAAGCACCCTCGCCCGGTCGACAAGTGGACCTGGTACCGCCACACCGAAGACTTGAGGCTGGCTCGAGGCGTCTAGTCGTGCGCCTGTCATTCACTTGAGTGTCACCCAAAGGTATTGCCTAATTCCATAAGGTAACTGAGGGTTGTCCCGATCACTTCCAACAAGGAAGGTCGGGATGATGTCAAAAGTTAACCGAACCATTGGTGTTCTCGTTGCCGCAGCGGCACTCACCTTTGGTTTTGTTTCCCCTGCACTCGCGACACCCACCGGAATTCCCACCACCGCCGAGGCCAAATCCAAGCTGGCCGCGCTGACCGTCCGCGCCGACGGCCCGATGACGGGCTATTCACGCGACAAGTTCCCGCACTGGATCACCAAGCCCGGCACCACCTGCAACACTCGCGAAGAGGTCCTCAAGCGCGACGGCACGAACGTCGTGACCGACTCGTCGTGCGCGGCCACCTCCGGCCGCTGGTACTCGCCGTACGACGGCGCGACCTTGACCGCCGCGTCCGACCTCGACATCGACCACATCGTGCCGCTGGCGGCAGCCTGGAGGTCTGGAGCGGCGTCGTGGACGACGGCCCAGCGCCAGGCGTTCGCGAACGACATGACCCATCCGCAGCTCATCGCCGTCACCGACAACGTGAACCAGGCGAAGGGGGACCAGACCCCGGCCACCTGGAAGCCGCCGCTGACGTCGTACTGGTGCACTTACGCCAAGATGTGGGTAGGTACTAAGAGCTACTACGGCCTCAGCGTGAACTCGGCCGAGAAGACCGAACTGACGGGCATGCTCGGAAGGTGCTGATGACGTCGCACTCCTCGCTTTTCGTGGCCGGCCCCGGTGGCGTGATGACCGACGAGGTCGGCGTCGTCACCGGGGACCTCGAGCTGTGCACAGAACTCTCCGACGACGGAAAGCTCCGGGCACTGGTCCGCTACGAGGGCGCGGAGGAGTGGTACGCCATCACGGGAGCTTCTTGTCTGCTCGCTGATCCTCGCGACCACGAGCCGGTTCACCAGCTTCTGCTGGGCCTGCTGAACCGGCCGGAGGGCTGAGGGGCGGCAACGCCTCCATCGCCTCGCTCCGGCTCAACCCGGTCGCCTGCAGCAGATCCACCGCGAGACTCCGGATCTGCGCCAGCACCACCTTGGACGAGAACCCGTCCCCACCGAGGCGCCGCGCGGTGAGATGCCGCGCGGCGTCTCGCACGGCTTCTCTGGTGTCCTTGGGCGTCTTGCCCTTCTCCAGCTCGCCCCTGAGGCAGTCGACCGCCGCGGCGTAGGCGTTCAGCACGTCGGGGACGCCGTCCGGGATCTCTTCGCCCGCTTTGAGCGCCGCCATCGACCGGCGCGCGAGCACGCGCGTGTTGCGGATCGCGTAGTCCACCGGGCCGGCCGCGGTCTGGTACCGGCTCAGCTCGTCCTTCGACCGCCACCGGATGGGCGCGATCTTCGCGATCTCGCTCCCGGTCTGCAGCGCGGACTTGTAGTCGTCGATCGTCGACTGGCTGGTGCGCAGCTCGGCCAGCACGCCCGCCGCCTTCACCGCGTCGGCCTCGGTGAGGGCCTCGGCGAGGGTGCGCAACGCGCTGCTGAGGGTGTTCGTCAACGCCTTGAGCTGCCGCTGGGCCACCGTCACCGGGTTCGCGGGCAGCAGCGCCGCCACCGCGAGCCCGACCAGTCCGCCGGTCAGCGCGTCGATCATCCGGTCGAACCCACCGCCCGCGCTGGGCGGCAGCAACGTCGCCACGAGCACCGCCGACGAACCGGCCTGCAGCGCGATGACCGACCCGCCGTCCAGCAGCACGGCCGCCGACATCGCGAGGGCCACGACCAGCGCGATCTGCCAGGGACCGCTGCCGATCCAGCTGATCAACGCATCCCCGACCCCGACACCGACCGACACACCGACGACGAGCTCGCCGACGCGCCGCAGTCGTTGCCCCAGTGAGACTCCGAGGCAGACGACCGCGGCGATCGGCGCGAAGAACGGGTGCTGGTGTCCGATCACGAGCGTCGCCACGACCCAGGCAAGGCCCGCGGACAGGGCACTTTGGACGATCGGCAACGCGGCCCCGCGCCACCGCGTCAGCCCGCGCCCCACCGCGTCCCGGACAGCACCCACGCACCCACCCCGACCCGGCTCGCTCGACATGCGCCATCAGTCTTGATCCAACAGCCACCAGGCACAACCTGCGGGGACGCACGTCTCACGTGTCGCGGGTCGCGTGGCTAGACCAGAGCAAGGCCGACGAGCACGCCCAGCGTGACGCTCGCCGAGGCAACGGCACGGTAGAAGAACCGCCACCCGCGGCGGTGGTCGAGGATCCACGCGGCACCCCGCCGATCGGACTTCATGAACACGAGGAACCCCAGGAACCCCACCGCCAGACCGGCAGCGCCTCCGTAGAACGCGTGCCAGCACGCATTCGGGTTGCCAGTCCAGACGAACAGCCCGGGCAAGGCGAGAATGCCGAACAACACGACAACGGTGAATTTCACCCGCAGATACTTGGCCAGCGGCGAAGCTGCGGAGAACCCCGTCGTGATTCGTGGCCCGATCTGCAGCATGAGCAACAACGGGATGGCCGTCACAGCCCCGACGCGCAGCGAGGTCTCCCAGCCACCGACGTTCGACAACGTGTTCGTCGCCGCGGCGATGAAGCCGGCTCCGACGATCGCTCCTGCTGCCTTGCCCACCAGCCACTTCAGCGAAACGCCGATGCGGTGGATCGAGGCGGGCGTCTGCTCGGGCACGTCGGGCTTCTCCGTGCGCACCTGTCGTTCGGGTCGTCCGGCGACACGACGAACCGGCGCGACGACAGGTCTTCGAGGACGGTTGTTGCGTTTCATGGGGCACCCTCGTGGCGTTGGCGGCGTTTTGCCTACAACGCGCGGCCAGCGATCCTGGTGCCTCGAACTGTGTGCTCTTTTCGTGTGAAAAAGAACCGGCCCCTGATTCCACGTCAGTGGTCTCAGGGGCCGGCGAAACGAACAGCGTCCCCGCTCAGACCAGACCGAGCGCGGCAGGAGCCTTGGGGTCGGAGTCGGCGAGGAACTTGGAGCAGCGCTCCCACTCCTCATCCTCCCCGATCTCCCTGGCGGCACGGGCGAGCGCGGCCAGTGCGCGCAGGAAGCCCTGGTTCGGCCGGTGGTCCCACGGCACGGGGCCGAAGCCCTTCCAGCCGGAACGACGCAGCTGGTCCAGGCCGCGGTGGTAGCCGGTGCGGGCGTAGGCGTAGGCGGCCACGGGGTCGCCGGCGTGCAGCGACCGTTCGGCCAGCAGGGCCCACGCCTCGGAGAAGTCCGGGTACGCCCGCACGATCTTGCCGGGGTCGGTGCCACCGTCCGCGGCGGCCTGCGCCTCGGGACGATCGGGAAGACGGGTCGGCTCGGGCCCGAGGAGGTTCTCAACCATGCGGCTCATCGTGCCGCACGAGCAGGCCTCAGGAGATGAAGACCCTCATCACAGCGGCCACGACGGCCAGCACCAGCGCAGTGACCAGCACCCCAGCGATGATCTTCTTGCTCATGGGCGGCATGGTCTCGTGCTGGGCCGAACAGATCAACGCCGTTAACCCGATCGAGCACACGAATCGGCAACATCAGGGTAAAACCAGGGTGGTTCTGGCTTCATGCACCCCTCCACCAGGCTCATGATGTGCGGATGATCCAGGGGGCAAGGCAGTTCCGAGACCAGTACTGGGAGCGGGGCACAGCAGGCAGGACCACACCGGCAACGCTGACGAAGCAGCTCTACCAGCTGTGGCTCGTGGGCCTGCTGCTCAAACTGCTGGGCTCGACCTGGGACGTCTCGTGGCACTTCAAGTGGCTGCGTGACGACCTGGCCCCTCCCCACCTGCTCAACACCGTGGGCACGGTGATCGTGGTCGGCCTCACGTTGTTCCACACCTTCACCGGCTACAGCGTCGACAAGCTGACACTGCGCCTGATGCAGATCGGGTGCGGCATCTTCCTGGTCGCCCTGCCGATCGACGTCATCAACCACCGCGTCAACGGGCTGGACATCACCAGCTGGTCCGGCTCGCACGCCCTGCTCTACCTGGGCACCGCGGTGATGCTGGCCGGCGCGATCCGCGGCTGGATGAAGTACTTCCCCGCAGGCAACGCCCGCACGTTCGGGCTCGTCGCGCTGTGGTTCTTCTTCCTGGAGAACGTCTGGTTCCCCAACCAGCACCAGGAGTACGGCGTCCGCGCGCTGCAGGCCTACGACAGCGGCAGGCCCGAGGCAGAGCCGATCCTGCTGCAGTTCGCCGCCGACCAGATGGGCGTCCCGGTCGGCCGGGAAGCGGTCGTGCACTTCGCGCTGCCCATCGCGGACTGGGTCTACCCGGTGTGGGGCCTGGTCGCGGCCGCCATCGTGCTGGTGATCGCGCGCAGGACGATCGACAGGCCGTGGGCGGCTACGGCCGTCGCGGGCGGCTACGTGGCGTACCGGTGCCTGGTCTGGCCGTTGCTCGCGGGCATCGACTTCCCGAAGTCCGCGGTGCCGCTGTTCCTGATCCTCGTCGGGCTCGCGATCGACGCGGCGCACGTGGTCAAGATGCCCACGCCGGCCGCGGCCGTGCTGGGGTCGGCGGCCGTCACGACGGTCGGGTACGTCGGCATCTGGTTCCAGCAGGAGTACCTGTGGGGCCCGCCGATCTCGTTCTCCTCGGCGGCGGTGACGGCCGTGCTGCTGGCGATGCTGTGGACGGTCGGGGACATGGTGATCCACCGCCCAGAAGCCCAACTGCTCGCGTCACGACTCAAACTGAGCTGAAAAAGGCCCCCGGCGAGCAGCCGGGGGCCTTTCACGGTGGAGCCTGGTCAGCCCGCGATCATGCGGCCCGACGACTTGAGGTGCTCGCACGCCTGGGCGATGCGGGCGGCCATGGCCTGCTCGGCTGCCTTGAGGTAGCTGCGGGGGTCGTAGGCCTTCTTGTTGCCGACCTCACCGTCGATCTTCAGCACACCGTCGTAGTTCGTGAACATGTGCGCCGCGATCGGGCGGGTGAAGGCGTACTGCGTGTCCGTGTCGATGTTCATCTTGATGACGCCGTACGACACGGCCTCCTGGATCTCCTCGAGCAGCGAGCCGGAGCCGCCGTGGAAGACGAGGTCGAACGGCTTCGAGCCGGCCGGGAGACCCAGCTTCTCGGCCGCCACGTCCTGGCCCTGCTTGAGGATCTCCGGACGCAGCTTGACGTTGCCCGGCTTGTAGACGCCGTGCACGTTGCCGAACGTCGCGGCGAGAAGGTAGCGGCCCTTCTCACCGGCGCCGAGCGCGTCGATGGTCTTCAGGTAGTCCTCTGGCGTCGTGTAGAGCTTGTCGTTGATCTCGTTGTCGACGCCGTCCTCCTCGCCGCCCACGACACCGACCTCGATCTCGAGGACGATCTTCGCCTTGGCTGCGAGGTCGAGCAGCTCGCTCGCGATCTGGAGATTCTCGTCCAGAGGCACGGCCGAGCCGTCCCACATGTGCGACTGGAAGAGCGGGTTGCCGCCCTTGTCCACCCGCTCCTGGCTGATCCCGATCAGCGGACGCACGTACCCGTCGAGCTTGTCCTTCGGGCAGTGGTCGGTGTGCAGCGCGATGTTCACCGGGTACTTGGCCGCGACGACGTGCGCGAACTCCGCGAGCGCCACAGCGCCGGTCACCATGTCCTTGACCTTGGTGCCGGAGGCGAACTCGGCACCACCGGTCGAGACCTGGATGATGCCGTCGCTTTCGGCCTCGGCGAAACCGCGCAGAGCCGCGTTGAGAGTCTCGGAAGACGTGACGTTGATCGCGGGGTAGGCGAACTCGTTCGCCTTGGCCCGGTCAAGCATCTCCGCGTAGACCTCGGGAGTTGCGATGGGCATCGGTGGTCCTCCTCAGGTGCCCTGAACGCCGTATCACCCGCATCCTACGAGCACGTGTCACGGGGGCTACGCGGCGGCCGACCCTGGCGTAGTGATCGATCAAGTACCAGCTGACCAGGTGGTCCGCCCTACTCGCCGGTACGGGCATAGTGGATGACATGGCAACTGCCCGGTGGAACAACAAGATCATCGCCTCGAGTGACGACACCGTGGTCGTCGAGGGCAACCACTACTTCCCGCTGGAGTCCGTCGACCCGGCCGTGCTGACGCCGACCGAGCACACCTCGTTCTGCCCGTGGAAGGGCACCGCGAACTACTACTCGTTGCAGGTCAACGGCTCTGAGAACGCCAACGCGGCCTGGTACTACGCCGAGCCGAAGGAGGCCGCGGCGCAGATCAAGGACCGCGTGGCGTTCTGGAAGGGCGTCGAGATCACTCCTTGAGTCGCAGCGCCGCGGCCAGTTCGGCGTAGTGGCCGTTGAGCGACTGGACGGCCACGTGGTCGGCGCCCGCGTCCAGGTGTGCCCGCAGCTTCGCGGCCACCTGGTCCGGGCTGCCCCACGCCACCAGCGCGTCGATCAGCCGGTCCGAACCCGGTGCGGCGACCTCGTCGGCCGAGAAACCCCAGCGCTGCCAGCTGTTCGTGTAGTTCGTGAGGTTGAAGTAGTACGACAGCTGCTCGCGGGCGATGGCCCGCGCGGCCTGCGGGTCCTCCTCGACGACGACGGTCACCTCGGGCGCCAGCAGCTTGTCACCGAGCACCTTGCGAGCCTCGACGGTGTGCTCCACCGGCACGAGGTACGGGTGCGCGCCCGCCGTGCGTTCCGCGGCGAGCTTGAGCACCTTCGGGCCGAGCGCGGCGAGCACCAGCCTGTCCTGGGGCACGTCGAGGCGGTCCAGGTACGACACGAGCTTGTCGTACGGCTTCTCGTAGGCCTGGTCGATCTGCTTGTGACCGATGCCGACGCCGAGCAGGAACCGGTCGCTGTTCAGCCTGGCGACCTCGGCCGACACGGCTTCGGGCTCGGTCTGCCAGACGTTGGTGATCCCGGTCGCGATGGTGATCGACTTCGTGGCGTTCAGAGCGCGCTCGACCAGCGCCATCTCGGGCGAGCTGCCGATCCAGAACGTGCCGAACCCGAGCGACTCGAGCTCGGCGACCTCGTCGATCTTGTCCGCCCACTGGTAGTGCGAACCCCACACGCCGAATGTTCCCAGAAAGTGGCTCATGTCCTTCAGCAACACGGACTACCGTCACGTTATGCCGATCTTGAGCACCACTGATGTGACCGTGTCCCGACTTTGCCTGGGGGGCAACGTCTTCGGCTGGACGGCCGACGAGGACGCCTCGTTCGCAGTGCTCGACGCCTACCTCGACGCGGGCGGCAACTTCCTCGACACCGCCGACGTGTACTCGGCCTGGGTCGACGGCAACTCCGGCGGCGAGTCGGAGACGATCATCGGCAAGTGGCTGGCCAGGCGCAGCGACCGCGACCAGATCGTGGTGGCGACCAAGGTCGGCATGCTCGCCGGGTTCAACAACCAGAAGCGCGAAACGGTCCTGACCAGCGCCGAACGCTCGTTGAAGCGGCTCGGCGTGGACCACATCGACCTCTACTACAACCACCTCGACGACGCGAACACGCCGCTCGAGGAGACGCTCGCCGCGTACGACCAGCTCGTCCGCGACGGCAAGGTGCGCCACATCGCCGCGTCCAACTTCTCCGCCGAACGGCTGGCGAAGGCGCTGGAGATCCAGGAACGCGAGGGCTTCGCGAAGTTCGTGGCGTTGCAGCCCGAGTACAACCTGGTCAGCCGCGACAAGTTCGAGGGCGACCTGCAGGACGTCGTCGCGAAGAACGGCCTCGCGACCGTGCCGTACTTCTCGCTGGCCAGGGGGTTCCTCACCGGCAAGTACCGGCCCGGCGTCCAGGTGGACAGCCCTCGCGCGGGCGCTGCCTCCAAGCACCTCGACGAGCACGGCCTGCAGGTCCTGGAGGTGCTCGACGAACTGGCCGAGACGCACCGGACGAGCGTCGCCGCGGTCGCGCTGGCGTGGCTCGCCCAGCAGCCCACGGTGGCCGCTCCGATCGCGTCCGCACGCACGTTGGAGCAGCTCAACGACCTCGTCCCGCTCCTCACGCTCGAGCTGCCGCAGGCCGAGGTGGACCGCCTGAGCGCAATTTAACTTGCCAGTAGCTTACCGGGAGTAGGTTGCGTTACCGTGACGAGCATGGACGTCACGGGCAAGGTGGTACTGATCACCGGCGCGGCCAGGGGCATCGGCGCCGAGGTGGCGAGGCAACTGGCCGCGCGCGGGGCTCGTCTCGCGCTCGTCGGGCTCGAGAAGGCCCAGCTCGAAGAGGTCGCGCGGCAGACCGGCGGCAAGGCGTGGGAAGCCGATGTCACGGACTGGGACGTGCTCGAACGCGTGATGAACGAGGCCGCCGAGCACTTCGGCGCCATCGACGTCGTCATCGCGAACGCGGGCATCGCGGCGACCGGGTTCGTGCGCTCCATGGACCCGAAGGCGTTCGAGCGGGTCATCGAGGTCAACCTGCTCGGCGTGTGGCGCACGGTCCGCACGGCCCTGCCGCACCTGATCCGCAGCCGCGGCTACTGCCTGGTCGTGTCGTCGCTGGCGGCGATCGTGCACATCCCCGGCAACGCGGCCTACTCGGCGGCGAAGGCGGGCTGCGAGGCGTTCGCGGACAGCCTGCGCGCGGAGGTCAGGCATCTGGGCGTCGACGTCGGCACGGCGTACTTCTCGTGGATCTCCACGGACATGGTCAACAGCGCCGACGAGCACCCGGTCTTCGGCAAGCTGCGCAAGGGCATGCCGGGCGTCGCCGGGAAGAAGTACCCCGTCCGCAATGTCGGCAGGGCCGTCGTCAGGGGCGTGGAGAAACGAGCGAAGGCGGTCCACGTCCCCGGCTGGGGTGGGCGCGTTGAAGTACTTCCGCGCGTTCACGCCGATGATCGTGGACCGCCAAGCGGTGGACGAGGTGGCCGACGCCGACCGTCAGATGGCCGCGAGCGACACGTCAGGCCTGGTCGGACCGGGTGGCCAGGCCGCTAGTCGGTGAGCCAGCTCCCGAGCACCACGTTCCAGACGCGGATCTCCCACTTGATGATCACGTTCGCGGGCGTGTACGGGTCAGCGGAGATGATCTCCTTCAACGCCGCCTCGTCCACCGCCTCGTAGATGATCAACGCGCCGGTGTCGTCCGCGTACGGACCGGCGGCGAGGACGACGCC
The DNA here is from genome assembly GCF_040629405.1 of Lentzea sp. NPDC005914. NCBI lineage: Bacteria > Bacillati > Actinomycetota > Actinomycetes > Pseudonocardiales > Pseudonocardiaceae > Lentzea > Lentzea sp. NPDC005914. The sequence continues at coordinate 185,006 of NZ_JBEXVQ010000002.1, read as the reverse complement.
CTTCTCGGCGAGGGAAGCGATGTACTCGCGGTGAGCGGGGCGCACCGCGAGGCGCTTCTCGCGATCGGAACCGAACACCAATTCGACAGCAAAGCGGGCCATGCGTCCACCGTAGCGACGGTGACCGGTACCGTCCTACCTTGTGGTTGGCGACGAAACTCCGCGCACCGTGCAGGACACCCTGACCAACCTGCGAATCAAGGACGGCGTCGCAGGACCTCCCACAGGGCCCCTCACGCTCGAAGACCTGTACAAACAGCACCGCATGCGCCTCGTGCGACTCGCGCTGCTGCTGGTCGACGAGCCGTCGACGGCCGAGGACGTGGTGCAGGAGGCGTTCGCCGGTCTGCACCGCAACTGGAAGGGCCTGCGCGACGCACAGGCGGCCGTGGGCTACCTCCGCACGGCCGTGGTCAACGGTTCACGCAGCGTGCTGCGCCGGCGCAAGACCGCCCGCGACTACACCCCGCCGCACGTGGCGAACGCGCGATCGGCCGAGTCGCTCGCGATGCTGACGGCCGAGCACCAGGCCGTGGTCAAGGCTCTGCAGCAGCTGCCGCCGCGTCAGCGCGAGGTTCTCGTGCTGCGCTACTACGGCGACCTGTCGGAGGCCGAGATCGCCGAGGCGACCGGCATCTCGAAGGGCACCGTGAAGTCGACGGCCTCGCGTGCGCTGGACGCCCTGCAGAAGATCATGGCCGGCTGACGCCCGGTCTCAACCAGATTGTTAGCGAGAACAGTTTCCCTCAGTTGAGCCGTTTTGCCCGGTGAGAGCGGTCTCAGCAGGTAACACCACGCCCCCAATCCGGTACTTGGTATAGACCAATAGGGCTCCGATGCCGCAGGATCAGTCCTCGTGGCACGCAGACACGTGGTCGCCGTTGACATCGGTGGCACCGAAACCAAGGCGGCGCTGGTCGCCGGCACCTCGGAGGCGGTGGCGGCGCAGAAGCACGCCCGCCGCGCGACTCCGGCCGAGCTGGAGCCTCTCCTGGCCGTGATCGCCGAGCTCGTCGACGAGCTCAGGCAGGCCTCCGAGCACGAGATCGACGCCGTGGGAGTCGTGGCGCCGGGCATCGTGGACGAGGCCAACGGCGTCGGCGTGTACACGACCAACCTGCCGTGGAGCCAGTTCCCGTTCAGCACCGTCCTCACGGAACGGCTGGGCGTGCCCGTCGCGTTCGGACACGACGTCCGCGCCGCCGGGCTCGCCGAGTGCCGCATGGGTGCCGCGAAGGACCTGCGCAACGCGGTGATCATGCCGATCGGCACCGGGATCGCCGGCGCGCTGCTGCTCGACGGGAAGATCTTCAGCGGCGACGGCTACGCGGGTGAGATCGGACATGTGAACGTCGGCCACGGCGTGCCTTGCGCGTGTGGCCAGATCGGCTGCGTGGAGACAGTGGCGTCCTCCGCGGCGATCGCCCGCCGGTACACCGCACGTACCGGCACCCCCGTCAACGGCGCCGCTGAAGTCGCACGCAGGGTGTCCGACGGGGAGCAGGACGCTGTCGCCGTGTGGCACGAGGCCGTGGACGCGCTCGCCAGGGGGATCCTGGTGCTGGCGACGCTGCTCGGCCCGGAGGCCGTTGTGCTCGGCGGTGGGCTCGCACTCGCAGGAGACCTGCTGGTGGTCCCGTTGCGGGAAAGGCTGGACGGGCTGATCGCCTTCCAGCGCCGACCGGAGCTGCGGCTCGCGGCGCTCGGCGACGAGGCGGGCTTCCTCGGCGCGGCGCTGCTGGCCATCGACATGCTGGAGGCGTCATGAGCACGTGGGGTGGACCTGTCGACGTGACCCTGACCAATGGTCGGGTCGTCACGCCGGGCGGGGTGCTCGAGAACGGGTGGGTGAGCGTCCGGGACGGCCGGATCGCCGCGGTCGGCGAGGGTGCCGCGCCCGATGGTCCGACGACCGACGTCAGCGGCTGCACGATCGTGCCGGGGTTCGTCGACATCCACTGCCACGGGGGCGGCGGGGACGCGTTCACCAGCAAGGACCCGGTGAAGGTCCGCAAGGCCGCGTCCGCGCACCGCAGGCACGGCACGACGACGTTGCTCGCCTCGCTGGTCTCGCGTCCCGTGCCGGAGCTGGCCGACCAGGTGTCCGCACTGGCCGAGCTGGTCCAGGAGGGTGTCGTCGCCGGCATCCACCTCGAGGGACCGTTCCTGTCCGCTGCCCGGTGCGGCGCGCACGACCCGGCGATCCTGTGCCCGCCGGAGCAGACCGCGGTGACGAAGCTGCTCGACGCGGGCAAGGGCACCGTCCGGATGATCACCATCGCGCCCGAGCTGGAGGGCGCGGTTCAGGCCGTGCGTCAGCTCGTGGACTCGGGCGTCATCGCGGCCATCGGCCACACCGACGCGACCGAGGCGCAGGTCCGTCCCGCCGTCGACGCCGGCGCGTCCGTGGCGACGCACCTGTTCAACGGCATGCGCCCGTTGCACCACCGCGAGCCCGGCCCGATCGGCGCGCTGCTGGACGACGAACGCGTGACCGTCGAGCTCATCTGCGACCTGGTGCACCTGCACCCGACCGCGGTTCGCCTGGCCGCGCACCACGCCGGTCTCAAGCGCACGGTCCTCATCACCGACGCCATCGCGGCCGCCGGGGTGGGCGACGGCGTCTACGACGTCGGCGGCCTCGAAGTCCGGGTGGTCGACGGCGTGCCGACACTGGCGGGCGGCGCCGCGCTGGCCGGCAGCACGCTGACCATGGACATGGCTTTCCGCAACGCCGTCAACTCCTGCGGACTGTCGCTCGTGGAGGCCACGTACGCCACCTCGACGCGGGGCGCGGAGCTGCTCGGGCTCGACACTGGCAAGCTGCAGCCGGGCTGCGCGGCCGACATCGTCGTGCTCGATGCAGAATTGAAGCCCAGGGACGTGATGAGCAAGGGCGAGTGGGTCAAGGAATAGGTGGATGGCTGACGATCCGGAACGGCTGGTGACCGACGCGCTGCGAGCGCAGGCGACCAGCACGAATGCCGGATTTGCCGTACCTGTCCCAGTTCCTGACGAGCGCCCGGCACCGATGTCGACGTGGCTGGTGCTGGGCCTCGCGCTGCTGTTGGGCCTGGCAGCGGGCACGGTGGCCGCAGTGATCACGCTCAGCTGACCTGTACCGTTGTGGCCGTGACGATTGCATTGGGCCCTGACTGGCTGGATCCCGAAAAACTGCTGACGATGCTCGGCCCGTGGATGCTGGTCGGGCTGTGCTTGATCGTCTTCGCCGAGTGCGGGCTCCTCGTCGGGTTCTTCCTGCCGGGCGACTCGCTGCTGTTCACGGCGGGTCTTTTCGTCGCGGCGGGGCACATCTCGACGCCGCTCTGGCTCGTCTGCCTGCTGCTGACCGTGTGCGCGTTCATCGGCAACGTCTGCGGCTACTACATCGGCCGAAAAGCCGGTCCGGCTCTGTTCAGCAAGCCGGAGTCGAAGATCTTCAAGAAGGAGTACGTCGACAAGACGCAGGAGTTCTTCGACAAGTACGGCTCGCGCGCCATCGTCCTCGCGCGGTTCGTGCCGATCGTCCGCACGTTCATCACCGCGATGGCCGGCGTCGGGCGCATGGACCCGAAGAAGTACTTCACCTACTCCGCGATCGGCGGTGTGGCGTGGGCCGCGGGTCTGACGATCCTGGGCTACTTCCTCGGCCAGGTGGAGTTCATCCGCAAGAACCTCGAGCTCACGCTCATCGCCATCGTGCTGCTCTCGGTCGTGCCGATCATCTTCGAGGTGATCAAGGCGCGCAAGGAGAAGAAGGCGCTGCTGCAGACCGAGGCGGACGACATCACCCAGGTCATGGACGCCCAGATCAAGGACGACTCGACGCAGATCATCCCGCGCGTCGAACGCTGAACCAGAGCCCGCTTGCCTCGGCAGGCGGGCTTTTTGCTGGCGAAGTTTGAATACAGAGCTGTACTGTATTCATATGGTCATCATTGCGGGGGCGGGTCCGACCGGCTTGGCGCTGGCGTGCGGACTCCGGCAGTTCGGGGTGGATGTTCGGATCGTGGACGCGGCCTCGGGCCCGGCCACGACGTCGCGGGCGCTGGGGTTGCAGCCGCGCGGAGCAGAGGTGCTGGCGAGGCTGGGCGCGTTGGGCGACCTGCCGGACAAGGCGGTGCGGCTGCGGGCGTTGCGGATCAACGGCGCGGTGGCGCTGGACATGGGTTTTCTGCGCGACGCGGGTCAGTTGATCGTGTCGCAGGCATGGGTGGAGGAACGGCTGCGCGACCGGTTGTCCGCGCTGGGAGTGGAGATCGAGTGGAACACGCCGATCTCGTCGGTCTCCGGCTGGGACTGGCTCGTCGGGTGCGACGGCGCGCACTCGGCGGTGCGGAAGGCGGCGGGGATCGCGTTCGAGGGCGAACCGGTGATGGAGAACTTCCTCCTGCGAGACGTCCACGGGAAGTGGGACCTCGACCGCGAGTCGATCCACCTGTACGTCGACGGATCGTCGATCACGAGCGTGTTTCCGTTGCCCGGCGGCGTTTGGCGGGTGATGTCGCCGAACGGCGAGCGGTGGACGCCGGGCCCGATCGACTCCGTGGAGTGGGAGTCGACGTTCCGCATCCACAGGCGGCAGGCGGCGACCTACCGGCGCGGGAACGTGCTTCTGGCGGGCGATGCGGCGCACATCCACAGCCCGTTGGGCGGTCAGGGCATGAACACCGGACTCGGCGACGCCGACAACCTCGCGTGGAAGCTCGCACTGGTGGTGCAGGGCAGGGCTTCTGCGACGTTGCTCGACACCTACGAGGCCGAACGTCGTCCGGTCGGGGCACAGGTGCTCGCCTCGACCACGCCGGCGACCCGGCTGGTGATGGGGCCGGGTGTGGTCACGCGAGCGTTCAGGGACCACGTCTTGTGGCCGTTGCTGGGCCTCTCGGTCGTACAGCGACGGCTTGTGCGGTTCACCTCGCAGCTCGACGTGAAGTACTCAGGCCCGTTGGCGGCCGGACGGCGAGGCGGCGAGCGCGTGCCGGCGTTCGCACGGACCGGCAAGTGGGTGCTGGCCGGGCCTACGACGTGCCTGGAGGTGGCGCGGGAACGGCTCGGGGACGTCGTGCACCATGAACGGGCCGGTGACACGCTGCTGGTGCGTCCCGACGGTCACCTCGCGTGGCGTGGTCCCTCTGAAAGGCTTTCCGCGTGGCTGAACGAAGTGCTGGGCGTCCCCGAGACCCCGAGGCTGACAACGCGATCCTGACCGCGGCGTTCGAGCTGTTCCTGGAGCGCGGCCTCGACGGCACCTCGATCGAGCAGGTGGCCCGTCGCGCGGGCGTGACCCGCGCGACGGTCTACCGCCGGTTCGCCACCAAGGAGGACCTGCTGTTCAGCGTGATCGAGCTGCCGCGCGAGGTCGCGGCGCTCGATCCGGAGCGGATCGTCGCCGCGCTGCCGGAGGAGACGGTCAAGGGCTGGGCCGCGCTGATGTCGACGCCCTCGTCGGTCCAGCTGCTGCGCCGGATCGTGGGCGCGTCAGCGGACAACTTCGAGCTGATGAAGCGGTACTGGGAGCTGTTCATCGCGCCGCGCCGGGCCGCGCTGAAGGAGATGTTGCGTCCCGGTTTTCCGCCCGGCACCGACCTCGGCATCGTGCTGGACATGGTCGGAGGTGCGCTTTTCTACCACTCGCTGACCAATCCGGAGCAGAGCACGGCCGACGAGCTGGAGGTGTATCTGAAGTCTCTGTTGCGGCACGCCGGGTACCGCCCCTAGGTTTCGGTGGTCTGAACCACTGGAGGCCTGTGATGTCGTTGTTCCGCAAGGGATTGGCGGTCACGTTGGCCGCACTCTCCGTCTCACTTGGCGTCGTCTCGGCCGACGCCGCACCACGCAAGATCGTCGGTGCCTACTACGGCAACTGGTACAGCGAGTCGAAGCCGATCTCGTCGATTCCCACCGACACACCGATCACGCACCTGTTCTACGCGTTCGCTCTGATCGAGAACGGCAAGTGCGTGATGCCTGCCGAGACAGCGGCCAAGGACTTCGCGGACATCCGCGCGTTGAAGAAGCGCAAGCCGTCGTTGAAAGCGTTGATCTCGCTGGGCGGCTGGGGTGCGGGCGGTTTCTCGGACGCCGCTCTCACTTCGGAGTCCCGCAAGACTCTCATTCAGTCCTGTGTGGACTTGTTCTTCTCCGACGGGACCTTCGACGGCCTCGACCTCGACTGGGAGTTCCCGGTCTACGGCGGTCCTGCCGAGATCAAGGACCGGCCGGAGGACAAGCGCAACATGACGTTGCTGGCGTGCGAGTTCAAGCGGGTGCTGGGCAAACGGCTCCTCACCGCGGCGCTGCCCACCGGCCGCCTGCAGACCGACGGCTCCTACGACCCGGCGAAGTCGTTCGAGCTGCGCGAGCTGTCGCAGGTCCTGGACTTCATCAACGTCATGACCTACGACATGGGCACCGGCTTCTCGCCTGTGGCCACGTTCAACGCGCCGTTCCGCGAGGTCTCCAACGACCCGATGCCCGCCGCCGACCGCAAGTGGAACAACGTCGTCGGTGCCATCAACTACTACGAACGGCACGGCGTCTCCCCGCGCAAGATGGTGCTCGGCACCCCGTTCTACGGCCGCGGCTTCACCGTGAAGACCGAGGGCCCGCAGCACGGTCTCTACCAGGTCTACGACAGCGCGTTCTGGGTCGACGGCTACGAGGAAGCCTTGCAGCTCAAGGCAACTCCTGGCTGGAAGGAGTACTGGCACCCGGTCGCGCAGTCGCCGTGGCTGTACAACGCGGCCGAGAAGAAGTTCGTGTCGTACGAGAACCCGCGGTCGATCGGGATCCGTGCGGACTTCGCTCGCTCGCGCGGGCTGCTCGGCACGTTCATGTGGGAGCTCGGGCACGACGACGCCCAGTACTCGCTGCTGAAGGCGATGTCGCGCTGAAGGAGTTGAGTCTGACGTAGCGTCAAGGTGTTGGTTGAACGGCATGACTGACACCACTCGACGTGAAGTGCTGGGCTGGCTGGCGGGGCTCGGTGCGGCAGCAGTGCTCGCACCGGGCCGGGCCAGCGCTTCGGTAGGCGTGACCGCGCTGCGAGGCGTCACGCTCGTCGACTCGGCAGGAACGCGTCCCAACGCCACCATCGTGCTGGCGGACAACAAGATTCTCGCGGTCGGCTCGTGCGACCTTCCGTTGCCGCGCGGGTCCACGGTGCTGGACCTGCCCGGCAAGTTCGTCATCCCCGGGCTGTGGGACATGCACGTGCACGGCGCGTACATGGACCGCATCACGTTGCCGCTGTGCTTGGTCAACGGCGTGACGGGCATCCGCGAGATGTGGGGCTTGCCGCCGATCTACGCGTTGCGCGAACGGATCGAGCGCGGCGAGGTGTTGGGGCCTCGGTTGATCGTCGGCAGCACCATCATCGACGGCCCGCACTCGACGCTGCCGGGTGCGCTGATCGTCGCCACGCCGGACGAGGGACGTCAGGCCGTGCGGGACGCCAAGACGCAGGGCGCTGACTTCGTGAAGGTCTACTCGTACCTGGACCGCGCGACGCTCGCGGCCATCGCGGACGAGTGTTCGGTTCAGGACATCACGTTCGCCGGGCACTGCTCGGACCACGTGGCGCTGGGCGACGCGAGCGACCTGGGGCAGCGCACGTTCGAGCACATGTACGGCTTGCCGCTCGCCACGAGCACGCAGGAAACCCACCTGCGCCAAGCGATTGCGGACCTGCCGCTCGACCCGGCGAACTCGTTCGCGTGGTTCAGGCAGGTGCTGGAGTTCGAACGCCGAGCCACCCTGTGGCACAGCCGGTCCAAGGCGGTGCAGCTCGCGAAACGGCTGCGGCGCAACGGGTCCGCGTTGTGCCCGACGATGGTCGCGATGCGGGTGTACTCCAGCCCGGCGGACCGGTTCGCGAACGACCCGCGGATGAGGTACATGCCGGCGTTCTACCGGGACTTCTGGCGTGACGGCCTCAAGAACTGGGCTCCGGTGACGCCGCAGGAGATCCGCGAGCAGGCCGAGTTCCTCAAGCGCCGCATGGAGCAGGTCGCCGAGATGCACGACCACGGCGTGGAGATCCTGGTCGGCACGGACGCGGGCAACCCGTACGTGTTCTCCGGATTCTCGGTGCACGACGAGCTGGAGCTGCTGGTCGACGCGGGCCTGTCGCCTGCGGCAGCGTTGAGGGCGGGCACCCGGAACAGCGCGATCAAACCGGGCGAGGCGGCGAACCTCGTCGTGCTCGACGGCCACCCGCTCACCAACATCCGCAACACACAACGTATTCACACCGTGCTGACGCGAGGCAGGACCCTCGGGCCGGCGGAACGGCAGCAGATGCTCGCGGACGTGGAGAAGGCCGCGCAGGAACCGGTCCCCGCAGCCGCTGTGGCCTGTTGCTAGAGGCTGAACATCGAGCCGGGGTTGAAAAGGTTCTCCGGGTCCAGCGCGCGTTTGATCTCGCGGTGGACCCGGAGGCCGACCGGCCCGATCTCCTTCGCCAGCCACTCCCGCTTGATCTTGCCGATGCCGTGCTCGCCGGTGACCGTGCCGCCCAGCGCCAGCCCGACCGCGAGGATGTCGTCGAACGCCTTCTGAGCGCGCGCGAACTGGTCGGCGTCAGCGGGGTTGTAGACGATCGTCGGGTGCATGTTGCCGTCCCCCGCGTGGCCGACGACGGCGATCTTGAGGTCGACCTCCTTGGAGATGTCCTCGCAGCCCTGGATCAGCTCGGCGATGCGGGTGCGCGGCACACACACGTCGTCGGTCAGCCACGAGCCGTAGACCTCCAACGCGGTCAGCACTGCTCGACGCGCAGTCAGCAGGTCACGACCCTCGTTGATGTCGTGCGTCGCGTAGACGAGGTCGGCCTCGGAACAGATGGCCTCGATCTGCTGCAGCTCGTGCCGGGCCTGCTCACCGCCGGCGTCGGACTGGCAGATCAGCAGCGCCGCGCAACCCGGACCGGCGCCGAGCTCGGTCTTCAGGTACTGCTCGACGGCCTCGATCGAGGTCCGGTCCATGATCTCCATCAGCGACGGCACCAGGCCCTCGCGCACGATGCGGCTGACCGCGGCACCGGCGGTGGCGGTGCTGCTGAACGCGGCCACCAGCGTCGCGGGAGCCTGCGGGAGCGGCTTCAGGGCCAGCGTGGCCTTGGTGATCACGCCCAGCGTGCCCTCGGAGCCGATGAAGAGCTTCGTGAGGTCGTAGCCCGCGACGCCCTTGACCGTGCGGCGGCCCGTCTTCAGGACCTCACCGTCGGCCAGGACGACCTCCAGGCCCAGCACGGAGTCGGTGGTCACGCCGTACTTCACGCAGCACAGGCCACCGGCGTTGGTGGAGAGGTTGCCGCCGATCGTGCACCAGTCGTAGCTGCTCGGGTCCGGCGGGTAGAACAGGCCGTTCTTCTCGACGGCTCCGCGCAGATCGAGGTTGATCACGCCCGGTTCGACGACAGCCAGGCGGTTGTCGGCGTCGATCTCGACGATGGCGTCCATCTTGGTCGTGACGAGGACTACACAGCCGTCGATGGCGTTCGCGGCGCCGGAAAGGCCGCTGCCCGCTCCACGCGGGACGATGGGGACCTTGAAACGAGCACAGGCGCGGACAACCGCCTGCACCTGCTCGGTGTTCAGCGGGAACACCACCGCCAACGGGCTGCCGTGGGGCGCCAACGGCATCATGTCGCGCTGATAGCTCGCGGTGACATCGGCATCGGTGAGCACACCTGGGGAACCCACAACAGCGCGGAGTTCGGCGAGCAAGGTCTCCATGCACCCCACGCTAGTGCCGTGACCGCCAGCCGTCACCGCGTCTTCGGCGCTCAGCAGGGCGCCTCGCGGCACCGGCCCCACGCCCACAGCCAACCAGGATGAGGACGCGGGGCCGGCACCACGATGCACCCGTCTGACCACCGAACACGGGGCAACGGCCGGCGGCCACGGCACTAGTCCGATTCGACTGGTTCACTCGAAAGTGATCTCAACGGAAGGAAGTTCACGTCGTGACCGAGCGTGCTCAATCAAGATTTCGTCATCCCGTTAGCCCGATGTCGCCGTGCCGCCCGCACAGCACGACGTAGGCTGGCTCACCGTGGCGCATGCTTTCGCCTCGTTGGAGACCGCAGGTCCGGTGGCCGTGTGGCTGATCGTGCTGAGCTTCATCTTCTTCGAGTGCGCATTCATCTTCGGGTTGTTCCTGCCCGGTGACTCGCTGCTGTTCGCCGCCGGGGTGGTCCTCGCGCAGCACAACAGCGAGGTGTCGGCGTGGGCGCTCTCGGGCGTGGCACTGATCGTGGCCGTCGTCGGCAACCAGGTCGGGTACTTCATCGGCAGGACGACCGGTACGCGTGTGCTGGCCCGCAAGGGCGGCAAAGTGCTGAACCGGCAGAACCTGAAACGCGCAGGCGACTTCCTCGACCGGCGCGGGTTCTGGGCCGTCGTGCTCGCCCGCTGGATCCCCTGGATCCGCACACTGGCGCCGATGATCGCCGGTGCCGCGCGAATGGAACTCCGCCGCTTCACGCTGGCCACCACGCTCGGGGCCATCGCGTGGGTGCCGACGCTGGTGCTCGCCGGCTACTACGGCGCGGGCATCCTGCAGGAGCTGCCCTGGCTGGAGACGGCAGCGGTGATCATCAGCATCGCGTTCTTCCTCGGCGGCACCGGGTGGGGCATCTGGCGCTACCGGCAGGAGATGCGCAAGCCGATCGACGAGGGCAGCGACGACCTCAGGCACGTCAGCGAGCACCACGCCCGCTAGAGCACCTCGGTGATCAGCAGGTCCGCCGACCCCTTCGACGAGTTGACCATCAGCGCGTTGACGTGGTCCGTGCCGTGGAGCACGCGTTCCTCCGCCTCCGACAGGGTGCGCCCGTATCGCAGGTGGCGGTCGATCAGGCGCTGCACGCGCACGTCCTCGTCGATGAACAGGAACCACGCCTCGTCCAGGATGATCCGGACGCGCTTCCACTTGTCGTAGTTGAGCAGCAGGTAGTTGCCCTCGGTGACGACGAGCGGGACGTCCGGGTGCACCGGCACCGCGCAGGCGATCGGTTCCTCGAGGTCGCGGCGGAACGTCGGCGCGTAGATCATGTCCGGCCCGCACGCCTTGATCCGGCCGAGCAGGTCGACGTAGCCGGGGATGTCGAACGTGTCCGGCGCGCCCTTGCGTTCGACCAGCCGCAACCGTTCCAGCTCGCTCTGCGCGAGGTGGAAGCCGTCCATCTCGACGAGCACCGCCTGGCCGTCGAGCGCCTCGACGAGCCGGCGCGCGAGTGTCGACTTGCCCGAACCGGGTGCGCCGCCGATGCCGAGAATCTTGCGCTCACCCTGATCGGTGAGCACCCGAGCCCGCTCTAGCAGCTCGTCGAACCTGACCTGCTGTCCTGCCACCGCGCCAGCCTCTCAACCCAGTCCCCGACCGCACCGACCCGAACCGCCGCCGCCTGCGACGCGAAGCCGATGGCGGCCACCGGGTCCGCACCTGACGCCAGCGCGTAGGCGTACGCGCCGTGCCAGACGTCCCCGGCACCGTTCGTGTCCTTCACCTCCACCGCCGGCACGGGCACCTCGCCGGACGAGCCGTTCCTCGACCAGGTCACCGGCATCGCACCGTGCGTGCGAATGACCAGCGGCACTCCGTACGAGTGCACCTCGGTCTCGGACCGCTCGAACCCCGAACTGCAGGCAGCCACGTCCACCAGCGGCAACAGGTGATCGAGGACAGGTTTCCAGCTCCCGGCGTCCAGCACCACAGGCAATCCCAGAGCTTTCGCCTGCTGGGCGACGGGGATCACCAGGCCGTCGTGGTGTCCGTCCAAGAGCACGACGTCGGCACCGCCGAGCAGACCGGACAGATCGGGCGCGACGACGGGCACCGAGGCGTTGCGGGAAACAACTGTGCGCTCCCCATCAGCATCTCTGACGACGACCATGCTCACGGGTGTCGTCCCGGCCACGGCGGTGACTTGGACCGGCTCCATGCAAGCCCTGACGAATTCACCCAGTGCGTCGGCACCCAGTGCGGTGAGCAGTGACGACTTCCCGCCGAGTGCCGCCACGGCCCTGGCCGCGTTGGCCGCCGGACCGCCGGGTGACAGCGCCGCGCCGAGCGACCTGATCTTCTGGCCGGGATCCGGGAACTCGTCCACCCGTTGAGTCACGTCGAGAGTTGTGAGCCCGACACACAGCACGGCTGCCATCTGGGCTTCCTCCAAACGGGTAAGGTCCCTGGCCATGGTCACCATGCGGGATGTAGCGGCTCTCGCGGGAGTCTCCATCACCACGGTGTCACACGTGATCAACGAGACGAGGCCGGTCGCGGGGGACACGCGCGAGCGCGTCCAGAAGGCGATCGACGAGACCGGGTACACGGGCGACGCCATCGCGCGATCGCTGGTCATGGGCGGCACGAAGTCGCTGGGCCTGGCCGTGTCACTGGTCTCCCACCCGTACTTCGCCGAGCTGATCGCCGCCATCGAGTCGGAGGCGACTCGCAACGGCTATTCGCTCGTGCTGATCGACACGAGGGACACCCCCGAATCCGAGCAGACAGCGGTCAGAATGCTGCGCTCGCGAAGAGTCGACGGGCTGTTGCTCACACCGTCCGCCAGCACCGGCGGAAGCCTCGTGCTGCCGGAGCTCAAGAAGCTCGGTATCCCGACCGTGCTCGTGGACCGGCTGACCGTGGCCAAGGACATCGACCAGGTCGGGCCGGAGAACGTCCAGGCCACCTCGGGTCTGGTGAAGCACCTCGCGGAACTCGGGCACCGGCGGATCGGCATCGTCTGCGGCAAGGCGGGCGTGGCGACGACCGAGGAACGCATCCTCGGCTACCGGCTCGGTCTCGGTCGCGCGGGGCTGAAGTGGGACGAGGCGCTGGTGTCGCAGAGCGGCTGGCTCGCGCCGCTGCTCGACCAGGACGACCCGGCGACGGCCGTCGTCGCCGCCGACCACCTCGTCACGGTCGGCATGCTGCACGAAGCCCGCGCTCGTGGCCTCAAGCTCGGCACGGATCTCGCGGTCGTCGCGTACGACGAGGTCGAGTGGGCGACGTTGATCGAACCGCCGCTGACCACGCTGGCCCAGCCCGTCGAGGAGATCGGCAGGACCGCGGTGAAGCTGCTGCTCGCCCGCATCGCCGACCCGGAGAGGCCACCGGAGACCATCAGGCTCGCCCCCTCGCTGATGCACCGGCAGTCCTGCGGATGCTGATTCCCGGTCTCGTCTCGGTGACGTTCCGGCAGCTCACGGTCTCCGAGATCGGCGAGCTGGCAACGGAATGCGGGCTGCAGGCCGTGGAGTGGGGTGGCGACGTGCACGTGCCACCGGGTGACTTCGACGCGGCTCGCCGTGCGTTGGACACCGGGCTGAAGGTCGCCGCGTACGGGTCCTACTACCGGGCGGGTGTGACCGATCGCGGTGAGCTGGCGGCGATCCTGGAGACCGCCGCCGAGCTGGACGCGCCGTTCGTGCGGGTCTGGGCCGGGACGTCCGGGTCGGCCGAGTGTCCTGACCGCGGGCCGGTGATCGAGGCGTTGCAGCACGCCGTCGAGCACGCCGACGCGATGGGCACGCGGATCGCGTTGGAGTACCACCGCAACACGCTGACGGACACGCTGGAATCCGCGGTTCAGCTGCTCGACGAGGTCGACGGCGTGGTGCCGTACTGGCAGCCACGCGGAGGCCAGGACGTGTTCTCCGCCGTGCACGAGGTGCGGACGCTGGAACCGGTCACCGCGCACGTCTTCTCGTGGGGTCCCGGCGGCTACCAGGAACGTCTGCCGCTCGCCGCTCGCCGCGACATGTGGAAGCCGGTGCTGACCGAGCTCGCGCGCGACGGCATCGAGCGCAACGCGCTGCTGGAGTTCGTGATCGACGACTCGCCCGAGCAGTTCCGCGAGGACGCCAAGACGTTGCTGAGCTACCTCAAGGCGTCCTGACGTTCGAGCAGCGCGGCCGCCTCCAGGCACATCCAGCCGCCGAGCTGGACGGACAGGTCACGGCCCTCCCGCTCGTCCGCCGGGACCGTCCACTCCGGACCGAACAGCGGGCCGCTCACCGCCATCACGCGGTTGAGCCACGCCGACTCCGCTGACTGGATCACGAGCTCCCTGGCCAGGTCCGCGGTCTCGTGCAGGTCGGGATCGAGCTCGGGGATCGTCAGCACGGCCTGCGCGAGGTAGCGGGTGAGGATGCCCGCGAACAGCCCGCCGTCACCACCGCCCTGGCCCCTGATCACGCCGTTCGTGGCGAGGTCGTCGTGCACCGCGGTGATCGTGCGGGAGGCCTTGCCGAGCCACTTGTCCGCCTGACCGTGCTTGGCCAGCTCGACGCACGCGCCGATCAGAACTCCTTGGCAGTACGTGTAGATGTTCTTCTCGTACTCGCGGATCTCGCCGTTGGGATGAACGTGCAGGCCGTCCCACGCGAGACCGCTGGCGGAGTCCACGAGGTTGTCCTCGATCCAGTCCACGGTGGACCGGGCGCGGGCCAGGTCGGTGCGTTCGTTCTGCCGTGCCAGGAAGATCGCGGCCGGGCCGTTGGCGGGCACGTTCTTGAAGTCGTCCTTGCGCTTCCACCAGATGCCACCGCCGGCGTGGTCGGTCCAGCCCTCCCGCAGCTGTTCCGCGATCATGCTGAGGGCCTTGGGTTTCGCGACGCCGACCTCGGTCTGGGCGCGCTGCAGGGCGAGGCCGAGCCACGCGATGTCGTCGTAGAAGTCGTTGGTCCAGCCCAGGACGTTGCGCACCCGGATGCCCCGCACGACCTTGGTGATACCGGCCTTGCGCAGCTCGCTGGGCGACCGCAGGTAGCCGTCGATCATGCAGTCGAGCAGGTGCGCCTGCCACCAGTAGTTGAAGCTGGTGTGCAGCTTGTCCCGCAGGAGCGGGGGCCACACCCGTGCCCCGAGCAGCGTGCCCGGCACACCCCAGACCCGCCGCAGGTGCCTGGAGTACACCGCGCGCTCGGCAACGCCCGCGCGCGCCGCCAGCAGTTTCGCGATCACCACTTGGTCATCGTGCTTGCTTGACCGGTCAAGAAGCTCGGTGAATCACCCAGTGGTAGAGACCCATCGCCACGGAAGTCGTCAGGTTGTAGCTGCTGACCTTCTCTCGCATGGGCAGCCGGACGATCCTGGTGGCCTTCTCCCGGACCTCTGCGGAGAGGCCGTGGCGCTCCGATCCGAACGCCAGCACGGCGTTGTCGGGGATCGGGCCGTGCAAGAGATCGCCGTCCGCGTCGAACGCGATGAGCTCGCCGTCGAAGTCGAGGCTCTCGGCTTTGGCGACCGGCAACGCGAAGTGCAGACCCGCCGAGCCCCTCAGAACGTTGGGGTGCCACGGGTCCACGTCGCCGGTGGAGATCACGCCGCCCGCGTTCAGACCGGCCGCCACGCGGATCGTGGCGCCGAAGTTGCCCAGGTTGCGCGGGTTGTCGAGCAGCACGACCGGCGCGGCGCGGTCGAACGGCAGGTCCGGCTTGTCCGCGAATCCGGCCACGCCGGTCGGATGGGTGCGCCCGGCGCGGAGCACGAACCCGGCCTTGTCGATCTCGGTGGCGGCCTTGAACTGCTCGATGAGATCCGGCGCGTGCGTCTCGGCGAGGCTGATGGCGCCGCTGAGGTCCGTGGTGAGCAACGGATGCACGTCGGCGCCGAAGCGCAACGCGTGCTTAACAGCGTGAAAGCCTTCGAGCAGCACGGTGACCAGCATAGAAGCCGACCCACGAGACGATCACGATCGACCCCAGCACGAGCTGCACCAGCGTTGACGCGCTCTCCGGGTACCAGACGCCGTCGATGTAGTAGTCGATGAAACCGGTGCCCAGCGACGGCATCCCCGCCTGCGCGCGGAAGAACTCCTCCGCGGTCGTGAGCGGGCACGTCACGGGCACCAGCAGGCTGAGGATCGCCCACGCACCGATCAACAGGTGCGCGTAGATCACGCCGCGCCACCGCCATGCCACGTACCCACCGAACAGCAGGAACGCCAGCACGGCGAAGTGCAGCATCATGACCGCTTCCGCGAAGAACCTGGCCATTCGCACCACCCCGTCCTCCAGACTAGGACGGGGTGGCTCGAAGCGCGCTCGATAAAACCCTCTGGGACGAGGATCTCAGGCGAGCCCGAGGTCGTTCAGGTCCAACAGGTACCGGTACTGCAGGCCCTCGGCCTCGATGGCCTCCTTGGCGCCAGTGCCGCGGTCGACGACCGTGGCGACACCGATGACCTCGGCACCGTGCTCCCGCAACGCCGTGACGGCCGTGAGCACAGAACTACCCGTGGTGGAAGTGTCCTCGACGGCGAGCACGCGCTGGCCGCGCACGTCGATGCCCTCGATCTGGCGCTGCATGCCGTGCGCCTTGTTCGCCTTGCGCACCACGAAGGCGTCGAGCACGTCACCGTCGATGGCGGCGGAGTGCATCATCGCGTAGGCGACCGGGTCGGCGCCGAGGGTGAGACCGCCGACAGCGACGAAGTCCCAGTCGCTGGTGAGCTGGCGGAGGAGCTTGCCGATCAACGGGGCCGCCGCGTGGTGCAGCGTCGCCCTGCGGAGGTCGACGTAGTAGTCGGCTTCCTTGCCGCTGGAGAGAGTTACCTTGCCGTGCACGACGGCCAATTCGCTCACCAGACGAGCGAGTTCCGACTTCGCGTTCGCGTCCAAGACCACTTCAGTTCGCACGGGTCGTCAGCTTCGCACACACAGGCGATCGGTGCCTCGTACGCTGCATCACCGTGAGCTTGTTGAGCACGGATTCCTTCGTCGTCGAACAACCCTGGTCGGCCATGAGCCTGTTGCTGCGACCGAAGTACCGGGTCGAGGCCTACGACGGGCGTGACCTGCCTCTCGGTTTCGCGGACGAGACGAGGCGAGCGTTAGGCGTCGGGTTCCTGCGCGCGATGAGCCTCTCCCGGTGGACGCCGTTCCACCTGCGCGCGGTGGCCGCGGACGGCCGGACCGTGCTCGTCATCACGAAGCCGGCCGGTTTCTTCAGGAGGCCGACGAAGGTGGCGTGGCCGAACGGTCAGCCCATCGGCTCGATCGTGCCCCAGCGAGGCAGGTACGCACTGCTCGACGCGAACGGCACCCAACTCTGCCTGCTCGGCGACGTCGCCCACTTCCAGGTCGGGCACATCAAGAAGCGCAACGGCAACCGGGTGCGCCGGGACGTGATCCAGATTCGTCCCGGCACCTCCGGCCCGGTCCGGCCGCTCGTGGTCGCGGCGGCCTTGGCGTTCGACGTCGTGCGAGGGATCGGCACCAACCACCTCAGCAGCGACGCGGGCAGCTTCCTGCCGATCGAGTGATCCCGGCCGCTACCAGGCGTCCTTGCGGAAGTGGCTCGGACCGTCGTCCTCGTCGTCATCGTCACGACGCGGCCGCTGCTGAGCGGCCGGGTTGCCCGACGCGATGATGTCGTCGATGTCCTGCCCGTCCTCGATCGCGGTGTAAGCGCGCTGGAGGTCGGGGACACCGGTGGCGAGCGCTTTCTGCACACCGTCGTCCATGACGCGGCCGGACGCGATGTCCTTCCAGCTGAACTCGCCCGAGTCGATGCGCTGCTGGAGGTCCTTGAACTCCTTGGGCGCCTTGCCACTGCGGGCGTAGCGCTCGATCTCGGCGAGGTCCTGCTCGGACACGCCACGCGAGCGCGGCTGGTACTGGGCGGCCTGCTGCGCGGTCTGCACCGCTGCCGCCGTCCTGGCGTCGACGTCGTCGAACAGCGCCTGCAACCGGGCCTGGTCGTAGGGGAACGTCATTGCTGTCCTCCACCCGAACCAGCCGAACCCGAACCGCCCGAACCTGAACCGCCCGCCCCACCTGAACCGGCACCGGCGCTGTTGGCGCCGCTGTACCGGGTGGACGCGGCGTGGCCGGACTTGCCGAGCTTGTAGCCGTCCCACGCGATGCTCTTGAGGCCGGACCCGACGGCGGACTTGCCGTTGTCGTACTTCTGCTTGCCGTCCTGCACGCCGTCGACCACGTCGAGGGCGTCGTTGACGTCGCGCACGTCCTTGAGCTTCATCAGCGCCGTGCCCATGGCTTTGATGCCGTCGACCATGCCCTTGACGCCCTCGATGATCTGCTGGATCGAAAGGATGATCTTGCGGATCCGGTCGACGATCTGGATGCAGTCGTAGACGACCCACACGGCCTTGCCCCAGCCGACCACCGGGATGGGCGCCAGGATCACCGCTTCCATCAGCTTGGTGACGAGCATGTCGAGCAGCGTGAGCGCGAGGCCGCACGCGGTCCGGCACGTCTGGGCCATGGACTGGAACTTGTTGCCGATGATCCGGGCGACCTGGGAGTCCGCCTCGATCGCGATCACCCACATGGTGTCCATGCGGCGTTCGAAGCCCTGCGCGGCCTTGCCGTTCCAGTGCGGGCCGAGCTGGTTGACGCCTTCACCGACGTTGTGGCGCACGGAGTCCAGGGCCTTGGCGACCTGGTCCCACGCGTTGGCGTTGGCGTCGATCTTCTCGAAGTCGCCGAGCAGAGGGTTGATCAGCGACTCGACGAGGTTCTCGCCGGTGACCTTCTCGTAGATCCAGTTGACGCCCTGGATCTTCCAGCCGGCCTTCTCGATGAGCTCCTTGGTGCTCTGGCGGCCAGGACGGTCCTCGGCGGCCGCACTGAGCGCGGCCGACGGGTCCTGGACGTCCGCGTACGCCGTGGTCATCGGCCACCTCCGGCCTGGTTCATCAGCGTGACGCCGTGGAGGTCGACCTTTTCGTAGGAGTCTGCGGTCTTCTTCAGAGCGTCGGAGTCCTTGAGCATCATCTTGTTCGCGAAGTCCAGCGTCTCCCCGTAGAGGTTCGCGACACCGGTCACGACGGGGTGCAGCAACGTCAGCAGGCCGGTGAACCCGCTGGTGTCACCGCCCTTGGAGATCGCGTGGTCCTTGATGGTCAGGAAGTGCTGGGCGTTGCGGTCCAGCAGTTCGCTGTACCCGCGCAGCTCGTCCGGCTCGACGTGGAACTGTTCACTCACGCCCGCTCCGACGCGCCGTTCGGCCCAGCGGTTCCGATCACGTGCGACCGCGTCCGCCCGCGAACCGGGACGCCATCTTGCGCACCAGGGACCGCGGCAGCACCTTCGTGATGCTCACGATCGCCTTGTACTGGGCGCCAGGAATCGACAGGACCTTGCCCCGCCGCAGGTCGCGCAGGGCCTCGTGGACCAGCCGGTCGGCGTCGACGTAGAGCCAGTCCGGCGTCTTGGACATGTCGATGCTGGCCCGCTTGTGGAACTCGGTCTTCACGAAACCGGGGCACAGCGCCATGATCCGCACGCCCGAGTGCGCGACCGCGAGGGACATGCCCTCGGAGAACGACGTCACCCACGCCTTGTCGGCGCTGTAGCTCGTGCCGCGGCCGGGCAGGAAGCTCGCGACGCTGGACACGTTGATGACATCACCCTTGCCGCGCGCCATCATGCCGGGGATCGCGGCTCTGGACAGGCGCAGCACCGTGGCGACGTTGACGTCCAGCTGGGCCTGCAGCTTCTCGACGTCCGCGGCGAAGAACTCACCGGTGTTGGCGAAGCCGGCGTTGTTGACGAGCAGGTCGACGGGCGACTCGGCGAGGCGTGCCTCGACCTTGGCGCGGTCGGACTTGTCGCTGAGGTCGGCGGGCAGCACGTCCACGTGGACGCCGTGCCGATCGTGCAGCTGCTTGGCGAGTTCCTCGAGCGCGGACGCGGTGCGCGCGACCAGGACGAGGTCATATCCCTCGGCGGCGAGCCTGCGGGCGAAGGCGGCCCCGATCCCGACGGTCGATCCGGTCACCAGTGCGGTTGGCATGCCACCGCACGGTAGTCGGGTCTAGGTCGGGGTCGGAAGCACGCCGATGATCACGCTCCGTTCTTCGTCGGACGACGAAGAACGAACAGGCGCAGCGCGAGGCCCGAAACGACCAGCGCGACCCCGCCGAACAGCAACCACCCAACCGATGCACCCGTGCTGGCCAGCGTCACCACGGACGCAGTGCCGGCGACGGCTGCTGCTGGAACTATTTTTGCTCCGTACATCGTGATTCCCTCCGGGGGGTTGGGGACACGACGCCTTACGCACGGAGTATCTGAATCCACCTCAAATGTTTTACACAGAGTGAAGTGTGACGTAGCTCACACCCCTTTAGGGACGGTCTGGAATACCCCTGGTACGACCGGTGACACAGACGGTAATCAGCACGCACGCTCACCCAGCGTTACGAGGAAGGCTCGGTTACGGCTGCTTGCGGCCGAACGACGGCCGGTAGACCTCGCCGCCCTCGTCGTCCTCCGCCACCGGCTCCTCCTGCTCCGAGGGGTCCGGGTCGAACGGGTCGATGACGTCCGCCAGCTCACCGATGTCGCGCAGCAGCCGCTCCAGGCGCGCGGGCGACGAGTTCGGTGGCGCGGCGGCCAGCACCCAGTCGTTCTCCATCCACACGACCGTGACGTCGCCGCCGATCTCCTCCGCGGCGTCGATCAGGTCGGGCGTGATGATCTTGCGGGCGGCCGGGACGTCGGTGACGAAGGCGTAGCGCGAACCCACCGGGCCGAGGAGGTCCGGCATCGGCATCTTGTCGTTGTCGCGCTGGAACGGGACCGTCGACAGCCAGAGCTCGATCACCACGGACAACGCTCGGCGACAGCGCACGCCGACCAGCACGGAGTTGACCTTGCCGCCGGTCTCGTGGTCGAGCACGTAGACCTGCCTGCGCCCGTCCGCGGTGAAGGTCGAGCCTGCGACCACGTCACGGGCGAGGCCGGTGCCGTAGTACGCGATGGCTCCCGCCTCCCACCGAGTCGGCAGCACGTGGTCTGTCTCCTCGAACTGCCAGCCGCGCAGAGCAGCCCAACGGCGCCGTTCACGATTACGCGCGGTTCGTTGCGCCCGGTCGGTCGCGAGCAGGGCGAACCCTGCCACGCCCGCCACCGCGGCGACGGTGAACCAGACCCACGCCGGTATGCCCACGGATGAAGCGTAGTGGGTCCAGCCCGTGGAACGAAGATCACTTCCGCGCGTCGTGAACTGGGCGTGCCGTTTCGACGTGCTTCAGGGCATGTCCGCCACGTTCCCGTTCACCCTGAACCCCCACCTCGACGAAGACCCCGAACCGCAGCGGCTGCTGGAGGAGGGCCACAAGGTCGTGGCCGCGACCATGGGCCCGATGGAACTGCACCTGGCGCTGTCGTACCAGGCGGTGCGCCAGGTACTGACCGATCCGCGGTTCTCCAGAGCCGAGGCCGTCCGTCCCGGCGGCGCGATCACGATGACCAGGTCGGCGGCCAACCCGCTGGTGCTGACCAGCATGGACCCGCCCAAGCACACCAGGACGCGCAAGCTGGTGGCCAGCGCCTTCAGCCCGCGCATGATCGACGCGCTGGAGCCGGAGGTGCAGCGGATCGTCGACGACCTGCTCGACTCCTTCGCACCACCGGTCGACCTCGTGCCGCTCTACAACGAAACCATTCCGATCATGGTGATCTGCGCGTTGCTCGGCGTGCCCTACGCCGACCGCGACCAGATCCGCGTCTGGTCCGCCGACCTGATGTCGCAGACGATCTCGCCGGAAGGCACGCGGGCCGCCGAACAGGCCGTGCAGGGCTACATGAAGACCATCGCCGAGAAGAAGCGCGTGGAGCCGGACGACGCGCTGATCTCGGCACTGGTGCGCGTGCACGACGAGGACGGCGACTCGCTGTCCGAGCCGGAGCTGCTGGCGAACCTGCAGATGCTGCTCGTCGCGGGCCACGAGACGACGGTGAACCAACTCGGCAACTCGATCGTCACCCTGCTCCGCCACCCCGAGCAGCTGGCGTTGCTGCTGGAGCAGCCGTCGTTGATCGGACAGGCGGTGGACGAACTGCTGCGCTACACCCGGCTCTTCGCGGGCACGCTGCCGCGCGTGACCACCGAGGAGGTAGAGCTGGACGGCGTGCTCGTGCCCGCCGGCGCCGCGGTCGTCCCGATGATCTCGGCGGCGAACCGCGACCCGTCGGTGTTCCCGAACCCGCACACGTTCGACATCACCCGCAGCGGGGCGGCGGCACAGCTCGGACTCGCCCACGGACCGCACTACTGCCTGGGCGCGCAGCTCGCGAAGATGGAGCTGCGGGTGGCGTTGCTGTCGTTGTTCACCCGGTTCCCCGGGCTGCGGCTGGAGTCCGATGAGCTGACCTACCGACAGGGCCGCGGCTCCCGCGTGCTCGAATCGCTCGCCGTCACCTGGTGATCAGGCGTACGGCACCACACGGAACTGCGGGTGGCGCCGCGGTCCCTGTCCACCCGAACCCAGGCCGCAGCTGGAGTCCGACGAACTGACCTATCGGCAGGGCCGCGGCTCTCGCGTACTCGAATCGCTCGTCGTCACCTGGTGATCAGGCGTACGGCACCACGATGACCTGGTCCGCGTCCTCGTACACGACGCGGCCAGGATCGTCGGACTCCACACGGCACCACTTCACACCGTGCGCGTCGAGGATCGCCAGATAGCCGGGCAGGCGCTCCATCAGGTGCGTCGCCTCGGGCTTGAACCACGCGTGGGCACCGGGATTGACCTCGCGGTCGTAGACAGTCGCATCGACCGTCGACGGATCGGTGTAGGCCGCGTCGTACCAGGCGTTGTTGGTGCTCACGAACGCTTCTTGTGCGTCGGTGAGCTCACCGCGCCGACGCAAGCCGTTCGCCAGCCCGAAGATGCCGGTGAAGTGCCCGCGAGCGTTGGGCTCGACCGCCTGGTACCTCACATAGTGAAAATCCCCCACAGCGGCCAACTTACCTGCCGCTGTGGGGGATTCGGACTCAGACCTCGCGGCCCACGATCAGGCCCGAGTTGTCGTCCAGCACGTCGACCCGAACCGTGTCACCGTCCCGAACCTCGCCGGCCAGCAACTCCTTCGCCAGCTGGTCACCGATCGCCGACTGCACCAGCCGCCGCAACGGCCGCGCTCCGTACACCGGGTCGAAACCGTTGAGCGCCAACCAGTCGCGAGCCGAAGCGGTGACGTCCAAGGACAACCGCCGAGCCGCCAGCCGGTCCGCCAGCCGAGCGATCTGGATGTCCACAATGGACGTCAGTTCCTCGGTCGCCAGCGCGTGGAACACCACGACGTCGTCGAGCCGGTTCAGGAACTCCGGCTTGAAGTGCCGTTGCACCACCGACATCACGGCGTCCTTGCGCTCCACCTCGGTGAGCGACGGGTTGGCGATGACCTGGGAGCCCAGGTTCGAGGTCAGCACCAGGATCGTGTTGCGGAAGTCCACGGTCCGGCCCTGGCCGTCGGTCAGGCGACCGTCGTCCAGCACCTGCAGCAGCACGTCGAACACGTCCGGGTGCGCCTTCTCGACCTCGTCCAGCAGCACCACGGAGTACGGGCGGCGGCGCACCGACTCGGTCAGCTGGCCGCCCTGGTCGTAGCCGACGTAGCCGGGAGGCGCACCGACCAGGCGGGCCACCGAGTGCTTCTCGGAGTACTCGCTCATGTCGATGCGGATCATCGCCCGCTCGTCGTCGAACAGGAACGCCGCCAGCGCCTTCGCCAGCTCGGTCTTGCCGACGCCGGTGGGGCCGAGGAACAGGAACGAACCGGTCGGGCGGTCCGGGTCGGCCACGCCGGCACGGGTGCGGCGCACGGCATCGGACACAACGCGAACAGCCTCGGCCTGGCCGACGACCCGGCGGGCGAGCTCGTCCTCCATCCGCAGCAGCTTCGCGGTCTCACCCTCCAGCAGACGGCCGGCCGGAATGCCGGTCCACGCCGAGACGACGTCGGCCACGTCGTCCGGGCCGACCTCCTCCTTCAGCATCGCGGCTGAGTCCTGTGTGGACTCGGCCGCCACCGAGAGTTCCTTCTCCAGCGCGGGAATCCGGCCGTAACGCAGCTCGGCCGCACGACCGAGGTCGCCGTCGCGCTCGGCACGTTCCGACTCGCCGCGCAACGACTCCAGCTGCTCCTTCAACGAACGCACGCGGTCGATGGAGCCCTTCTCGTTCTGCCACCGGGCGGTCAGGGCGGCCAAGGTCTCGCGCTTCTCGGCCAGTTCGGCGCGCAGGGCCGACAGCCGTTCCAGCGAAGCCGCGTCGGACTCCTTGGACAGCGCCATTTCCTCGATCTCGAGACGCCGGACCGCACGTTCCACCGTGTCGATCTCGACCGGGCGTGAGTCGATCTCCATGCGCAGCCGGGACGCGGCCTCGTCGACCAGGTCGATCGCCTTGTCCGGCAGGAAGCGCGCGGTGATGTAGCGGTCCGACAACGTGGCCGCGGCGACGAGGGCAGCGTCCGTGATGCGCACACCGTGGTGCACCTCGTAGCGCTCCTTCAGGCCGCGCAGGATGCCGACGGTGTCCTCCACCGACGGCTCGCCGACCAGAACCTGCTGGAAGCGGCGTTCCAGGGCGGCGTCCTTCTCGATGTGCTCGCGGTACTCGTCCAGGGTCGTGGCACCGACCATCCGGAGCTCACCGCGGGCCAGCATCGGCTTGATCATGTTGCCGGCGTCCATGGCCGACTCGCCGGTCGCGCCGGCGCCGACGATCGTGTGCAGCTCGTCGATGAACGTGATGACCTGGCCTGCCGAGTCGGTGATCTCCTTCAGAACGGCCTTGAGCCGCTCCTCGAACTCACCGCGGTACTTGGCGCCCGCGACCATCGAGCCCAGGTCCAGGGACACGACCCGCTTGCCGCGCAACGACTCCGGCACGTCACCGGCCACGACGCGCTGCGCCAGGCCCTCGACGATCGCCGTCTTGCCGACGCCGGGTTCGCCGATCAGCACCGGGTTGTTCTTGGTGCGGCGGGACAGCACCTGCACGACCCGGCGGATCTCGGAGTCACGGCCGATCACCGGGTCGAGCTCGCCCTTGCGGGCGCGTTCGGTCAGGTCGACGCCGTACTTCTCCAGCGCCTTGTAGGTGCCCTCGGGATCGGGCGACGTCACGCGCGCCGAGCCGCGGACCTTCTCGAAGGCCTCGCGCAGCGCGTCCGGCGTCGCGCCGTGGCGACGCAGCAGGTCGGCCACCTGGCCGCCGTGCTGCGCGAGCCCGACGAGCAGGTGCTCGGTGGACACGTACTCGTCACCCATCTCGGTGGCGAGCTCCTGTGCCCTGCCGAGCACCCGCACGGCGTCGCGCGAGAACTGCGGTGCGGAGACCGTCGAGCCTGACGCGCTGGGCAGGGAGCGGGAGACCTGCTCCAGCTCCTTGCGCACCAGCGTCGGGTCGGCGCCCACCGCCGAGAGCAACGGCGCGGTCAACCCGTCCGTCTGGGCCAGCAGCGCGCTGAGCAGGTGCGCCGAACTCACGTCCGGGTTGCCGTTGAGGGTCGCTGCCTGCACAGCCGCGGAAACAGCCTGCTGAGTCTTCGTCGTCGGGTTGAAAGCGTCCATTCCTCCACCTCGTGGTCAGCCTCCAGCATGGACCATCATCCCGCACAACGTCAGAAAAGTTGAGCGTGTTCCGCTCAACTATGAGAACGGGCCCACATCACTCACGGTCAACGGCTTGCGCACGGGCCGTGACCCGTTCGACGCCTCCACAGCCCCAACGTCCGGCGGGGACAGGCGGTTGCGTCCGAGGACGTCGAACTTGCCGTACCCGCGCACGCCGGCCCTCAAAGCAGCCCGCGTCGGTTCCAGCAACCCGTGCGAACCCCTCACCAGCACCGGGTCCGCCAGCAGGAAGCCCGGCCCGGAGATGCCCGGCTGCGGTGACCACACGAGGTTGCCACCGTAGACAGGCGTCGTGACAGTGGCCGCGTTGCCGACACCGAGGCCGCCCACCGCGCTGACCAGGTTGTTCGCGAAGGTCAGATCGGATGGCGGCTTCACCCCGCCGCCGAAGTCGATCCCGCGGCCGGCGGAAGCGATGAACGAGTTGCCCGTGACGACCGCGTTGCGCACCTGCGCGTGCCCGGTGAACGGACCCGACGGCGGCACGCCAGGAGGCGGGTTACCGGGCTTCTCGTCGCCCGCGAACAGCAGGAACGCGTCCTCGAGCGTCTCGACGTAGTTGTCGGTGATGACGTGGTCGTCCTCGCTCAACCGGATGCCGTGCGCGGCCTTGAGCCCGTCGGCGAACACGAAGTTGCCGTGGATGACGTTGGCCTGCCCGGCCCGGATGTTGATCTCGCCCGCGGATTCGCGGACCGTGTTGTAGCGGAAGGTGTTCGCCGAGCTCTTCAGCGACAGGACCTCGGCGTCGCCGGACAGCCTGACCAGCAGGTTGTACTCGAACACCGTGTGCGCGTGGAAGTAGTCGCCGGGCGGACCGAAGCCGCCGACGCGCAGCGCCTCGCCGCCCTGGATGCCGTAGGCGAGGTCGTGCAGGTAGTTGTGGTCGACGAGGGTGTTCGTCGGCGTGAACGGGTTCTTGCCGATCTGGATCATGTGCCCGAGCTGCGCCTTCGGGCCCATCTCGTTGTGGTCGACCCTGTTG
This sequence comes from Lentzea sp. NPDC005914, assembly GCF_040629405.1. Classification (NCBI taxonomy): domain Bacteria; kingdom Bacillati; phylum Actinomycetota; class Actinomycetes; order Pseudonocardiales; family Pseudonocardiaceae; genus Lentzea; species Lentzea sp. NPDC005914. Next base: position 158,608 of record NZ_JBEXVQ010000002.1, on the reverse strand, counting down.
CGGTCCCCCTTCTGCCCGTGGACCTGCACGAACTCCGCGGCAGACGAACGGAACAGGCTGCGGGTGATCCGCGAGCCGGCCGTGTTGTCGAGCCGGAAGTTCGCGCTGCCGGTGAACGTGAAGCCTTCGACGGTGACGCCCGAACCCGTGACGATCACGGTCCCGGAGGCGAACCCGGCGCCCAAACGCTTGCGCGCCTTCAGGTGCACCCGGTCCGCAACGACCGTGACCGGCGCATACGTGCCGTCTTCGACGACAACGCACGCGCCGGGTTTCGTGATCGCCTCGGCCAGCGCCGCATCGGTGGCCGCCGCTGTGCACGGCGCCGCCGACGCGACTCCCGGTACGAGCAGGCCTGCGACTAGGAGGGCTGGTGACAACAGCCTCATGAACGCGCCCTTTCCCGAAATTCGGGCGGCGGTTCCACCAGGCTAGGCGAAGATCAGCCCCATGACCTCAATCGTCCACAACGTCACCGTTGACGCTCGTGACTCGTACGCCCTCGCGTCGTGGTGGGGCCAGGTCCTCGACCTGCCGCTGCACCCCGACGACAACCCCGGCGACCCGGAGTGCATGGTCCAGCTCCCCGGCGGCATCAACTACCTCTTCATCAACGTCCCGAACGACAAGGAGCTGAAGAACCGCCTGCACATCGACCTGCAACCGACCGACGGCACCCGCGACGAGGAGGTCGAGCGTCTCGTCGGCATCGGCGCGACGCTCTTCGAGGATCACCGCAGGCCGGACGGCACCGGCTGGGTCACCCTGCGCGACCCCGAGGGCAACGAGTTCTGCGTGGAACGCAGCGCAGCCGAACGCGCCGCGGCCTCCTGATCACCGTCACTCGTTCGTACCAACAGCTTGTCCACAGTGGGGGTCGAGTTATCCACAATCCGCTGTTCAGTATCCACAGGTGAATCAAGCTCAGTGGCGACCGTCTGTGCACCAGAAGCCGTTGGAGTGACATCCACGGAGTCCCGCAGCGGCTGCTCCTTGATCAACAGCACCGCGATCACCGTGAAGACCGCGAGACCGGCGGCGATCAGGAACAGCTCGCCCATCGCATCGCCGTAGGAGTCCCGCACGACTGGGGAGAGGGAACCGCGGTCGAGCGTCTTCGTGCTCACGTGAGCGGCGAGCACCGCACCCAGCACCGAGACGCCGGCCGTCCCTCCCAGCGACCGCAGGAACGTGGCCGTGGAACTGGCCGCACCCAGGTCCGCCATACCCACGCCGTTCTGGACGGCGAGCACGAGGTTCTGCATGGTCAGCCCCACACCGACACCCACGAGCAGCAGGTACGCGCCCATCAGCGTCAGGTTCGTGCTGTGGTCGATCGTGCCGAGCAACGCAAGGCCGATGACCAGCGAGAACGCGCCCCAGACCAGGTAGCTCTTCCACTTGCCGCTCTTGGCGATGAGCTGCCCGCTGACCGTGGACGAGATGCTCAGCCCCAGCACCAGCGGCACCGTGAGCAGCCCTGCCTTCGTGGGCGAGAACCCGCGCGCGATCTGGAAGTACTGCCCCATGAACACCGACGCGCCGAACATCGCCGTGCCGACCGCGATGCCCCCGAGCATCGCCAGCAGGACCGTGCGGTTCTTGAACAGGTGCAGCGGGATGACCGGGGAGGACGCCCTGCGCTCGACGAAGTAGGCGGTGAGGATCGCGAGGGCGGCACCACCGGCGAACAGCGCGCTCTCCTTCGAGAACCAGGCGAAGTCCTTGCCGGCGAACGACACCCACATCAGCACGAGGCTCACGCCACCGGTGATGAGCGTCGCGCCCAGGTAGTCGATCTTCACGTGCTGCTTCTTGGTGGGCAGGTGCAGCGTCTTGTGCAGCACGGCCAGCGCCACGAGCGCCAGCGGCACGCAGACGAAGAAGCACCAGCGCCAGCCGGGCCAGTCGACGAGGAAGCCGCCGACCAGCGGACCGCCGACCGTGCCGGCGGAGATCACCATGCCGGTGTAACCGCTGTAACGGCCACGTTCACGCGGGCTGAGCAGCGCACCGACCACGACCTGGCCGAGCGCCTGCACGCCACCCATGCCCAGACCCTGCAGGACGCGGAACGCGATGAGCTGCTCCATGTTCTGGCTCAGCCCGGACAGGACCGAGCCGACCACGAACACCACGATGGCCGTCTGCAGGAGCATCTTCTTGTCGAACAGGTCGGAGAGCTTGCCCCACAGCGGCGTGCTGGCCGTGGACGCGAGCAGCATCGACGTGATGACCCAGGTGTACTGGGTCTGGGTGCCCTTGAGCTCGGCCAGGATCGTCGGGAGTGCGTTCGAGACGATGGTGGAGCTGAGGATCGCGACCAGCAGCGCTACCCAGATGCCGGACAGCGCTTCGAGGATCTCCCGATGCGAGTTGGGCCGATTCAGAACGGACACCTCCAATAGTTAGTTGATGCCATACAACTATATCGGGAGGTAGTTAGCTAGGCCAACTGATTCGAGTGGCTGCTGAGTCACATCCGAGGGTCGCGTCAGGCACTAGAGCGCGCGCCGCGCACGAAGAGAGGGGCCGCCAGGCACGGTCGCCTGACAGCCCCTCCTGAAGCAACGACGCAGGTCAGTCGGCGGTCTTGCCCGCCTTGGCCCCGAAGTAGTCGCCGCCCTTGCGCTTCACGTCATCCGTGCCCCAGTCGCGCACGCGGTCGACCGGGACCATCCGCGGGATGTGCTTGCGGCAGTGGATGTAGGCCTCCTGCACCTCGACCACCACCCACCGCCCCACCTTCCTGTCCTCGGTGTCGTACTCCTCCCGAGGGGCGATCCGGGCGCGGCCGTTCACGTGCAGCCCGATCAGGTCGTCGGCGAAGTCCACCATCAGGATCCCGACGTGCGGGTTCTCCATGATGTTGCCCAGGGACGCCATCACGCCGTTGCCGCGGTACTCGGGATACGCGACGGTCCGGGAGTCGATCACCTGGATGAACCCCGCCGGCCCGGCCCGCAGGGTCGAGTCGCACTCCCCGTCGGCATCAGCGGTCGAGATGAAGGCCATCTCCATCCGGGCGACGAACTCGGCCATCGCGGGGTTCAGGTGATCCAGGACCTGTTCGTCGTAGAAGCGTGTGGCGCGGTCCTGTGTCTCCAGGGCACATTGGAGGAAGTGCTCACCGCGTGAGCCGGGACGCTCGACACGGTCGGGAGAGGTGGTTTCAGTCAACTCAGGCAGGGACACCCGCCACACGGTTCCACGCAAGCACGCAACTCGGTACAGACGGATGCTCACATTCACACTGTTGCGCTAACAACTAGTTGCGTAGGGTAATCAGGCTTCGCTCGAAGGTGGCATCAAGGAACCAAACCCACCGATCAGGGGTTACTGTCCACCCTGTCGGGGGACGGATGCTTGACGAGGACGACAGCGCCTTGCTGGCGCCAATGAGAACGTGGAGACTGCGCGCGGACCATGACTGCGAACGCTGTGCTGAGCCCCATCCCTACCCCGCCCCACCGAGAACCTCCGCCTGGTGTCACCGCGATGGTGCGGATGATCCGGGAGAGCTTCGCGGTGGTGGAGCCGCACGCCGAAGAAGTGGCGAAGTTCTTCTACGGCATGCTCTTCTCGCTCTCGCCTGCCACACGCGAGATGTTCCCCGCGAACATGGAGGTGCAGCGCAGCCGCCTGCTGCGCGCCCTCGTGCACGTGGTTCAGATGGTCGACCGCCCGGACGACCTCATCCCCTTCCTCCGCCAACTGGGTCGTGACCACCGCAAGTTCGGTGTCATCAACGTCCACTACGAGGCTGTCGGCACGGCGCTGCTGTCCGCGGTGAAGAAGTTCGCGGGCGCTGCCTGGACGCCGAAGGTCGAGATGGCGTGGGCCGAGGCCTACACGTTGATGGCGCGGGCCATGCAGGAGGCCGCCGACGCCGACAACGGCCCCGCCTACTGGCACGCCACGGTGCTGGAGCACCAGCGCGTCTCGTGGGACCTGGCCGTCGTGCGGCTGCAGCCCGACCACCCGGTCAGCTACAAGGCCGGGCAGTACGTCAGCGTGGAGACCCCGCAGCGCAAGCGCCTGTGGCGGTACTACTCGCCGGCGAACGCCCCGCGCGAGGACGGCGTCATCGAGTTCCACATCCGGTCCGTCGACGGCGGCTGGGTGTCACGCTCGGTCGTCGGCCACACGCAGGCCGGTGACACGTGGCGCATCGGACCGCCCATGGGACGTCTCTCGGTCGACCGCACGGCCGGTTCGGACATCCTGATGGTCGCCGGCGGCACGGGTGTCGCGCCGATGCACGCGATCATCGACGAGATGGCGCAGTTCGGCGAGAACCCCCGCGTGCACCTGTTCTACGGCGGCCGCACCCGCGAGGACCTCTACGACCTGGACAACCTCCAGCGCATCGCCACGACGAACCCGTGGCTCACGGTCGTGCCGGTCCTCGAGTCCGACCCCGGCGTCCGAGGTGTCGAGCAGGGCAGCCTCGCCGACGTGGTCACCCGCTACGGCGCGTGGGAAGAGCGCGACGTCCTGGTCTGCGGCAGCCCGGCCATGATCAGGTCCACCGTCTCCCGCATGCTGGTCGCGGGAACACCGCTCGACCGGATCAAGTACGACCCGTTCACGCTGGACTAAGCTCGGCACGTCTTCGCAACTGGCGTGCCGAGGGTGGAACTGACCACCGGGAAGCGACGGCCGCGAGCACCGAACGCCTGGGTGCCCGGCACGGAGATGCGCCGTGCTCTCGAACGTCGACCCGCAGATCGCCACCCTCATCCAGGCCGAAGCGACGCGCCAGTCCCGCAAGCTGCGCATGATCGCCTCGGAGAACGACGTCTCAGCCGCCGTGCTCGAAGCAACAGGCTCGGTGCTGACCAACAAGTACTCCGAGGGCTACCCCGGCAAGCGCTACTACGAGGGCCAGCAGGTCATCGACCAGGTGGAACAACTGGCGATCGACCGCGCCCGAGCCCTCTTCGGCGTGGACCACGCCAACGTCCAGCCCCTCTCCGGCGCGCCTGCCAACCTGGCCGTCTACCTCGCTTTCCTGACGCCGGGCGACACGGTCATGGGCATGTCGCTGCCCATGGGCGGCCACCTGACGCACGGCTGGAACGTGTCCGCCACCGGCAAGTGGTTCAACGCCGTCCAGTACGAGGTCCGCAAGGACACCGGCGTCGTCGACATGGACGAGGTCCGCGCCCTGGCCCTGGCCCAACGCCCGCGCGTGATCTTCTGCGGCGGCACGGCGATCCCGCGCACCATCGACTTCCCGGCCTTCGCCTCGATCGCCCGGGAGATCGACGCGGTGCTCGTCGCCGACATCGCGCACATCGCCGGCTTGGTCGCGGGCGGTGCCCACCCGTCCCCGGTCGGACACGCACCGGTGATCACGACGACCACGCACAAGACGTTGCGCGGCCCACGTGGCGCGATGATCCTCTGCGACGCCGAACACGCGAAGGCGATCGACCGCGCGGTGTTCCCCGGCCTGCAGGGCGGTCCCCACGACCACACCACCGCCGCGATCGCCGTGGCGTTGCACGAAGCGTCGCAGCCCGAGTTCCGCGAGTACGCGCACACGGTCGTCGCGAACGCTCGCGCACTGGCCGACGCGCTGCTGGAACGCGGCTTCGACCTGGTCTCCGGCGGCACCGACAACCACCTGGTCCTGGTCGACCTGACCTCGAAGGCGATCGCCGGCAAGCCCGCCGCCCAGGCTCTGGACCGCGCGGGCATCGAACTGAACTACAACGCGGTTCCGTTCGACCCGCGCAAGCCCTTCGACCCGTCCGGCATCCGCCTGGGCACCGCCGGCATCACCACCCGCGGCCTCAAGCCGTCCCAGATGCCGTTGATCGCCGACTGGATCGACCGTGCCATCGCCTCCGCCGGCAACGAGCCCGCGCTGGCCCGCATCGCCGCCGAGGTCGAGAAGCTGCTCGGCACCCTCTAGCAGCACTGACGTAGTCCCGGAAGAAGTGACGAGACTTGGTCTCATCATCCTGCTACGGTTGATGAGACCAAGTCCCATCACTTTTGAAGGAAGTGCCATGAAGGTCTTCGTCACAGGCGCCAGCGGCCACGTCGGTTCGGCATTGGTCCCGGAACTGCTGCGGCACGACCACTCGGTCGTCGGCCTCGCCCGCTCTGACGCGTCCGCAGCGAAGCTCGAAGCCCAGGGAGCCGCCGTCCTGCGCGGCGACCTCGACGACCTGGACGGTCTCCGCAAGGGAGCCGCCGAAGCCGACGCCGTGATCCACTTGGCGTTCAAGCACGAGGAAATGTTCGCGGGCGACTACGCCGCCGCCTCAACCGCCGATCTCGCGGTGGTCCGCACGTTCCTGGACGAGCTGTCCGGCACCGGCAAGCCCCTGATCGGCACCGCCGGCACCCTCTCCTACTCCGGCCTGGGCCGCACGGCCACCGAGGAGGAGCGGGTCCCGGACGACCACAGCCGCGGCACCGCGCGGAACCTGATCATCGACGCCCAGAACGTGCGTGGCGCGGTCGTCGTCCTGCCTCCGACCGTCCACAGTGAACTGGACACGGCGGGCTTCATCCCGCTGCTGGTGCGGATCGCCCGCACCACAGGCGTGTCGGGATACCCCGGCGACGGCACGAACCGCTGGTCCGCGGCACACACGCTCGACGCGGCCCGCCTCTACCGCCTGGCCGTGGAAAAGGCGCCGGCCGGTTCGGTGCTGCACGCGGTGGCAGAGGAAGCGGTGACCTTGAAGGAGATCGCCGAGGTGATCGGGCGGAAGCTGAACGTGCCGGTCCAGAGCGTCCCGGCGGAGCACTTCGGCCCACTCGCGATGATGGTCTCACGGGACGCGCCGACGTCCGGTGCGCGCACGAAGGCGTTGCTGGGCTGGGAAACGACGGAGCCTGGGCTGCTCGCCGACCTGGAGGCCGGGTTCTACTTCGAACAGCGGTGAGGCCGCGGGTTTCCCGCCCGCGGGCGGGTTTCCCGCCCGCGCGACCACTCCGCGAGGAGCTTGCCGGGAGCGTTCTCGCCCGTGCACTCCTCGACAAGGGCCTCGAAGGCACGTGGTGTGTGGCCTCAGGAATGCGCATCGTTCACCTGCCGCTCTGGTCGCCACCTGTCGCCGCCCGCCCCCTTCCGCTTGCGGGGAAGGTGACCATGTTTTCCGGACGTCTATCAGACGGCGTCAGGCGTGAATCGGGACCAGGTTCACCTGTACGGGTGACCACGCCCGCTGGTCTGCTCATCTCGGCCTGAAGTCTCATCTCGGCCTGAAGTCATCTGGCGCAGCTGAACCGTGTGAACAGCGCGACGCCGCGTCCACACGGTGGTCGAAGAAGGAGACCACGCGCGGACGCGGCGTCGCGAAACCTGGTTACAGGCGCTCGATCACTTGCGGGGTTTCGGCTTCCACACCACGAGCGCGGTCTCCTGCCGGATCGGGACCAGGTCCCGCCGGTAGGAGGCGTGCACCGCGGCAGCCGTGGAGTCGGCTGCCGCCAACGCCTGAGCGAGTTCCTGCTGAAGCTCGGCGACCCGCATCCGCAGCGCGTCGACCTGGTTCTCCAGCTCGATGATCCGCTTGATCCCGGCGAGGTTCACGCCCTCTTCCTGGGAAAGGCGCTGAACTTCGCGCAGCAGCACGATGTCCCGCATCGAGTACCGGCGGCCGCCGCCGGAGGTGCGGCCGGGCGAGACCAGACCCATCCGGTCGTAGGACCGCAGGGTCTGGGCGTGCAGGCCCGACAGCTGCGCCGCCACCGAGATCACGAAGAACGGCGTGTCCTCATCGGTCCCCGGAGGGAACGGAAAACCCACCGGACTCACCGCCCTTCGAGAAGTGCGTTCAGATCACCACGCGGGTCGTGGTCGGCCGTCACGTCGGTGTAGGCCTCGAGGGCCTTGCGGGCCTCGGACGACAGGTTGTTGGGCACCGCGACCTCCAGGGTGATCAGGAGATCGCCCGCGGTCCCGTCCCGCTTCGTGATCCCCTTGCCCCGAGCCCGCAGCACTCGCCCGGAGGCGGTTCCGGCAGGCACCTTCAAGGTCACCTTGCCGTCCAGCGTGGGCACCGTCAACGTCGTCCCCAGAGCCAGCTCCGGGAACGTCATCGGCGCGGTCAGCGTCAGGTCGTTGCCCTGGCGGCCGAACACGCTGTGCGGGTTGACGTGCACCCGCACGAAAAGATCGCCGGACGGTCCACCGTTGCGACCGGGTTCACCTTGTCCCGCAAGGCGAATCCGCTGGCCGTCGTCGACACCCGACGGGATCCGCACGGTCAGCGTGCGGGTGCGGGTGCTGACGCCGTCGCCACCGCACTCGGGGCACGGGTCGTCGATGATCCGGCCGGTCCCGCGGCAGTCGCGGCACGGCTCGCTGAACGCGAACGCGCCCTGCGAGCGGGTCACCAAGCCGGAACCCGAACAGGTCGCGCAGGTGTGCGGCGTGGTGCCCGGCTTCGCACCGGAACCACCGCACGTCGTGCAGGCGGCCGGAGACGAGAGGCGCAGCGGCACGGTGGCGCCGCGCACAGCCTCGGTGAAGTCGATGCGGACGTCGGTCTCGACGTCCTCGCCACGACGCGGGCGCGTGGCCGAACCGGCCGTGCCGCCGCCTCCGCGCCGGTTGAACAGGCCGCCGAGCAGGTCGCCCAGGCCGCCGCCACCGGTGCCCTGGGCCGCGCGGCCGAACAGGTCGTTGACGTCGAAGCCGCCACCGCCGCCGAAGCCGCCGGGGAAGCCACCGCCGCCCGCGAACAGGCGACGGGCCTCGTCGTACTGCTTGCGCTTGGCCGGGTCCGACAGCACGCCGTAGGCCTCGGAGACCGACTTGAAGCGGGCCTCGGCCTTGGCGTCGCCGGGGTTGGCGTCGGGGTGCAGCTCGCGGGCGAGCTTGCGGTACGACTTCTTGATCTCGTCCGCCGACGCCTCGGAGGAGACGCCCAGCTCGCGGTAGAAGTCCTTTTCGATCCAGTCCCTAGCACTCACCGGACGTCTCCTCCTCTCGTCAGTTCTCTTCGGCCTGCGGTGCCGGAGCGGCGGCAGGCTCGTGGTCGGTCACCGCGACGAGCGCGGGCCGGACGAGCTTGTCGCCGAACGTGTAGCCGCGGCGCAGGACTGCGGTGACCGTCGGACCGTCGACGTCCGGGGACGTGCTGTGCTGCACGGCCTCGTGCACCGACGGGTCGAACGCTTCACCCTCGTGCGCGAAAGGCTCCAGGCCGGTCTTGGCCAGGGTGGAGACGAGCTTGTCCGCCACGGCCTTGAACGCACCGGTCAGGTCGCCGTGCGCGGCGGCCCTCTCGATGTCGTCCAGGACCGACAGCAGCTCGCCCGCCACCGACGCCTTCGCGTTGTTGATCACTGCCTCGCGGTCGCGTTCCACCCGCTTGCGGTAGTTCGCGTACTCGGCGGTGAGCCGCTGCAGGTCGGCGGTGCGCTCGTCGAGCTGGGTCTTCAGCTCGGCGGCCACCTCGTCCACGATCTCCGCAACGACCGGTTCGTCAGCCGGAGCAGCGCCTTCCTCGGCAGCGTGGGCCTGCACCCGGACCTCACCCGTTTCGGGGTCGGTCCGGGGCAGGTCGTTCACGACTACCTGAGGCTGCTCCTCGTCAGGGGCGGCGTGCCTCGGCTCGGTCACTTCTTCTCGTCCTCGTCCACGATCTCGGCGTCCACGACGTCGTCCTGGCCGGCCTTGGCACCCGCACCGGCGGCACCCGGCGCGTCAGCACCAGGGGCCTCGGCACCGGCGGCACCCGGCGCGTTGGCGTAGATCGACTGGCCGATGGCCTGGGACTCGGTCGCGAGCTTCTCGACCGCCGTCTTGATGGCGTTGATGTCGGTGCCCTTGAGCGCCTCGTTCGCCTCGGCGATCGCGGCGTTGACCTTGTCCTTGATCTCGGCCGGGAGCTTGTCGTCGTTCTCCTTGACGACCTTCTCCGTCTGGTAGACGAGAGTCTCCGCCTGGTTGCGGACCTCGGCCTCCTCGCGGCGGCGCTTGTCCTCCTCGGCGTGAGCCTCGGCGTCCTTGACCATGCGGTCGATGTCGTCCTTCGGCAGCGCGGAGCCACCGGTGATCGTCATCGACTGCTCCTTGCCGGTGCCCAGGTCCTTCGCGAAGACGTGGACGATGCCGTTCGCGTCGATGTCGAAGGTGACCTCGATCTGCGGCACGCCGCGCGGGGCCGGGGGCAGGCCGGTCAGCTCGAACATGCCGAGCTTCTTGTTGTGCGCCGCGATCTCGCGCTCGCCCTGGAAGACCTGGATCTGCACGGACGGCTGGTTGTCGTCCGCGGTCGTGAAGGTCTCGGAGCGCTTCGTCGGGATCGTGGTGTTGCGCTCGATCAGCTTGGTCATGATGCCGCCCTTGGTCTCGATGCCGAGGGACAGCGGGGTGACGTCGAGCAGCAGGACGTCCTTGACCTCGCCCTTGAGGACACCGGCCTGCAGAGCCGCGCCGACGGCGACGACCTCGTCCGGGTTCACGCCCTTGTTGGGCTCGCGGCCGCCGGTCAGCTCCTTGACGAGCTCCGCGACGGCGGGCATGCGGGTCGAGCCACCGACGAGCACGACGTGGTCGATGTCGCCGACGGAGATGCCGGCGTCCTTGATCACGTTGTTGAACGGCGCGCGGGTGCGGTCGAGCAGGTCGGACGTGATGCGCTGGAACTCGGCGCGAGACAGCGTCTCGTCGAGGAACAGCGGGTTCTTGTCACCGTCGACCGTGATGTACGGCAGGTTGATGCTGGCGTTCGAGGAGCTGGACAGCTCGATCTTGGCCTTCTCCGCAGCCTCGCGGATGCGCTGAAGGGCCATCTTGTCCTTGGTCAGGTCGATGCCGTTCGCCTGCTTGAAGCGCTCGACCAGCCAGTCGACGACGCGCTGGTCCCAGTCGTCGCCACCGAGGTGGTTGTCACCGGAGGTCGCGCGGACCTCGACCACACCGTCGCCGAGCTCGAGCAGCGAGACGTCGAACGTGCCGCCACCGAGGTCGAAGACCAGGATGGTCTGCTCCTTCTCGCCCTTGTCGAGGCCGTAGGCCAGAGCGGCCGACGTCGGCTCGTTGACGATGCGGAGCACGTTGAGACCCGCGATCTGGCCGGCCTCCTTGGTGGCCTGGCGCTGCGCGTCCTCGAAGTAGGCGGGGACGGTGATCACGGCGTCCGTGATCTCCTCGCCCAGGTACGCCTCGGCGTCGCGCTTGAGCTTCATCAGCACACGCGCGCTGATCTCCTGCGAGGTGTACTGCTTGCCGTCGATCTCATCGGTCTTCCAGTTGGTGCCGATGTGCCGCTTCACCGAGCGGATGGTGCGGTCGACGTTCGTGACGGCCTGGTTCTTCGCGGGCTGACCCACGAGGACCTCGCCGTTCTTCGCGAACGCGACGATGGACGGGGTCGTCCTCGAGCCCTCCGAGTTGGCGATGACCGTCGGCTCACCGCCTTCGAGGACGGCGACGACGGAGTTGGTCGTCCCGAGGTCGATGCCGACTGCACGCGCCATTGGAGTTCCTTCCGCTAGTTCTTGTTGAGCGTTGCTGACTCAAGTTTGCCATCTGCTCAACCTTGAGCCTACCCGACTCAAGCTTTCTGACTGGACCAACGGCCGAGAAGGTCTGGGTGTTCCCTCACAACGCGCCGAAGACCACCCCTTGTGGAGTGGCCCTCGACACATTCCCGTTCGAAGCAGATCTGCAGTCGGGCCCCTTCAGACGCAGGCCTCCAGACCGCGGCGAAGACACCGAGGAAGCGTGAAGGCCGCCGACGAGCGGCGGCCTCACGTTCCCCCTGATTCGGCCGCCTCAGACGGCCAGCACCTTCACGTCCCCCGAGTCCGCGGACAGCCTGAGCTCGAACTTCGCTGCCGGGTCGGTTGGCACGTCGATCTTGCGGTTGTCGTTGCCCAAGTCGCCGGTGACCTTGTACGGGCCGCCCGATCCCGGCACCCGCAGCGTGATGTCGCCGGAGCCCGTGTTGACGCGGGCGGTGTGTGCCGAGGCGAAGGTCAGCTCCACGTCGCCGGAGTCGGCGTTGGCGGTCACGTCGTTGTCGAGTGCCGTGCCGTTGATGCGGCCGGAGCCGGTGGTGACGAGCACCTTGCCCTGCACCTGGTCCATGGTGATGTTGCCGGAGCCCAGGTCCGTGGTGACGCTGCCCTTGACCCTGAAGGCCTCGAACTTGCCCGAGCCGCCGTGGCCCTTCACGTCACCGGAGATGTCGCGGACGCTGATGTCCCCCGAGCCGCTGCTCACCTGGACGTTGCCCGCGATGTCGCGAGCCTCGAACTTGCCGGAGCCGATGTGGTAGTCGACCGCGGCGAGCCCCTCGAAGACGGCATTACCCGACCCGACGTCGGGGCCCGCGATGGTGATGTCCGCCCACGGCACCTGGACCTCGTAGTTGATCGAGCAGTTGTTGCCGCAGTCGCCCAGCACCAGCGCGCTGCCCTCGATCCGGTGGGAGACACCGGACGGCTTGTTGTCCTTCGCGTGCTCCACCGTGCGGTGGATCTTCGTCTCGTTGCTGCCCGGCACGTAGCGGATCGCCACGTCCCCCGAGCCGGTGCGCACCTGCACCGACGTGAACTTCTCCGCGACCGTGTGGTCGTCGGTGAACTCGTACTTCATGATGCGGATGCCACACCCGGAGAGCAGAGCCCCCATCAGCACCGCCACCAGCGCCGTCCTCAGCATGAGCACAAAACTAGAGGTGGCGGGGCTCAGCTACACGGCAGTCAGCCCCCGAAGGCGGGGTGGGGTTGTCCCTACCTGGATCAGACGAGGTCTTCGAGGACCGCGCGCAACGCAGGAGCCGTGCGCGCGGGGTCGTTCAGGAACCGCGTCGAGGCCAGAACGTGCGCGGGTGCGATGCGCTCCCACAACAGGCCGTCGACGGGCAGCTCGGCGATGTGCAGCTCCACGCTCTGCGCCCACCGGCCGATCCGCGACTCGATGCCGCGCAGCACGTCGCCGATCGGCAGCGCCACCGGAGCCTGCACGCGGTGCAGCTGCTCGATTCCGGTCTTCAGCGCCAGCACCGCGTCCCGGCTGGCAGGCCGGGTCAGCAACGCCTCGGCGTCCTCGGGGACCGCGGGCTCGGCGCCTCGCGTGCACGCGTCGAGCGCGTCGGCCCACCAGCCCGGCCACTCACGCGTCACGGCGGCGCGGTCGACGCCCGCCGGCACCTGCACCGGCAGCGGCGGGTCCAGGCCTGGGACGTGCGGCTCGACGTCGACCGACAACGCCAATGAGTCGCGGACGTAGAGCGCTGCCAGCAGCCCGGGGCTCACCCCGTGGCTGATACCGGACACCTCTCGCGCGAACCTCATGGCTTCATTGTTCCCGTGCCGGAGGGGTGAAATCGTCGCGGCCGCAGATCAAGAAGGACACGATTGGCTCCAGCTCGTCCTCGTTCGGCGCAACATCGGCTATCAGACCCTGGATCAGCAGCCCGTCGATGGCGGCGAGGAACACGCGGAACGCCACCGGGTCCGCGGGGCGCACGACCTCCACCGCGAGGTCGAGCCACCGGCGTGCGGCGGCCTTCAGTTCGGGACGACGACCCGCCAGCAGGTACAGCTCGTACTCGGCGAGTGTGCGCGCACGGTTCTCGTTGACCGCACGAGCAAGCGAGCTCGCGATCTCACGGGAGCTGCCGCGAGCGATGATGTCGAGCATGTCGTCGCACAGCTCTTCGGCGACCCACAGCAGCGTGGCGATCAACAGGTCGTCGAGCGACGCGAAGTAGTAGGTCGGCGCTGTCGTCGGTACGCCGGCCTCGCGCGCCACGCTGCGATGCGTCACGCCGGACACGCCGTCGCGTTCGATCACCCGCAGGGTCGCCTCGACGATGGCACGCCGCTTCTTCTCGCCGCGCGCCTTCCTGCCGTCCATCACCGCGGTCAGTGCGTCCTCCCGAGCTCGAGCGTCACCACGCCCCCGATGATCAGAGCCAGCCCGATGACCATAGTGGGGTTGAGGGTCTCGCCCAGGAACTTCCAGCCGATGATCGCCACGGCTGCGACGCCGATGGCGGACCACACGGCGTAAGCGACGCCCACGGGCATACCCAACTTCAACGCGCGCGAAAGAGCTGTGAAGGCGATTGCATATCCGACGACAACCACGACTGACGGCCACGGTCTGCTGAAGCCGTCGGACAGCTTCAACGACACGGTGGCGGCGATCTCTCCGACGATCGCCGCAGCGAGATACAGGTACAGCACGGCGACCTCCAGGTGCTCAGCGGAACTACTTGAACAAGTGTTCCACAAGTTTTTCACCGGAGGCCGGCTTCTTTACCGGTACGTGAGGAGACACCGGCCACGTCCAAGTGGTTACCCACGAGTAACGTGTCCTAGACTCCCGCCATGACCCTCCAGCTGGTTCTCGGACTCGTCGCCGTGGCGGTGAGCGTCGTCGCCTGGGGCGTGTTCGTCGCCGCCGTGCTGAAGCAGATCAAGATCATCCGGCTCGGCCAGCCGGACCCCACCCGCACCGGCCCGTTCTGGCCGCGGTTGCGGACCTTGGTCGTCGAGTTCGTCGCGCACACCAGAATGGCGAAGTTCCGTTCGGTCGCCCCGTGGCACTGGATGGTGATGTGGGGCTTCCTGATCGGCTCCGCAGTGCTGTTCGAGGCGTACGGCGAGGTGTTCGACCCGCACTTCCACTGGCCGGTCATCGGCACGTGGTCCGTCTGGCTGCTGCTGGTCGAGCTGCTGGGTCTCGGCACCGTCGTCGGCGGCGTGGCGCTGGCGATCATCCGCCAGGTCAACCACCCGCGCCGCGCCGACCGGATCTCGCGCTTCCAGGGTTCGGACTTCAAGTCCGCGTACTTCGTCGAGGCGGTCGTGATCATCGAGGGTCTCGGCATCCTCGGCGTGAAGGCGTTCAAGCAGTCGAGCGGCCTGGAAGAGGCCCCGCTGTGGACGTCGTTCGTGACGCAGCCGCTGGCCCACCTGCTGCCGTCCGCCGCGATCTGGGTGTCGGTCATGGCGCTGGTCAAGCTGCTGTCCGGCATGATCTGGCTGATCGTGGTCGGCCGGAACCTGACGATGGGCGTTGCCTGGCACCGGTTCTCGGCGTTCTTCAACATCTATTTCAAGCGCGAGGACGACGGCGGCGTCGCGCTCGGCGCCCTGAAGCCGATGATGTCCGGCGGCAAGGTCCTGGACCTCGAGGAAGCCGACCCGGACAAGGACGTGTTCGGCGTCGGCAAGGTCGAGGACTTCACCTGGAAGGGCGTTCTCGACTTCTCCACCTGCACCGAGTGCGGCCGCTGCCAGTCGCAGTGCCCGGCCTGGAACACCGGCAAGCCGTTGTCCCCCAAGCTGGTCATCACGCAGCTGCGCGACCACATGTACGCCAAGGCGCCGTACCTGCTCGCGGGCGGCTCGCGCGACATGGCCGGTGACGAGGTCGGCCTGGTCGAGGACAAGTACGAGGACTACAAGAAGCGCCTCGAGGGCATCGACGTGCTGGCGATGGCCGAGTCCGAGCGCCCGCTGGTCGGCGGCCCGGACGAGCTCGGCGTCATCGACCCCGAGGTGCTGTGGTCCTGCACGACCTGTGGCGCGTGCGTCGAGCAGTGCCCGGTCGACATCGAGCACGTCGACCACATCGTCGACATGCGCCGCTACCAGGTGCTGATCGAGTCGAACTTCCCGACCGAGCTCGGCGGCATGTTCAAGAACCTGGAGAACAAGGGCAACCCCTGGGGCCAGAACGCCAAGGACCGCCTGGCGTGGACCGAGGGCCTCGAGTTCGAGGTGCCGGTGTTCGAGGGCGAACTGGGCGACGCCGAGTACCTGTTCTGGGTCGGCTGCGCCGGTGCGTTCGAGGACCGCGCGAAGAAGACGACGCGTGCCGTCGCCGAACTGCTGCACACCGCGGGCGTCAAGTACACGGTGCTCGGCCCGGAGGAGACCTGCACCGGTGACCCGGCTCGCCGCGCCGGCAACGAGTTCCTCTTCCAGATGCTCGCGCAGCAGAACGTCGAGGTCCTCAACTCGGTCTTCGAGGACCGGCCCGTGGGTCAGCGCAAGATCGTCGTCACGTGTGCGCACTGCTTCAACACCTTGGCGAACGAGTACCCGCAGGTCGGTGGCACGTACGAGGTCGTGCACCACACGCAGCTGCTGAACAAGCTGGTGCGCGAGCGTCGCCTGGTGCCGGTCGCGCCGGTCACCGAGGACGTCACGTACCACGACCCGTGCTACCTGGGCCGCCACAACAAGGTCTACGAAGCACCACGTGAGCTCATCGGGGCTTCTGGCGCGAAGCTGCGCGAGATGCCGCGTCACGAGGAACGGTCCATGTGCTGCGGTGCCGGTGGCGCTCGCATGTGGATGGAGGAGCGGATCGGCAAGCGCATCAACGTCGACCGCGTGGACGAGGCTCTCTCGACCGCGCCGTCGAAGATCGCGACCGGCTGCCCGTTCTGCCGCGTGATGCTGACCGACGGCGTGACCGCGCGTCAGGCCGACGGCCAGGCCGGGGCGCACGTCGAGGTCGTGGACGTCGCGCAGATGCTGCTCGAGTCCGTTCGCCGCGGTCAGCCGACCCCGGCTGCGGAAGAGGCAAACGCTTAAGCAGCAAGAGAAAGCCCCTCGGTCCGGTGTGGGCCGAGGGGCTTTTTCGTGCCATGGGTCAGTCGTTGTCGGTGATCTTGTCGTAGACCACGTTCAGCACCCAGCCGGTCAGGGCCACGATGATCGCGCCCCAGAACGCGGGCCAGAAGCCGTCGACGCGGAACGGCAGGTCCAGCTGCTCGGCGAGCCACCCGGTGAACATGAACAGCAGCGCGTTCACCACGAGCCCGATCAGGCCGAGGGTGACCAGGTAGAACAAGCAGCCGAAGAACTTCACCAGCGGCTTCACGATGGCGTTGACCAGGCCGAAGATCACCGCGACGCCGATCAGCGTGAGGATTCTCGAGCCGGTGGTGCCCTCGCCCAGATCAATGCCGGGGAGGGCGGTCGACACCCAGACCGCCACGGCAGTCAGCAGCACATGCACCAAGATGCCCATGCCGCAGACTAACCGTGGCGGGTCCTAAGTGGTCAGGAACGTCGGCGGCGCGCCACGAAGAACGCCCCGGTACCGGCCGCGAGCAGCAGCGCGCCCAGTGCCAGGAACCCCAGCGGTGACGCACCCGTCGACGCGAGCCCGGACTTGTTGCCCGCCTTGGCCACGGCCGGCGTGGTGGTCGGCGTGGTCGTTTCCGGCGACGAGGCCGGGGTCGACGGCGTGGCGGTGCTCTTCTCGACCACCTTGATCACCTTGCGGAAGGACTGGCCCTGGTTCTTGTGGTCGACGTCCTTGTACCCACCGACGAACGGGCGCACGAACGGGTAGATCTCCGTGACCTCGGTGCTGGCGAGCTCCAGCTTCATCTCGACCGTGACCGACTCGCCGGGAAGGATCTTCCTGACCGTCTCGAAGTCCTGCATCGTGCCGGTGACGTTGTCGCTGCGCGAGAGGATCTTCACGTCGGTCTCGGCGATGCTGAACATGACCACCGACATCTTGCCGGGGAGGTCGCCCTTGTTGACCAGCTTGAACTTGACGTCGATCTGGTCGCCGACGGTGTAGGTGTCCTTGGCGGGGCTGATCGTGGTGTCCTCGAGGGCGCTGTCGGCCTTGGGCTCGAAGTAGCGCATGTCGATCCGCGTGTTCCGGTCGCCGCCGATCTTCGCCTGACCGGTCAGCCAGTCGATGTCGGTGGAGCCGCGCGGCTTGGCCAGCGCCAGGCCCTGACGCGAGAGATCCGGAGCGGTCAGGGTGTAGTCACCGATCTTCAGCTCGAATCGGAACAGGCCATCCGCGCCTGGCTTGGTGGCGACGTCGACCTGCGTGCCGTCCGTCGCCTTGCCGCTGACCTTGATCTCGCCGGTGGCCGGAGCCTCGCCGTCCTGCTTCACGCCGTCGCCGTTGGTGTCGACGAAGCTGTGGCCCTCGATGAAACGGCCCCACAGCGGGAAGTCGAGCTTCAGGTCCTCGGTGGCGGGTCGCGCGCCGAAGGGCAGGTCGAAGCCGTTCTTGTCCTGGTTGACGACCAGGTACTTCGGGCCCTTGGGCAGCACGGCCCTGTAGCGGCCGTTCGCGTCGGTGCCGAACTCGCCGACCTTTTCGTTGGTGTCGACGTTGGTCACCCAGACGCCGGGGCCGTTCGCGCGGACGGTCTCGCCCGCGTCGTAGGACTCGTTGCCGTTGCGGTCGAGGAAGATGACTCCTTCGACCGTGATCGTCTCGTCCTGCGCCGCGGCGGGCAGACCCGCGCCGGCCAGCAGGAAGGCGGCCGTCGTGGCGACGGCCAGATGCTTCTTCACTTGTCCCCCAGAAATCCAGCTACTCCAATCGTGTAATCGGAATCCCGGGGGACGAGTGTTGCGTGATGCCTGTCACTCCGACAGCGGATAGCCACCCATGTCGCACCCCTCCCTCTCGCGCCAGTTAGCACGATATCGGATAGTACGAGTTCGTAGCAATTATTCCTTGGTGTCGAGTGCGAGCCTCGTGCGGCGGTGGGCGGGACCCAGTTCGCCCGACAGCACCTCCATCACCTGACGCAGCAGGTCGCGCAGGTTCTCCAGGTCGGCGCCGGGCAGCGCGGTGAAGAGGTCTTTCTCCCGTTGCGCCTGTCCGGCCACGATGTCGAGGAAGATCTTGCGGCCGGCGTCGGTGAGCGTCGCGGGCAGCGAACGGCGGTCGCTCGGGTCGAGCTCGCGGACCACGAGACCGGCCTTCTCGAGCCGGTCGAGGCGGCTCGTGATCGTCGTGGCCGGGCTCAGCGTGCCGTTCGCGAGCTGCTTGGGCGTGAGCCGGTGCGGGGGCCCGATCCAGAACAGGCGGGCGAGGATCTCGTAGTCGGCGCGGTTCAGCCCGTGCGGCGCGGCGATCTCCGTGGCGAGGAAGTCGAGGTACTTGCTGATCTGGTGCACGCGGTCGACCACGCCTTCGACCACCGGATCGATCGCCGGAACCATGGCCCTCCACGACTCGACCTCGGCATCGGTGTCGTCCGCACCACGCTTGCCCATCCCACGATGGTAGTTGCGCCGACATGCAGAACGGCCCGCGTCTCTCCCGGACGCGGGCCGTTCCGTCTTACCCCCTGGTGATCAGCGTCCCCCCGGAGCAGATCCCAGCCTTAAGACACCCGAGCGGCTCATGATGTTGCCCGGTGCCGCGAATGTCACTCGAATGCAGTAACGATCAGACGTTCTTGCGACGGCGGGCACCGAACAGCGCCAGGCCACCGAGCACCAGTGCACCCAGGCCGACCGCACCCACGCCCACGGGGTCCGCACCGGTGTTGGCCAGCGCGGCGACCTTCTTGATCTCCGGAGCCTGAGGGGCCTTCGGGGCCGGGTCGCCCTGCGGCTGACCCGCCACGGCGTTGATCTTGCGGGTCAGGACGTTGTTGGACAGGTCGGTGTCGGCGTTGTCGTTGCCGACCTCCCACTTGATCTCACCGCCGGTGAACTCCTTCTCCACCACGACCTTGGCGCCGAGGAACTCCCCGAGCAGCGGGCTCTGCTTGAGACCGTGCGGCAGGATGACCTGCTGTCCCTGCACGATGGCGCCGGGAGCGAGCCCGCCGATCGGCCCCACGATGCGCACACCCTCCGGCAGCGTCAGCGTGCCGCTCAGGCTCTCCGGCGCGTTGCCGTTGGCCCACAGCGAGCCGTAGACGTCGATGGTGTCGCCCACCTTGAAGGTGTCCTGGTTGGTCGCGTACGGGTTGGTGACGACGATCTGGACCGCCTTCAGATCGGGCCGGAGCTTGATGAAACCCGCGTCGATCCCCTTGACCTGCTCGCCCTTGCCGACCTTGTAGACGTAGGTCTTCGTGGTGATCCAGTTGAACTTGGAGTCGCCGTACGGCTTGGTCAGCACGAGCGGGTCGCCGGTGTTCTTGGTGGAGGTGAGCTCGTAGTCGCCGGCGGGCAGGTTGTCGAAGCAGTAGCCGCCGTCCGCACCCGTCTCGACGAGCTTGTCGATCGCCGCCAGGTAGATCCGGCGCCCGGACAGCACCGGCTCGCCGTCCTGCCGCTTGCCGTCCTCGTTCGTGTCGCTCCACCCCGTGCCGCAGATGGAGCCACCGCGAAGTCCGAAGTTGACTCCTTCGACAGCGTCCTTGAGGTCCACCTCGACCGTGGAGGGCGTGGTGTTGGCCAGCTTCGAGTCGACGTAGCTGACCTGGTAGTGGCCGAGGTCCGCGCGCTTGATCAACCAGTTGCCGTAGTTGTCGGAGTAGTACGGGGAGCTGTTGCCGTTCTCGCCCTTGACCATCACCGGCACGTCCGGAATTCCCGGCTCGTTGTCCTGCTTCTTGCCATCGCCGTTCAGGTCGTTGAAGACAGTGCCGCCGATGTACCCCGTCGGCCGCGTGTCGTCCTGCGCGAATGCGGTGCCGGAAAGTGCGAGCGGCACCGCGACCAGCGAGGTCGCGACGGTGACGGCTGTGGCCTTGATCTTGAAGCTCATTTCACTGCCCCCAGGAACATTTGTGCAGCACAAATAGAGGTGCACATTTTCAGTGGATTTCCCGGCCGCTCCCCAGCGGCCGGTCGCCTATAGAGTCGTTCGAGGGGCATGTCCGGTTGCTGGCCGAGATCGAACCGTGATTTTCGCCGGTCAACGCCCCGTGTGGGCTCGGGACGAGAGGCCTAGAGTGATCGCCATGAGCGAGAAGCCGTCGGGCTCGGGCGAAAGCACACTCACCGTCGTCCTGGCCCTGCTGGTCAATCTGGCGATCGCGGTCATGAAGGCCGTCGCGGGCGTTTTGACCGGTTCGGCGGCAATCCTCTCCGAAGCCGCGCACTCGGTGGCAGACACGTTCACCGAGGCGCTTCTGCTCACGGCCCTGCGCCGCTCGGACCGCCCGGCCGACCGCCGCCACCCGTTCGGCTACGGCAAGGAGCGCTACTTCTGGTCCCTGCTCGCGGCCGTCTCGATCTTCGCCTCGGGCGCGATGTTCGCGTTCTACGAGGGCTTCCGCACGGTCTTCGGCGAGCCGGAGGAACAGACCAAGCCGCTGATCGGCTACATCGTGCTGGGCCTGGCGTTCCTACTGGAGTCGATCTCGTGGACGCAGGCGTTCCGGCAGGTTCGCTCGGAAGCCGAGACGCACGGCAAGGGCTTCTGGAAGTTCCTGCGCGAGTCGGACGACCCGACCGTGAAGACGGTCTTCCTGGAGGACTCCGCCGCCCTGATCGGCCTGGCACTGGCCTTCGCCGGCGTGGGCCTGCACCAGCTGACCGGCTCAGCGGTGTGGGACGGCCTCGCGTCACTGGCGATCGGCGTGCTGCTGGCCCTGGTGGCGTACATCCTCGCGCGCACCAACCGCGGCCTGCTGATCGGCCGGCAGGCGGACCCGTCGATGGTGAAGGCGATCTGGCACCGGCTCGCCGAGGTACCCGAGGTCGACGCCGTCGTGGACGTCCTGACGATGCTGATCGGCACCGACCGCGTCCTGCTGTGCGCCCGCCTGGACTTCGACGACTCGTTGGGCGCCAACGAACTCGAGCACGCCTGCGTGCGGATCTCCGCGGAACTGCGCGAGGAGTTCAGCGACCTCGACGAGATCTTCCTCGAACCGGTGCCCCGCACCGATCCCGATCTCCGGCGCCGCGTGCTCGACCGCTACGGCGACCTGAGCTAGCGACGCGTGTCGGTGCGGTGGAAGTTCAGGTAGGCGCGACTCGGCGTCGGCCCGCGCTGCCCCTGGTACCGGCTGCCGGCCTGCTTCGAGCCGTACGGGTGCTCCGCCGGGCTCGACAGCTTGAACAGGCACAGCTGCCCGATCTTCATGCCGGGGTGCAACGTGATCGGCAGGTTCGCGACGTTCGACAACTCCAGCGTGATGTGGCCGGAGAAGCCGGGGTCGATGAAGCCCGCCGTCGAATGCGTCAGCAGCCCGAGCCTGCCGAGGCTGGACTTGCCCTCGAGACGCCCGGCCAGGTCGTCCGGCAACGTCACCATCTCGTACGTGCTGCCGAGCACGAACTCGCCGGGGTGCAACACGAACGGCTCGCCCTCCGGCGCCTCGACCATGCTCGTCAGCTCGTCCTGCTGCAACGACGGGTCGATGTGCGTGTACTTGGTGTTGTTGAAGACCCGGAAGTACCGGTCCAGTCGCACGTCGATGCTCGACGGCTGAACCATCTCGACGTCGAACGGGTCGAGCAGCAGTCGGCCCGACTCGACCTCTTTGCGCAGATCCTGGTCACTCAGCAGCACTCGGACAGGCTAACCGAGACGCCGGAACGAGGCGTTGCCGCGCTGTGTATGATCGCTACGAGCTTGAACTTGCGGGTGTAGTTCATTGGTAGAACGACAGCTTCCCAAGCTGTAGAGGCGGGTTCGATTCCCGTCACCCGCTCCACACCGAGGGCCCAGGTCGCACAGACCTGGGCCCTCGTTCGTTGATCACGTCGCCTTCCCCGTCTCCGAGTCGACCATCAGGCGCAGCAGGTCGCGCAGGGCGTGCCGCTGGTCCGTGCCGAGCGCGGCGAGAGGGTTGCGGGCGAAGCGCAGGCGCTCGCGGAGGTCCTTGGCCGTGGCCGCGCCGTCGTCCGTGGTGACGAGGAGCTTGACCCGGCGGTCGTTCGGATCGGGTTGGCGCTCGACCAGTCCGCGAGCCTGCAGGCGGTCCACCACGCTGGTCAGGTTGGAGGGCTCGGCTCCGAGGCGCTCGGCGATGCGGCGCATGGGCAGGGCGGCCTCGTCCAGGATCAGCAGGGTCTTCACCTGCTGTGCGGTGAGACCGTGGTGGGCCGCGGCGGAGTCGTACTCGCGGGTGTAGCGGTCGGTGATCGACGCGAAGAGCGTGATCACCTCAGAGGACAAAGGATCATCCGCAGACATCACGAGCCGAGCTTACGTGAACTAGTTAACAATAACAATGGTTGACTATGATGGTTATGGAGCATAAGTTTCTCTCTGCAACCACAGCACCGACCAACCTCGACTGGGAGTCACGATGAAGCAGCGCACGCTCGGCACCGACGGACCCGCCGTCTCCGCCGTCGGCCTCGGCCTGATGGGCATGTCCGAGTTCTACGGAGCCACCAACGACAGCGACTCGGTCACCACCATCCGCCGCGCCCTCGACCTGGGCGTGAACCTCCTGGACACCGCCGACGTCTACGGCGCCGGCCACAACGAGCAACTGCTCGGCCGTGCCCTCGTCGGCCGACGCCGCGACGAGGCCGTGGTCGCCACCAAGTTCGGCTCGCGGATCCACGAGGGCAGCTTCGCCGTCGACTCCAGCCCGCAGTACGCCAAGGAGGCCGTCGACGCCTCGCTCGCGCGTCTCGGCCTCGACCACATCGACCTGTACTACCTGCACAGGCGCAACCCGGCGGTGCCGATCGAGGACACGATGGGCGCGCTGGCCGAGCTCGTCGCCGCGGGCAAGATCCGCCACATCGGCCTGTCCGAGGTCAATGCCGACACCCTTCGCCGCGCGCACGCCGTGCATCCCGTCGCCGCGCTGCAGAGCGAGTACTCCCTGTGGGAGCGGAGCCTCGAGGCGAAGATCCTGCCCGCCGCCCGCGAGCTCGGGATCACGGTGGTCCCGTACTCCCCGGTCGGCCGCGGGTTCCTCTCCGGCGCGATCAAGGACGTCACCGAGCTCGCCGCGGACGACTACCGCCGGCACGACCCGCGGTTCCAGGGCGAGAACCTGCGCCAGAACCTGCGCCTGGCAGACCGGGTTCGCGCCGTGGCGACCGAAGCCGGGGTCACGCCCACCCAGCTCGCGCTGGCCTGGCTGCTGCACCAGGGTGACGACATCGTGCCCATTCCCGGCACCAAGCGCGTCAGCTACCTGGAGGAGAACGCGGCGGCCGCCGACATCGAGCTCACCGCGCACCAGCTCGCCGAGCTCGAGGCAGCCCTTCCGCCCGGCGCCGCGGCCGGTCTGCGCTACCCCGAACAGCTCATGAGCCGCGTCGACAACTGAGCCACCAGGTCGATACATGGATCGTGAATGAAAATTCATTCCGGCTTTTCTGCACGAATTGGAATGTTTCACTCAATCAGGTGACGCTTGCTTCGGTTAAGTGGTGTCGACAGGTAAGAAGTAACGCCTGACGGTCGCTCTTTCGATGAAGGTGAAGTACTCGATCGGATGACCAACTCGCCTGATACCCGCTCTGCAAGCCCCAGTTCACCCGGAGTGACTTCTCAGACGTGATGACCAAAGTCTGAGGTCATCGCGTACGGCGCAGTGCGCGGGACGTGGAGGTGGAATGTTAGTCCTGAGCGGATCGGCTTTTCCAATTCAGGAGTGGAGTGAGTTGGACTACGACGCACTGAGCGCCGAGATGCGGAAGCTCCGGGA
Source organism: Lentzea sp. NPDC005914 (assembly GCF_040629405.1). Lineage (NCBI taxonomy): Bacteria > Bacillati > Actinomycetota > Actinomycetes > Pseudonocardiales > Pseudonocardiaceae > Lentzea > Lentzea sp. NPDC005914. The sequence continues at coordinate 134,303 of NZ_JBEXVQ010000002.1, read as the reverse complement.
GAACGTCACCGGAGTGACCGACACGGTGATAGCGTCAGCCGACGGTATTCCCATCGTCGCCGATGTGACGAAGAACGTCGAACCCTCGTACATCTCCGCACTGGCCGCCAGCGATCTCGGAATCGCGCGCCAGGCAGCGGAGGTGATGGGCATGGGCGTGCTCAGCCAGACCGTGGTGTTCGGCAGCGAGGGCTACATGGCCGTGTACGCCATCGGCAGGCTGTCCTTGCTGGTCGTGCTCGGGGACAAGGGGATGAATCTCGGCCGCCTCCTCCACGAGTCCAGGCCCGTGCTCGAGCGTGTCGGCGAGATCCTGGCTCCGTAACCGCACCGCCGTCGACCGGCGTCAGGTGAGCGACCAAAAGGCGCCTTCTCGGACGCTCTGCTCACACCAGCACACCACTTCCGAGAAATGGCCGCAGCACATGTCCACGCCAGGTTCGTTCTTCTCGTCAACGATTTCTTCTGCATGGAGACGTGTCCGCATGCGACCGAGACACAGGAAATCGGCCACGTCAGCTCAATCACCAGCCGACACAGGAAAATGGAGTCTGATGAACATCGATGTCGCGTTGAAAGAGGCCATGTCCATCGCCGGCGCGGTTGGCGTCGCGTTGGTCGACTACGACAGCGGAATGTCGCTCGGCACCAGCGGCGGGGGCGAGTGGTTGAACCTGGAAATTGCGGCAGCGGGGAATACCGAGGTGATCCGGTCGAAACTCCGAGTGATGTCGTCGCTCGGGCTCAACGACAGCATCGAGGACATCCTGATCACGTTGCACCGCCAGTACCACCTGATCCGGTTGATGAGCGGCGTGAAATCCAGGGGCTCGCTCTTCCTGTACCTGGTGCTGGAGAGAGAGGTCTCGAACCTCGCGATGGCCCGGCATCAGCTCAAGCGCATCGAGTCGAGCCTGGAAGTGTGAGCCGGTTCGCCAGGTAGACGCATCAGCGGTGCGTCGCGGTCACGCTCGAAGGCCCTCCGTGCGAGGGCCTTCGTCGCGACCCACGCGTCGGTGAAGTCGAGTTGAGCTGCGGAGCGGCTAGTCGACCGGGAGGCCCCACGGGCGGCGGTCCAGCTCCACCCAGCCGCCGCCCTGAGCCAGTGCGGCCCGCACACCCGCCACGTGGTCGGCGAACGATGCGAGGTCGCCGTGCAGCAGTTCGGCGCGTTCGACGTCCAACGGGTGTGTGTCGTCGTGCCACAGGTCGACGGGGAACGACGCCACGAACGGCATGGACTGCAGCAGTTGCAGCAAAGCCACCGAGGGCTGGGAGGACTCGGCCAGGTAGTCCGAGCGGATCGACTCGCACGCGGCCAGCAGATCGCGGACCTGGCGGATGGCGTCGGCCCCGGTGCCGTCCCACGACGGGTCCGGGTAGACGCGGTCGCTCAGCTCCAGCCAGAGCCGCCAACCCGCGGCCAGCTCGGCGTCATCTGCAGGAAACCACGTACCCATGCCATCCACTGTGCATGCGTCACGGCGCATGAGTCTCGTGACGATGACGCACGCCACGACAACCATCGGGTCACACAAGCGTCTTGAACCGCATGACGCACATGTGGCAAGGGCGTACCGCGGTGCTGAGCATTGCGATCGGGCTCGCGCTGGGCGTGTTGCTGACGGTGCTCGCCGTGCCGGCGCTCAAGTACGAGGTCACCGAGCACGCCAACCTGCTGACGCGGGTGCTGGCCTACGGATTCCTGCTCGTGCCCGTCGCCGTCGTCACTGTCCTGAAGAGTCCGTTCCCGATCACCCACACGACCGGGCTGGTCGCGGGGGCGACCGTTGTGCTGGCGACTACGGCACAGACCTACACCGGCACGCCGATGCCCTACGTGTGGCTCGCGGCGGCGACCCTGTTCGGGTGCGCCGCCGCGAGGATCATGAAGAACGAACGGGCTATGCCGTGACCTTCTCCGGCTCGGACTCGTCGGAGTCGGAGTTGAGCGAGTCGAGCAGGATGTCGCGCTCGGTGGACGGCTCCTTCTTCAGGAAGCCGATCGACAGGTAGAGCACCAGCGAGAGCATCAGCGGCCACGAGACCAGCACGCCCTTGGTCACCCAGGCGGCCTTGTTCATCTGCTCGATGTACAGGAACGCCCACATGCCGAGGCCACCGACGACCGAGGCGATCGCCGCGGTCGAACCGACCTTGCGGAACCATGGGAGTAGGCCGAGCATCAGCGGGATCGCGATCGGGCCCATCGTGGCGGCGACCAGGTCGACGACGACCTTGAGCACGAAGCCCTGGCCACCGGAGGCGATCGCGATGATCATGCTGATGCCGATGAAGGCGAACGTCGTGATGCGGGCCAGCAGCAGCTGGTTGTCCGCCGTGAACGTCTTCACCTTCTTCCACACGTGCGGCAGCATGTCGCGGTTGATGACGGCGGCGATGACGTTCGCGTCCGACGACACCATGGCCATGGTGTGCGAGAAGAAGCCCGCCAGGACCAGTCCGATCATGCCCGCGGGCAGCATCTGCTTGCCCATCTCGATGTACGCGTTCTCCGCCTGCGCTCCTTGCAGGCCCGGCACGATCAGCGGCGCGGCCCACATCGGGAAGAACAGGACGAGCGGCCACACGAGCCACAGCGCGGACGAGAGCAGGGCCGAGCGCTTGGCGGCGAAGCCGGACGGCGCGGCCATGTAGCGCTGCGCCAGGTTCCACATGCCGCCGTTGTACTCGAGCGTCTTGATCAGGAAGAGCGCCATGAGGAACGTCGACGTGTAGGGGCCGGCCAGCGGGTCGCTGTGGCTCTCCGGGAGCTTGTCCCAGATCGTCGCGGGGAAGTCCCAGCCGAGGCGACCGGCGACGGCGAAGAACATCGCGAAGCCCGCGGCCGCCTGGATGACGAACTGGCCGAAGTCGGTGAGCGCGTCGGCCCAGAGGCCGCCGAGCACGGAGTAGACCATCGTGACCAGGCCGATGATGATGATGCCCCAGGTGATCGGGACACCCGCGAAACCACGCAGCAGGATCGAGACGGCCGCCCACTTGGCGGCGATGTCGACGACCTTCAGCAACGCACCCGCGTACGCCATGACCTGCTGGGTGGGCAGGTTGTAGCGCTTGGCCAGGTACTCGAGCGGCGACTTGACGTCGTGCTTCGCCCGCAACCGGTTCCAGCGCGGCGCGAAGAGGAACGCACCGATGCCGACGCCGATGCCGATCGTCAGCGACCACCACACGTAGACCGTGAGGCCGAGCCGGTACGCCTCAGAGGCGAACGCGACGAACATGACCGCGCTGTAGCCCGACATGTGGTGGGAGATGCCGGACAACCACCACGGCATCTTGCCGCCTGCCGTGAAGAAGTCGGCGATGTTGTGGACCCGCCCGCGTGACCAGAGTCCGATCGCGACCATCACGAAGAAGTAGCCGACGACTACGACCCAATCGAGGGTGCCCATGTGACCTCCTTGCGTGCACACACGTGTGCCCGCGAGAGCACCAGGCCTGATGGCGGCGGAACCTGGCACATCCGCACGGGATATGTGACGTAGGTCTTACGAGACTGTTGCCGTGTGATGGAAGACCTTCGCCGGTCTTGAATCACATTCGTGACCCTTGTTCATCCACGTGAACCGGCTATTCCGCGTCACACGTCCAGGGGAACCACGTCTCACCTCCAGACGCACGAACGGAGGTGTTGATGCTCCCGCCAAACCGGCCTGCCCCCGGTGTCGCACTGATCGACCCCGTGCCGCTCTACCGGGAGGGCCTGTCCGCGTTGGTGAAGCGGACCGCCGGCCTGCGCTGGCTGGGCTCGACGGGCGATCTGCACGCCGCCGTTCGCCTGCACGAACGACTGCGCCCCGACGTGCTGCTCATCGACTCCGTGCTCGACCCGGTCGGCCACCTGGCCCGGCTGCTGGTCGAGCGCGACCCGCACCTGCTGATCATCGGACTGGTCCGCGACGCGCACTCGCACGCGAACTACGTGACGTCCGCACTGGAGGCGGGGGTGCGCGGCGTCGTGCCGCGGTCAGCCAAGCCCGAGCAGATCGTGCGGGTCATCGCTGAGACCTGCCGGTCCCGCGGCTACGTGCACCCCGACCTGCGACCGCGCGAGCGGCCGACGCTGACCCGGCGCGAGTACGAGGTGCTCACGCTCATCGCGGACGGCATGGAGAACCAGCAGGTCGCGGACGAGCTGATCGTGTCCGTGGAGACCGTGCGCACCCATGTGAAAGGCATCCTGCGCAAGCTGAGCGCGCACGACCGCACCCATGCGGTGTCGCTCGCCTACCGGTCAGGACTGCTGATCGGCAGCCCAGCCGTGTTCGAGTAGCCCGAACACCTCGTCGGCCGCCCGTTCGCGGTCAGGCCGATCGAAGATCACGTCCCGCGCTTCCAGGGCGAACCGGGCCAGTGCCGCGCACCTGACGTCGTCCTCCGGCGCGCCGATGTCCGCGGCGATGACGCGCGCCAACGCCTCCTGATGGCGCATCCACATCCGGTGCCCGTACGCGCGCAACGCCGGCGTCGTCTGCACCAGCTGCTGAAAGTCGGCGAACAACGGGTGGTCAGCGTGCCCCTTGGCCGCTGCCGCGAAGTAGTCCCGCAGTGCCTTCGGGATCGACGTGCCGGACGGACGATCGCGCACCGTGCGCAGCAGCGCGGCCTCCTGCTCCGCGTCCTCGTCGAACAGCAGCGCCTCCTTGCTGGGGAAGTGCTTGAACAGCGTCGTCACCGACACGTCCGCGCGGTCGGCGATCTCCTTCACGCCCACGTCGTCGAACCCGCGCGCCATGAACAGCTCCAGCGCCGCGTCGGCGATCGACTGGCGGGTCTGCAGCTTCTTGCGCTCACGGCGGCCGAGTTCGGTCACGAGCAGGATCCTACCGTGCGAGTTGAGCCACTTCAAAAGTGTAGTGGTTGCACTTTTTAAGTCAGTACGCTTTTATCGATGGCATGACCACACCACGCATCGCCATCGCAGGGGCCGGACTCGGCGGCCTCACCTGTGCCCGCGTTCTCCAGCTGCGCGGCTTCGAGAACGTCACCGTCTTCGAGCGCGAGAGCTCGCCGGAGGCCCGCCAGCAGGGCGGCACGATCGACCTGCACGCCGGCAGCGGCCAGGAGGCCATCCGCGCCGCCGGCCTGTTCGACGAGTGGCGCGCGCTCGCCCGCTTCGAAGGCCAGGAGCAGCGCAAGGTCGACCCCGTGACGGCCGAGTTGATCGAGCACGAGCCACCGGAGGGCGACTTCCGGCCGGAGATCGACCGCGGCCAACTCCGTCAGCTCCTGCTCGGCTCACTCGCACCCGGAACCGTCAATTGGGGCCTCGGCATCGGCTCGGCCAAGCCGGGCGAGATCACCTTCCTGGACGGCTCGACCGCCGAGTTCGACCTGGTCATCGGCGCCGACGGGGCCTGGTCGCGAGTGCGTCCGGCCCTCTCACCCGCCGTGCCGCACTACACCGGCGTGATGTTCATCGAGACCCGGCACGACAACGACGTGCCACTGCTGGACCTCACCGGCCAGGGCACGATGGTCGCCGACGACGAGGGCCTGATGCTGTGGGCTCAGCGCAACAGTGGCAATCACATTCGCGCGTACGCGTGCATGCGCGCGCGTGAGGATTGGAAGCCCTCCAACGCCGAACTGCTGGAGCTCTACGCGGACTGGCACCCGTCGCTGCAGGCGTTCCTCTCCGGCGAGCTCATCCACCGGCCGCTGTACGCGCTGCCCGTGCCCCACACGTGGGAGCACACGCCGGGCGTGACGCTGCTCGGCGACGCGGCCCACCTGATGCCCCCGCTGGGCGTCGGCGCGAACCTGGCGATGGAGGACGCGGCCGATCTTGCGCTCGCGATCGCCGAGCACGGTGTCCGAGAAGGTGTGCGGACCTACGAATCTGTCATGTTGCCTCGTGCGATCGACGCACAGGAGCGCACGAACGCAGGATTGCTGGACATGGTCCCCGCGCGTCCGCTACGCGTCTGACCGGCACTCATGCCCGATTCAGGCGTTACGGCGCAGTGTCTGGTTCGCCACCAGTGGGTGGTCGCCCTTGCCGGGGTTACTGTCGAGTAATACTCTGTTGTTACCGGTCAGTAGGCGACCCCGCCGCGACCCTGAGGAGTGAGCTGACGAGATGGGCCACTACAAGAGCAACGTCCGGGATCTCGAATTCAACTTGTTCGAGGTCTTCAACGTGCAGGACCACCTCGGCAAGGGGCCGTTCGAGCAGTCCGACGAGGACACCGCGCGGGGGGTTCTGTCCGAGATGAAGACCCTGGCGGAGGGTCCGCTCGCGGACTCGTTCGCCGACGCCGACCGCAACCCGCCGAAGTACGACCCGGCGACGTTCTCGGCAACGCTTCCCGAGTCGCTGAAGAAGTCGTACCAGGCCATCTGGGACGGCGAGTGGTACCGCATGTTCCTGCCAGACGAGCTGGGCGGCTTCGGCACGCCCCCGTCCGTGGCGTGGGCCGCTTCCGAGATGATCCTGGGCGCCAACCCGCCGATCTACATGTACCTGGCCGGCCCGAGCTTCGCGACGGTCGTCTACAACAACGGCACCGAGCGCGACAAGCAGTGGGCCCAGCTGATGATCGACCGCGGCTGGGGCGCCACGATGGTGCTGACCGAGCCGGACGCCGGTTCGGACGTCGGCGCCGGTCGCACCAAGGCGATCAAGCAGGACGACGGCTCCTGGAACATCGAGGGCGTGAAGCGGTTCATCACGTCCGGTGACCAGGACCTCACCGAGAACATCATGCACATGGTGCTGGCGCGTCCCGAGGGCGAGGGCGTCGAGCCCAAGGCCGGCACCAAGGGCCTGTCGCTGTTCCTCGTGCCGAAGTTCCACTTCGACCCGCAGACCGGTGAGCTGGGCGAGCGCAACGGCGCCTTCGTGACCAACGTCGAACACAAGATGGGCATCAAGGCGTCCACCACGTGCGAGCTGACGTTCGGCCAGCACGGCGTGCCCGCCAAGGGCTGGCTGCTGGGCGAGGTGCACGACGGCATCGCGCAGATGTTCGACGTCATCGAGTACGCCCGCATGATGGTCGGCACGAAGGCCATCGCGACGCTGTCGACCGGCTACCTGAACGCGCTGTCCTACGCCAAGGAGCGCGTCCAGTCCGCCGACCTCACGCGTATGACGGACAAGACCGCCCCGCGCGTCACCATCACCAACCACCCGGACGTCCGCCGCAGCCTGATGCTGCAGAAGGCGTACGCCGAGGGCCTGCGCGCCGTGTACCTGTACACCGCGACGTTCCAGGACAAGGTGATGCTCGGCGGCGACGACGCCAAGCTCGCGGCGGCGGTCAACGACCTGCTGCTGCCGATCGTCAAGGGCGTCGGCTCGGAGCGCGCGTACGAGCAGCTGGCGCAGTCGCTGCAGACCCTGGGCGGCTCGGGCTTCCTGCAGGAGTACCCGATCGAGCAGTACATCCGCGACTCGAAGATCGACTCCCTGTACGAGGGCACCACGGCCATCCAGTCGCTGGACTTCTTCTTCCGGAAGATCATCCGCGACAAGGGCCAGGCGCTCGCGTTCATCAACGGCGAGATCCAGTCCTTCCTCGACAACGAGGGTGGCAACGGCCGCCTGAAGGAGGAGCGCGCGCTGCTCAAGCAGGGTCTCGAGGACCTGCAGGGCATGCTCGGCTCGCTGGTCGGCTTCCTGACCTCGTCGCAGGAGGACGTCCGCAACCTCTACAAGGTCGGCCAGAACTCGGTCCGCCTGCTGATGACCGCGGGTGACGTGCTCGTCGGCTGGCTGCTGCTGCGCCAGGCCGAGGTCGCGCTGGAGAAGCTCGGCGGCACGCCGTCGGCCAAGGACAAGGCGTTCTACGAGGGCAAGATCGCCGTGGCGTCGTTCTTCGCGAAGAACGTGCTGCCGGAGCTCACCGCCCGCCGCAAGATCGCCGAGTCCACGGACAACGCGCTGATGGACATCGACGAGAGCGCCTTCTGAGTCGTTCTTCTCGAACAGACGACGGGTCCTCGCACCTCCTGCCCGAGGTGCGAGGACCCGTTTTTCAGTTCTGTCAGCCCTTCAGCGCGCGGGCCGCCACGAAGCAGTAGACGCCGAACGCGGCGATGCCGATCGCGACCGCGCTGAGCAGGAACATGCCGTAAGGCTGTTCCGCCAACGTGTGCAGGGCCTTGTCCAGGCCACCGGACTGCTCCGGATCCGCCTTGACCGCGGCGAGTCCGATCAGGACACCGATCACGCCGTACGCGACGCCCTTGCCGATCCAGCCGATCCGGCCGACCGGCTCGATCCACGACGGCGCGCGCCCCATGTCGAGGTCCTTCTCGAAGGACTTCTTGACGCCTTTGTAGACGATCACGCCCGCGGTGATGATCACGCCGATCGCGATCGCGCCGACGATCCACTGGCCACCCGGCCACGAGAGCACCTGCGCGGTCAGTTCCTGTTGCTGCTGCGTCTGATCGCCGGCGCTGCCGCTCGTGGCGTACTTGAAGGCACCGAACGCGATACCGCCCGAGGTGATGGCGCGTGCGGCGGAACCGACGCGCTTGGAGATCCGCTTGCGCTGCTTGGTGACGTAGGTGTAGCCGACCAAGGCCAGCAGCAACTGCCAGAGCGAGAAGAAGACCAGGCCGATGCCCACGGCCCACAGCAGCCAGGCGCCTTTCTCCGCGAGCTCGGTCAGCGCGCCCTTCGAGTCCGTCCGCTCGGCGTCGCCGCCGAACGCGACCTGGAGCGCCAGCCACGCGATGAGCACGTGGACCGCCCCGTACACAACCATTCCCACCCGCCCCAACGTCTGGACGACGGGATGTCTTCGCGCCTCATTCGCAACAGTGGCCACGAACGGGTGAATACCCGCGCGTGGCCACTGTGAACCGAGCTTTGTCTCAGCCGCCGGGCGGCGGCTCGCAGACGATCTTGAACTGCGGGTCGTAGCGGACGGTGCGCGACTCGCTGCGGGACTGGCCGGTGCGACGGTCCTTGATCGTGCGGGTGTCCGTCACCGAGAAGCCGGGAGCGCCGTTGCTCGGCGAGCAGTCGGCCTTGTTGACCTTCTTCTCCTGCGGCTGGGTGGGGTTGAAGTCGCCGCTGGTGGAGCCGGTGACGTCGTAGTTCTTGGTGCCCCAGAGCCTGATCGTGATCGTCGAGCCGGTCCAGATCGTCTGGATGGCGACGCCCGTGTCGTCCGGGTTCGTGAACGCGATGTCGATCAGGCTGTTGCCGTTGCCGTCCATGAACACGGTGGCCTCGCGGCCCTTCGGGTACCGCGTGATCCAGTAGCTGTGCTCCCGGTGGCCCGCGTCCTTCATGCCCGCGTAGTAGCCGGCGTTGTAGAGCGTGGTCGCGAACTGCGAGATGCCGCCACCGACCGCCTTGCCGGGGATCCCGTTCTCGATGATGCCCGCCTCGACGTAGCCCTGTGCGGTGCCGCGGGGGCCGGTGTACTTGTTGAGGCTGAACGTCTCGTGCGGCTTGACGATCGCGCCGTTGACCTTCTCGGCCACGACCCGGATGTTGACGCCCGAGGCGGCGGCGAAGCCACCGGTCTGGAACTCGCCGATGACCTCCTTGATGCCCATCTTGTTCGCCTGGTCGGTGGTGACCTTCGCGGGCGTGTGCTTGTACTCGAACTTGATCTCGCGCGCATCGGTCTTCGCCAGCGTCTCGAAGTAGGGCTGGAGGTTCTTGTCCCAGTCGAGGTCGAGGCCGTCCACCGACTCCTTGACGGTCGGCCGGCCGCCCTCGAAGACGATCTCGGCGTCCTTGCCCTGCTTGACCGTGTCCTTGAGCTGCGGGCCGACCGCCTCGGCGAGCTTGTCCTTGTTGGGCTTGACGTTCAGCGCGCCACCGTCACCCGGCTCGAACACCAGCGTGCCGGCGATCTGCTCGGGCGTGAGGTTCGCGTCCTTGCCCTCGCCCTTGATCTTGACCGGGGCGGAGACCGCGACCTTCACGACGTCGTTGAGCGCCTTCTCGACGCCTTCCTTGGTCGTCTTGACCGGGGTGAAGTCCATCGGGACCTCGACCGGGTTGCCCGACGCCCAGTTCGAGACGACCTTGTTGACGGCCTCCTCGGCCTTCAGCTTCTGGCCGTTGTGCGGGTCGACGGCGACCGGCTTGGCGCCCTCGAACTTGATGGAGCCCTCGATCGGCTCGTGGTCCAGCTTCGGCCGCATGGCCTCGAGCGCACCGGAGACCTTGGCGTCGTCCGCCTTCGTGGCGACACCGACCTCGCGGCTGGTGAAGAACGAGGTGACGCGCGTGATCGGGCTGAGCGGCTGGCTGCCCGCGCGGTCGATCGTGGAGTTCCAGTCGAGCTCCAGGCCCGCCGACTTGGGGTCGAGCTCGGCGGTGACGTCACCGGCCTTGAGCGCGACCGGCTTGCTCAGCCGCGGGCCGATCTCGTCGCGGAGCTTCTTCTCGGCATCGGCGTGGCTCATGCCGCCGACGTCGACGCCCGCCACGGTCACGCCGCGGGGCACGTTGCCGCTGGAGACCAGGATGTCGAGGCCGTAGAGCAGGCCGAACGCGCCGACAACGGCCGCGGCCACGATCAGGGCCTTCTTCTTGCCGTTGCGCGGCTGTTCCTCGTCCTCGCCCGGTTCGATCATCACGGGTCCGTAGACACCGGAGTCCTCGGGCCTCGGCAGCGACACCGGCTGCATGAACTCGGTGGCGTCCTCGCTCGCGGGGAAACCGACACCGGGCACGGCCGCACTGATCGTCGGCTCGTGGTCCGGCTCTTCGGACGGCCACGCCTCGGGCGCGCCGGTGCTCACGGGCGCGATCTTCGTCGTCTGCTCGGAGGCGGTACCTCCGGGATTGACCGGCGGTATCGCTCTCGTCTTGTCAGCGTCGTACGGCACAGCTCTCCCCGTTGCCCTGTCTCTCCACTGAGGCGGCGTATACGTGTGTAGCTATCTGGCCAAGATCACGAACCGGCGGCTCACAGGTACAGACCAGTACCGTGCTCGGTGAGTTCGCTGGCAACTGCGTGGAGATCGCGTTCCCTCATCACGAGATACGTGGCGCCCTGCACCTCGACCTCAAGCTGATCTTCCGGGTTGAACAACACCCGGTCGCCGACCTTCACGTGTCGCACGCTCGTACCCACTCCGAACACGCTGCCCCACGCCAACCGCTTGGCCACGCTGGCCGTGGCGGGGATCACGATGCCTCCGCTGGAGCGCCGCTCGCCGTCCTCGGGCGAGATTTGCACCATGACGCGGTCGTACAGCATCTGGATCTCGAGCTTGACATCAGGCACCCGCAGAGTCTACGTGGCCGCCGGAGGTGCCTCGTCCATGCCGCCCATGAGCAGTGGCAGCCGTGCAGGTCCATTGGCGACCACTCGAACCGGCACCCCCCAGTCCTGCCTGGTCAGGCGACAGACCGGGTGTTCGTCGGCAGGATCGTCACTGCAACTGGCGGCCTGCGCTACTACGTGCAGGACGCCGTTCGTGACCTGATCGTTGATCCGCAACGCCCGTACCAGTTCGGTGCCGACCCCGGCACCTTCGAGGATGAGCTCCGGCGGTGAGCTGGTGATCTCCAGCCGCGTGGACGGCCCGTACCTTTCGTCCAGTTTGGCACCCTTGGGCGGCGTGAAGATCACGGCCAGCTCCAGCTCGCCGGGGGCGATGTCGCTGCTCGGGCGCTTGACCGCGTGCTCCTTGCCGTCGATCTTCGTGGCGGCGGCCGAGAAGCGTTCGAGCCGGTGGGCGGCGCTGGCCACGACCACGAGCTCGTTCTGGATCACGAGCGCGTCGGACGGTTCGGCGATGTCCGTCGCGATCGTGGTCAGCGTGCCGGTCTCGGGGTCGTAGCGCCTGATGGCGTTGTTGTAGGTGTCCGAGATGGCGATCGTGTGGTCGTCGAGGACCGTGACGCCGAGCGGGTGCTGCAAGAGGGCTTCGTCGGCGTTGCCGTCCTTGTGGCCGAACGCGAAGAGGCCCTTGCCGATGACGGTGTGGACCTCGCCGTTCTCCAGGTAGCGCAGTGCGCTCGTCTCGGAATCGACCATCCACAGGCGGTTTTCGTCGGCGGCCAGGCCGGAGGTCTGCGCGAAGAAGGCTTCGGCGGCCGGGCCGTCGTTGATGCCCTCGACGGTGGTGCCGGCGAGACGACTGATCGTGTTGGTCTCGGGGTCGAAGAAGCCCAGCGTGTGGTTGCCGGCCATGGCGATGGCCACGCCGCCGTTCCACCACGCGACGTCCCACGGGCTGGTCAGGTCGATCTTGTCCGCGGGCCCGTCGGTCTCACCGTCGCGCCACTGCTCGCCGGTGCCCGCGATCGTCGTGACCTCGCCGGTGTCGAGGTTGAGGCCCCGCAGCAGGTGGTTGACGGTGTCGGCGATGACGACGTCGTAGCCGTGGGTGTTGGGGACTCGCGTGAGACCCGCGGGCTCGGAGAAGGTCGGGTTCAGGCCGTCTTCCCTGCCCCGTTCGCCGGTGCCGATGCGGCGGATGACGGTCTCGCCGTCCGCTTCGAGCTCGACGATGCTGTGGTGGGCGGAGTCGCTGACCAGGATCGTGTTGCTCGGGGTGACGATCGCCTTGGCGGGGAACCTGAGCGTGGTGTTTTCGGGTGCCGGAGCGACGTAGGGCCCGGTGCCGCGGTGCAGAGTGCCTTTCTCCTCGTGCTCCTGCTCGAGTTCCCTGATGATCGTGTTCAGCGCCTCGACGTGGCCTTCACCTGCGGCTACGTGGACGACGTAGCCCTCGGGGTCGATCAGGACGAGCGTGGGCCAGGCCTTGACGGCGTAGTTCTGCCACGTGGTGAGCTCCGGGTCGTCGAGGACCGGGTGGTGCACCTCGTAGCGCTCGACGGCTGCTTTCAGGGCGTCCGGATCAGCCTCGTGGACGAACTTCGGCGAGTGGACGCCGATGGTGACCAGTACGTCCTCGTGTTGCTTTTCGAGGGGGCGCAGCTCGTCGAGGACGTGCAGGCAGTTGATGCAGCAGAAGGTCCAGAAGTCGAGCAGCACGATCTTGCCGCGCAGGTCGGTGAGTTTGATCTGCTCGTCGCCGGTGTTCAGCCAGCCGCGTCCTACCAGCTCAGGGGCACGGACACGGGCACGGCGCTTCACGGTCGTCACGTCCCGATCCAACACTGTGGACGGTCGTGTCCATTCCACAGTCCATCATGTGGGCACACCTGCGTTGAGAAGATTTGTTCTGGGCCTTGGCCTACAACGTCGCTTGTCGTGGCGTGACCTACAGCCTGATCGGACTGCTGGCGCTGGCCGGCCTGACCACCGGCCGGGTGGTGATCATGACCATTGCCCTCCGCGGTACGACACCGGAAGAGCGTCCCGACATCATCCTTGCGCTTCGGGGAGTTTCAACCCCGGCTTCTCTCCCGCGTCGAACACCAGCATCACCCGCACGACCGCCTCGGACAGGTCGACCTCACCGCCCGCGAACCGGGCCCCGCGGAACGACACCTCGCCCGCGCTGAACTCCGCCCCCTCGAACTTCACGCGGCCGCCTGTGAACTCGGCCTTGTCGAACGTCACGCGGGCGCCGTCGAACGTGGCGCCGCCGAACCACACCTCGCCGCCGCTCACCTTCATGCCGTCGAACGAGATCCAGCCGCCGGAAAAGCGTGCCAGGCTCAGGAAGAACGTTCCGGACGACATGTGGATGCCGGAGAAGTCCGCCGACCTCAGCACGGCGCGGACGAGGTCGAAGTCGTGGCCCTGCCAGCTCACCGGGGCGCCGTCGCGCAGGTGCCGGGAGATCACGCTGGTGATCGACAGGCGTACCTCGGACTCGGCGTCGTGGTACCACTCGGAGTCCAGCGACGGCTCGTACGGGACGCGTAGGTAGGAACAGAGGACGTCGATGCAGACCTGGCGTTGTTCCGGCCACTCGTCGGCCAGTGAGGCCATCGCGTAGATGCCGGCCAGGCGGACGGTCGGGGCCTCGTTGCCGATCTGGTTGCAGGCGGCGCCGAAGCGTTCGTTGAGCAGCTTGGTCCGTTCGCGGGTTTCGGCGACCTCGGTGACGCGTTGCTTGCGGTAGGCGACGACCAGTGCGACTACGCCACCTACGCCTGCCACCACGGTCAGGGCGACCTTGATGATGTCCAGCCGGGCGGTCGACGCGGCCGGAAAGCCCAGTGCGGCCCACAGAAGTGCGGCTGCCAGGGCGAAGACCGTTAGGCCGATGAGCACAACCAGACTTATGTGCCTTTTGATTGACCAAATCCGCCCATAATCCACGAAGATGGACCGTAACCGCCCAGCTGAACCTTTGCGCCTTGTTTGGCGTAGAGGACGCCGGGAGGTGCGTGATGGTGGAGTACCTGGTGGTCGGTGCGGGTCCGGCGGGCTTGCAGATGGGGCGCTTCCTGCACCAGGCGGGTCGCGACTACGTGATCCTCGAGGCGGGGGCGGAGCCGGCGGGTTTCTTCCGCAGTTTTCCCCGGCATCGAGTGCTTTCGACGGACGACAACTCGTTGTTCGAGGGTGTGCCGTTCGCGCGGTACAGCAAGAGGACGTTTCCCGGCGCGGACGATCTGGTGCGGTATCTGGAGGAATTCGCTCGGCCGTTGAACATCCGGTACAACACGCCGGTCACCGACGTGAGCCGCTACGGGGCGCGGCACGTCATCCTCGCCACCGGCAAGAAGCCTTACGTGCCAGGCATTCCGGGGGTCGGCGAGGCCGAGACGTATGCGAGTGCGAGCACTGATCCCACGGAGTACGCCGGGAAACGGGTGCTGATCATCGGACGCGGGCACAGCGCGTTCGAGACGGCCGACAACATCGCCACGACCGCGCGGCTCACGCACACGGTCGGGCGGGCGGTGCAGTGGATTGCCAAGCGCGGCAACGAGTTCGTGGCGATGATCGACGGCACCGGGGAGCTGCGGTACGACAAGGTGATCGTCTGCGCCGGGTTCAGGAGGGACACGAGTCTCGACGTGCCGTACGCGCACGTGGTCACCGGCGACTCGATCAAGGCCATCAGGCACGCGGTCCGGGCGTTGCACCGGACGTTGGAGGCCGAGCACCACGGTGTGCCGTGGCCGCACCGGAAGTTGAGGAACCGGCCCGACTCGCTCGCCGCCACCGTGGCCAGCAGGGCCGGGCAGATTCCCGAAGGGCTGGCGGATGTCGTTGTGCCGCAAGGACAGCACGCGCTCCTCTACGACGAGATGCCCACCACCGAGCGCAACGGGTTCGTCGTCACGAGCACGCAGATCACCCACTACCGCAAGAACGAGCTGATCGCCGTGGAACGCCGGTTGCACCGCAAGCCGCTGGAGAGGTTCTTCTCGCAGCAGCTCGCGGTGCCGTGCATTGCCTGAGCCTTAAACAGGAAGGGTGCGTACGAGGAACGCCGCGGTCCGGTCCCAGGCGCGGTTCGCGGCTTCCTCGTCGTACCAAGGGCCCAGGTGGTTGAGGAACGCGTGGCCCGCGGGCTCCAGGGCGATCTCGGCGCCGTCGTGCGACTCCACCGCGTCCGCGACCTTCTGGTACCCGGTGATGAACGAGTCCTCGGTGCCGAAGTGGAACAGGATCGGGCAGGAGACCTGGTCCAGCGTGCCGATCTGGTCCGGGACGCCCGAGCCGTAGAACGAGACGGCGGTGTCCGGGTCCGAGCCCACCGCGGCGGCGTAGGCCAGGGTGCCGCCGAGGCAGAAGCCGAGCACGCCGACGCCGCCGGTGACCTCAGGCAGCCCGCGCAGGTAGGCGACCGAGGCGATGACGTCCTGCACGGCCAACGGGAAGTCGAGGTTGCCGACGACCTCCATCGACTTCTGGATGCCGGCCTCGTCGTGCTCGCCCACCCAGCCCGGCTCGAAGCGGTGGAACAACTCGGGCACGGCCACGACGTAGCCGAGCGCGGCCAACTGTTCCGCGACGCCGCGCAGGTAGCCGTCCAGGCCGAAGATCTCCTGGATCAGCACGATGCCGGGGCCGGAACCGGACGGAGGCAGCCAAACCGGCAACGGCATGTCGTCAACACGATGGGTCATACCAAGATCCTGCCCGAAGTCGCGGCTTTCCAACGAAGATCGACTGCTCGACGGCTTCTTCTCCGCTGCGACCGGCATTACAGTGGGCGGCCTCACTGGGGGATCTTGGGGGATTTCATGAGATGGCGATCCGTCCTGCTCGTCGGCGTGCTCGCACTGGCCGGGATTCAACCGGTGGCGGCACAAGCTGCTCCGGCCGCGAAGGCGGCGGACGAGGGCACCAGCTTCGTCCCGATGTCTCCGCGGCGGGTGCTGGACACCAGGAACGGCACGGGCACCGGGGGAAAGGTCGAGCCGGTCGAGTCCGGCCTGCAGCTGGACCTCTCCGCGGCGCTGCCGGCCTCCGCGACCGCTGTGGTGCTGAACCTGACCGGCACTGAGCCGACCACCGCGACCCACCTCCGGGTGTCGCCGGTCAACTACAACGTCCCGGACATCTCGAGCCTCAACCTCACCGCTGGTGAGACGAGGGCCAACCAGGTCACCGTCGTGCTGCCGGCGGACCGCAAGATCTGGCTGTTCAACAACGCCGGCAGGGTCCACCTGATCGCCGACGTCGCGGGCTACTACACCACCGACACCGCGTCGATGTTCACCACGACCGCCCCGACCAGGCTGGTGGACACCCGCACCAGCGCTCCCGTGGGCCAGAGGGCGACGATCGAGGTGGACTTCTCCGGCGTGGTGCCGGCCTCGGCCACCTCGGTGACCTTCAACCTGACCGGCACCGAGCCGACCGCGTCGACCTTCGTGACGGCGTTCCCGTCCGGCACCGAACGCCCCGACGCGTCGAGCCTGAACCTGGTCGCGGGCCAGACCTCGCCCAACCTCGTGACCGTCGCGCTCGGCACCAACCGCCGGGTGCTGCTGTACAACAACGCGGGCAACACCCACCTGATCGTGGACCTGGTCGGCTACTACGCGTCGGGCATCGGGCACCAGTTCTTCCCGGTGTCTCCCGTGCGCGCCCTCGACACTCGCAGGGCGGGCGGCGCTCTCGGTCCTCAGCAGACCAGGGCCGTCGACCTCGCCACCAGGATCCCGCCCAGCGCGACCGCCGCGGTGCTGAACCTGACGGGCACCAACACGTCCTCGGCCACCTACGTGACCGCGTACGCGAACGGCACTTCTCGCCCGATCACGTCGAACCTCAACCTGGATCCGGGGCGCGACACGGCGAACAGCGCGGTGGTCAAGCTCGGTGGCGACGCGCAGATGACGCTGTACAACAACGCCGGCTCGACGGACCTGATCGTCGACGTCGCGGGCTTCTTCGCCACGCCGGCACCGTGCGTCGACGACTGCCTGTACGGCTGGGGCGGGTTCTCCTCCAAGTACGGCACGACGCCGTCACTCCGTCAGGGGCTGTCCGGCGTCACCTCGGTGGACGCGACCTCCCAGAACGCACTCGCGCTGAAGTCCGACGGCACGGTGTGGGCGTGGGGTGACAACCAGTTCGGCCAGCTCGGCGCGGGCGGCACGGAAGGCGACTCGAAGGTGCCGCTGCGGGTCTCCGGTCTCACCAACGTGATCGAGGTGGCCGTGGGCACCTGGGCGGGATACGCGCTCAAGTCCGACGGCACCGTGTGGGCGTGGGGCTGGAACGACCACGGCCAACTCGGCACGGGCGGCGGAGAACTCTCCAACGTCCCGGTGCGGGTGTACGGCCTCACCGACGTGATCGCCATCGCCGGTAGCCATCTGCAGGGGTATGCGCTGAAGTCCGACGGCACGGTGTGGGCGTGGGGCAACAACGTGTGGGACGGCCTGGGCGGCGCGAGCTGTCCGGCAGGCCAGGTCTGCCCACCGGGCACGCCGTTGCGAGTTCCGGTGCCGGTGGCCGGGGACAGCAAGGTCACCGCGATCGCGGCCGGCAGCGCGGAGACCGCGTACGCGTTGCGATCCGACGGCACGGCGTGGGCGTGGGGCCGCAACTGGGACGGTGAGACCGGAACCAACGCGCCGCTGAGGGACAGCGTGGGCTTCCCCGCGCAGGTGGTCGGACTGACCGGCGTCACGTCGATCACCGGCGGCGACGAGGTCGGGTACGCCACCACGTCCGACGGCAAGCTGTGGGCGTGGGGCGAGAACTACTGGGGCACGCTCGGCAGGCCGTGCGACGACCCCAACACCTGCATGTCCAGGGTCCCGGTCGAGGTCCAGGGCCTGACCGGCCCGCTCGTGATCGAGAGCGGCGCCGGCACCACGCTCGCCCTCAAGCAGGACGGATCGGTGTGGGCGTGGGGGCGAAACGGTGAAACCGGAGACCTCGGCAACGGCACCACGGGTTCCTGCAACGTGTGGCCGCTGCCCGCGGGCTGCCAGTCGAACTCGCCGGTGCAGACCTCGATCACCGGGGTGAAGGATCTCGCGTCAGGAGGGATCGGGAAGTTCGCGGTCGTGGCCTCGCGGAACTAGACGAGCAGATCTCGAGTCTGGGCGGTGTCCGGAGACGGACACCGCCCAGAGTTGTTTCAACGGTGGTGCTTTTCGCCATTTCCCGATTTACAGTGAGCCGGCTCATCGCGTTTCTGGGGGGATTCATGAGACGGCTCTACCTGCTCATCGGCGTGCTCGCACTGCTCGGGGTCCACCCCGTCGTGGCACAGGCCGAACCGGTCGCTTCGACGATCGGCGACGGCTACGCCTTCGTTCCCGTGGCCCCGCGGCGCGTCCTGGACACGAGGAACGGCACGGGAACCGGCGGCAAGGTGGAGCCGGTCAGCTCCTCGGTGCAGCTGGACCTCTCCGCGGTGCTGCCGGACACGGCGGCCGCGGTGGTGTTCAACCTGACCGGCACCGAGCCGACGACTCCTACCCACATCCGGGTGTCGCCGACCGACCACAACGTGCCGGACATCTCCAACCTCAACCTCGTCGCGGGCGAGACGAGGGCGAACCAGGTCACCGTCGTGCTGCCGGAAGACCGGAAGATCTGGCTGTTCAACAACGCGGGCGCGGTGCACCTGATCGCGGACCTCTCCGGCTACTACAGCATCGGCAACGGGGCGGGGTTCTCCAGCACCACCCCGACCAGGCTCATGGACACCCGCACCACCCATCTCGTGCCTCCGAGCAACTACCCGGATCTGGATTTCACCGGCGTGGTGCCGGACTACGCCACCTCGGTGACCTTCAACCTGACCGGCACCGAGCCGACCGCGGCAACCCACGTGGCCGCGTACCCTTCCGACTACGAAGGCCCCGGCGTATCGAGTCTGAACCTGGTACCAGGCCAGACCGCCTCCAACCTCGTGACCGTCAAGCTCGGCCGCAACAGGCGGGCCAACCTGCACAACAACGCGGGGGGCGTCCATCTGATCGTGGACGTGGTCGGCTACTACGGACCTGGCGGGCACCGGTTCTTCCCGGTAACTCCGGTGCGCGCCTTCGACTCCCGCAGCTCGACCGGCCCGTTCGGACCTCGGTGGGCCATGCCCGTCCAGCTCGCGCCCAAGATCCCGGCCAACGCGGCCGGCGCGGTGCTGAACCTGACGGGCACCAACACGACCTCACCGACCCACGTGATCGCCTACGCAAGTGGTTCGACGCAGCCGGCCACGTCGAACCTGAACCTGACTCCGGGGCGTGACACGGCGAACAGCGCTGTGGTCAGGCTCGGGAACGACGCGCTGATGACGCTGTACAACAACGCGGGTTCGACCGACCTGATCGTCGACGTCGCGGGCTTCTTCGCCGAGCCAGGGCCGTGCGTCTCCGGCTGTGTGTACGGCTGGGGCGGGAACTACTCCTACGGCAAGACGCCTTCCCGGCGTCCGTGGCTGTCCGGGATGACCGCGGTGGACGCGGGCGTCAACCACGCCTACGCGTTGAAGTCCGACGGCACTGTCCGGTCCTGGGGCGACAACCAGTACGGCCAGCTCGGCACGGGTGTTACCGGCGACGCCTCGTACGACCCGCTGCGGGTCACCGGACTCGACGGCGTGACCGATGTGGTCGCGGGCGATTGGTCCGGATACGCGTTGAAGTCCGACGGCACCGTGTGGGCATGGGGCTGGAACGACGCCGGGCAGCTCGGCACGGGCACCGCGGGCGACTCGAACGTTCCGCTGCGGGTGTACGGCCTCACCGGCGTGACGGCCGTCGCCGCCACCCACCAGAACGCGTACGCGTTGAAGTCCGACGGCACTGTGTGGGCGTGGGGCAGCAACGTGCGGGACGGCCTGGGCGGTGCCAGCTGTCCGGAAGGTCAGGTCTGCCCGCCGGGCACGCCGCTGCGAGTCCCCGTGCCGCTACCCGGAACCACC
Source organism: Lentzea sp. NPDC005914 (assembly GCF_040629405.1). Classification (NCBI taxonomy): domain Bacteria; kingdom Bacillati; phylum Actinomycetota; class Actinomycetes; order Pseudonocardiales; family Pseudonocardiaceae; genus Lentzea; species Lentzea sp. NPDC005914. The sequence continues at coordinate 114,077 of NZ_JBEXVQ010000002.1, read as the reverse complement.
AAGATCACCGCGATCGCGGCGGGCGGAACCGAGACCGCCTACGCGTTGCGCTCCGATGGCACTGCCTGGGCGTGGGGGCGCAACTGGAAGGGTGAGACCGGAACAGGCGCGCCACTGCAGAGCAGCGAGCCCCGCCCCGCGCAGGTGGCCGGGTTGACCGGCGTGGTCTCGATCGCGGGCGGCGACGAAGTCGGGTATGCCACCACTTCCGATGGCAAGGTGTGGGCGTGGGGCGACGACTACTGGGGGACGCTCGGCACGGGAACCTGGTGCCGCAAAGCCGAAGAGTGCCGCTCCAGCGTTCCGGTCGAGGTGCAGGGCCTGACCGGCGTGACCAAGATCGACAGCAGTACCGGAACGACGTTCGCCCTCAAGCCGGACGGATCGGTGTGGGCGTGGGGACGCAACGCGGACCGCGGGAACCTGGGCAACGGCACCTGGGACACCTGCAGCACCTGGCCGCTGACTCGCACCTGCCGAGCGAGCTCGCCGGTGCAGACCACGATCAGCGGGGTGAGTGACGTCGCGGCCGCAGGGATGGCGAACTTCGCGATCGTGGATCTGCCGAGCTGAACCCTGCCCGATAATCGGCTGATGATCAGGCTGATCGCGACCGACCTCGACGGCACGCTGCTGCAACCGGGCGGCGTGCTGAGCGATCGCACACGCGCCACGCTCAACGCCGTCGAGGCGGACGTCGTGATCGTCACGGCACGGCCGCCGCGGTTCGTGCAGAACCTCGACCTCACCGGGACGGCGATCTGCGCGAACGGGGCGATGATCTACGACCTGACGAACCGGGAGATCACGCACGCGCAGACGGTGCCGTTCGACGTCGTGCGGAAGGTGTCGGAGGCGCTCGCGAGCGTGATCCCGAACGTCGGCATCGCGGTGGAGACCGGGCTCGAGACGTTGTCCGAGCCCGGTTTCCAGGGTTTCGGGCCGAAGAATCCACATCGGACACTGGAGCTGCTCGACCACGTTCTCGAGGAGGCGCACCAGGTCGTGCAGATGCTCGCCTGGGCACCGGACGGCGAGAGCGACCACATGATGGAGATCGCCATGCAGGCGGTCGGGCAGCACGTCTCCGTGACGCACTCCGGCGGAATCGGCATGCTGGAGATCAGCCCGCCCGGGGTGTCGAAGGCCGCGACGCTCGAATCCCTCTGCAACACAAGGGGAATCGGCAAGGACGAGGTCATCGCGTTCGGGGACATGCCGAACGACCTGTCGGTGCTCGGGTGGGCGGGCACGGCGTACGCGATGGGCAACGCACACCCCGTCGTCAAGCAAGCCTGCGTCAACCACGCGCCGCCGAACACCGAGGACGGCGTCGCCCAGGTCCTCGAACAGCTCTTCCGGCTCTAACGGCGCGGCACCGAGGTGGGTCCTGCCACCTCGGCACCCAGAGCCGTCACCCGCCGCCGCAGCTCGCGGTCGGCGGTCACCACCGTCACCGGACGGCCGGCGCCCTCTTCCTGCACCACCTCGACGATCTTGTCGTCACCGGAGCCCGGCGCGGCGACCACCCGGACGCCGTCGACACTGGACACGTTGCGCGCCTTGCCTTCCACGACCAGGACGACCTCCTCGTCACGGCCCTGCAGGGCGTCGCGGAGGCGTTCGGCCGCGCCCGCTCTGTCGCGCCACCACCCGTCGGGCACCGAACCGACGACGTTGGCGGCATCGACCACGAGCAACGGCTTCACGCCTCCAGCGTGCCTCAGCCCCGGCGTGCCCGCAGCGCGTCCAGCGAGTCCGGGCCGTCATCGGTCGCAAGCGCCCCGACGGACGCCGAAACGCCGGCCCACCGCAGCACGGCGGAGGTGGCCGCGGCGCGGTCCTTCTCCGGCAGCTTCGCGATGTTGGAACCGTGGTTGCCGCCCGGCACCGTGAACGACAGCGAGTCGTGCGTACCCGGCCCGACGCGGAACGGTTCCGCGCTCCACGGGTCGTTCTGCCCGTACACGAACAGCAGCCGCGAACCCTGGTAGCGCACCCAGCGGTCGACGTCCTTCATCGCGTGCCGGTCGAAGCGCGGGAACTCGATCGAAGCGGGCACCATCGTGCGCGGCACGCTGGAACCGGGGTAGCGCAACAGGGTGCGCACCGCGGACTCGTCGGCTTCCGGCCAGCCGAGCTGCGTGCCGGCCTGGTAGTAGTAGGTCTCGTAGGGCGCGACGCCCGCGTCGGTGTAGAAGTCCCAGCCGACGGTCTTGTCGATGAACGTCCAGAGGTCGTCCACCGAGGCCGTGGCGCCGGGGACCAGTGCGCACTGGTCCTGCGCGCCGTACTGCCAGAACGTGAACGGCGTGTCCAGCACCAGGACCTCCAGCGCCCGGTGCGCGCCGCCGAACTGCTTGTACGTGTACCCCTTGGCTTCCAGGCGCTGCACCAGAGCGTCGCGGTTCTGCAGGATCTGCCGCTGCACGCCTTCCAGCCGCCGGTTGCACGTCGGGTCGTTGCCGACGTTGCGGATGAACTCGCCGTAGACGTCGTGGTCGTTCACCACGTCGTTGGGTGCCACGTACGCGATGGTCGCGTCCACGTCACGCGGGAAGAACCGGCGATGGTAGACCGACGTCATGCCACCCTTGCTGGCACCGGTCGATAGCCACTTCGCGCCGTAGATCTTCTTGAACGCGGCGACGATCCGGTGGTGGTCGTTGGCCGCCTGCCAGATGTTCAGGTCGTCCCAGTCGGCGGGCGAGGGCCGTGACGGCGTGAAGAACCGCTGCTCCACGCTGATCTGGTTGCCGTCGACGAGCCGGGCGGGCTCGGAGGCGCTGATGGTGCCGGACAGGTGGTAGCCGGAGGTGTGCAGCACCATCGGCTTGGTCTCGGCCTTGTGCAGCAACGAGAAGCGCTGCTCGAACTGCTGTCCGCGCGGCTTGCGGTGGTCCGCGGGCTGCTGGATGCCGAGCACGAACGTCCGCGCGGTGCCGGACGTCCCCTCGCTGATGATCCGCACGCCGGGGATGGCGGCGATGCGGTCCTTGATGTCGGGAGCGGCGGTGGCGACCGAGGCGACGGCCATGACCTGTGTCGCGGCCAGGCCGAACGCCAGCAGGGAGCGTGCGAGTCTGTTCACACAGCCAAGCTATTGAGCCCGCACGCCCACCGGACCGGCCGATCGTCGCTATTCGAAGCTGGCGAAATAAGACGCGGCCATGTCCTCGTTCGCGTGGCCGCGGGTCACCGCGCGGTTGAGACGGGCGGCCGAAGCCTGTGCGACGTCGAGCTGCACGTTGGCCAGCACCGCGGCCTCGTTCACCAGCAACGCGTCCTTCAACGCGTTCTGCACGGTGAAGGCGGGCGGGAACGAGCGCTCGATGATCGCGTTGCCCTTCATCTGCAGGTACGCGCAGTCCATCGCGCCGCCGGAAACGGCGTCCAGGAACAGCTTCGGGTCGAGCCCGGAGGCCTCCGCCAGCGACACGGCCTCACCGACGGCGGCGGTCAGCGCGAGCACCCAGCTGTTCGCGACGAGCTTCAGCCGCGACGACGCACCCGCCTCGCCCACCCACATCGTGCGGGCGCCGATCACGTCGAACACCGGCTGGACGCGGTCACGCAGTTGCGCGGCACCCGACGCGAGCACGACGAGCTTGCCCTCGGCTGCCGGCTTCACACTGCCCAGCACCGGCGCGTCGACGAACTCCAGGCCGAGCGAGCGGGCCAGCGCGATGTGGTCGTCCGTCGCCACGACGCCGACCGTGGACACCTGGATCCAGACCGCGTCGTGCGACAACGACGGAGCGGCTTCCTGCATGGTCGCGGTGACAGTGGGGCCGTCGTTGAGCACCGTCAGCACGATTTCCGCGCCCTCGACGGCTTCGGCGGGAGTGCCGGCGACGACCGCGCCCTGAGCGGCGAGCGGTTCGGCCTTGGCGCGCGTGCGGTTCCAGACCCGGACGTCATGTCCGGCTGCGGCGAGATTGGCTGCGATGGGGGCACCCATGAGGCCGGTGCCGAGCACGGCGATCTTCATGTCCCCAGCAAACAAGAAACCTCGCGGTGCTGCCAGGTCGGGGGTCCGACAGCACCGCGAGGTCAACTGTGACATCGGCGGACCGATGTGCGCTGTTACAACGCCATCATACTGTGGCGTGGATCACGTTTAACAGAATGAAACCCCTGGAGCGCGGGAGGTGCTCCAGGGGTTTCCGTTTGGGGAGGCACTCGCGACGGGGCGCCGTGCGAGTGCCGGGTCAGAAAGTCAGCGCAGGGTGGTGACCTGAGCCTGGGCGATTGCCATCAGCTCGTGACGCATGGACGGGGTGGTCGCCATGTCGATCGCGCGAGCCACGGCCTTCCGGTTGCGCGCCTCGGCACGACGGGCGCGGAGCTTCGCTGCGAAGTTCATCTCGGTCTGCACTTCCCTCTGCGAGGTCTGTTTGGTTGGTGACTTAAGTATGCACCCTCCTACCCTCAAACGCACGCGATTATCCGGTGAGTTGGGGCACAGGCCGATGAATCATCGGTTGACAACGTGAACGGCCGGACAACGCCGGGGTGCCTGTCGTCATTCCTCCCGACCGAGCAGGAACCTCCCGAAGTGCGGCACGGTGAAGGCGATCTGACCCCGTTCCGCGCTGTAGACCAGGCCTTTCTTGATGAGCGAGTCCCGCGCGGGCGACAGCGACGAGGGCTTGCGACCCAGGTGGTCAGCGACCTGGGCGGTGTTGACGCCCGCATCCTTTCCGTCGGTCAACTCGGCCATCGCCCGGAGATACTCGCGTTCAGCGGGCGTTGCACGCTCGTATCGGGAGCCGAAGAAGCCCACGGCCAACTCCGCGTCGGCCTCCGGAGCGGCCACGGAGACGTCCATCGCGCTGATCGGATCGGCCGGCGCCGCGTCCCAGGCGGCCTTGCCGTAGGCCTGGATGAAGTACGGGTAACCGCCGCTGGCGTCGAAGAGGGCGTCCAGCGCCTCGTCCGTGATGCCCGCGTCCTCCCGTTCGACCGGGGCGAGCACCGCGCGGTCGGCGTCCTCACGGCTGAGCCGGTCGATCCGCACGTAGCGGAAGAGCCGCTCCGAGTACGACTTGCTGGCGGACAGCACGGCCGGAAGATGCGGCAGACCGGCGCCGACCACCACGAGAGGTGCGCCGAGCTGGGACAACTCGTGGCACGCCGCGCACAACGCGCTGATGTCGTCCGGCTTGAGGTCCTGCATCTCGTCGATGAGCAGCGCCACGCCCGTGCCGACGTCCTGCGCGAGCTCGGCGACGTCGGTGAACAGCTCGACCAGGTCGATCTCGATGTCACCGGAGTCCGCCCTGCCCTGAGCGGCCGGGACGTCGATGCCCGGCTGCCAGCGGTCGCGCAGCTTGGCGCCCTCCGGAGCGGCTCTGAGCGCGAACGCCTTCAGGATGCCCAGGATCGCCTCGACCCGGTCCGGTGCGCGATGCCGGACGGCGAGGTCGCGGATCGCCCGGTGCAGCGCGGCCGAGAGCGGCCTTCTGAGATCCGCGTCCGGCCGGGCCTCGACCTTGCCCGCGCCCCAGCCGCGTTTGACCGCCATCGACCGCAGCTCACCGAGCAGCACGGTCTTGCCGACACCCCGCAGCCCCGTCAGCACGAGGCTGCGTTCGGGACGGCCGCGGGCCACGCGTTCGAGCACCACCTCGAACGCGCCGACCTCTTTGTCCCGGCCGGCGAGCTCAGGAGGCCGCTGGCCTGCACCGGGAGCGAACGGGTTGCGCACCGGGTCCATGGCTCGCACCGTATCGGCGTTTCTAGTGCCTGGAGTAGAGACGCGCAGACGAACCTCGAAGTGCCTCCGGATGCCTGTGTATTCAGCTTTCTAGTATTGATGCAATACAGCAGAATAGTTGCGGATGGACCTGGGCACCGGTTGGCTGGGCACCGTGGCTGAAGTCGTGACGAAGGGGACCGGCGAGGTCGAGCGAACCGCCGACCGCGCCCAGGTGGACGTGACGTTCGAGGCTGTCGGAGCCGAGCGCTCTGAGGCGGTGAGCACGCTCAACCAGCGCATTTCCGCCGTTGAACCGCTGCTCGAGGACTTCGAGGTGCGGTCGCGGCAGCTGTCCGTGCACGACAACTGGGACAACAACCAGCGCGTCGGCAGCCGCGCTCAGCAGCAGTACGTGATCTGGGTGTCCGACCTCGACAAGCTCGACGGGCTGCTGGCCGACCTCGTGCAGAACGAGCCGTCGTGGGTCAACGGACCGTCGTGGACGCTCGTCGACGACACCGAGGCCATCCGCGAGGCGCAGAAGGAAGCCGTGGCGGATGCGCTGCGACGGGCCGAGGGCTACGCGTCGGCTCTGGGGCGGCGGCTCGGGCCGTTGCTGCGGATCGGCGACACCGACGGCAACTCGCACTACTCGCCGCGGATGGCTTCCGCGTCGTTCGAGATGGCCGGGCCCGCGGGGATGGTCGACCAGCTGAACCTCAAGGCGCAGCAGATCACCGTGTCGGCGTCCTGCACGGCTGCCTGGTCGTTGCTCGACTGAGGGCTAGAGCGCGGCCTTCCGGCAGGTGTTCCAGCGGTATTCGAGGAACGTGCCCTTCGCGTCTTCGAAGCGGTGCCACGGCGCCCCGTCCGCCCGGCTGCCGAGCAGTTTGAACTGCTCGATCGCCGCGGTGAACCGGTTGTGGTCGTAGAGCGCGACGATCAGGTAGCCGCGGTCGTCGTTCGACAGCTCGTCCGCGGCCAGGAGCTGCTCCATCGCGTCGGCCACGAGCGGCGTGCGCCAGATGATCGGGTCCTCGTCCTCCAGCAGGAAGGCCGCTCGCAGCACCAGTGCCGGGCCCGCGTTCGCCGCGAAGTCGAGCATCACGTCGGCCGACTGCCCTGCCCAGTACTCCAGCGCGACCTCGTGCGCGGCCCGGTGGTCCGGTGCACGGCTCACGAGCTCGTGCCAGATCTCGGCGAAGCGCGCCTGGTCGAACGACAGGCCCTGGGCGACCTGGACCAGCGTCCACCACGGTGTCGGGTCCTGCGGGGCGAGCTCGGTCGCGGCCAGTGCGGCCCGTTCCGCCCGGCGCAGCACGCGGTGGAAGCCGTCGAGGTGCTCCTGCTCCTGGCTGTCGCCGAGAATCTCCTTCGCCACCTGCACCCACGCGGCCGCGTCGAGCACGGCGAGATCGCGGTCCGGCCGTTCCGCACGCCAGGCGTTGAGCCACCCGTCGGAGCGCGCGCCTTCGCGGGCCAGCGACTCGGTCACCCTGGCGCGGAGCTCCCAGTCGCCCCACGAGGCCCCCATCGCGTCCGCGGCGAGCTGCCACTGACCGCGCGACACGGCCGTGATCGCGCGGGCGAGCACGGGGTCCTCCTCCGGGAAGTGGTCGCGGACGTACACGTCGGGCACCAGGCCCCAGCGCTCGGCGTGCTTGGCCGGATCGGTCACCACCACGTCGTCCTCCTACCGGGCCGGTGCTTCGTCGATGCGGATGCCGGCCAGTGCCGCGCGCAGCCCGGCCGTGGAGCCCCCGTCGTCGGTGGCCTGCTCGATCTCCCTGCCGAGATCGGGGCCCTGGAACGTGGTGGTGCCCAGCCAGTCGGACTCCCAGCGCGCCTGGTGCCGGTCCGCGAGGGTGAGCTCGACCAACGCGGTCAGCTCCGCGATCAGCAGCCCTCGGGCGAACTCGCGGCGCACCCTCACCCCCGACGTTCCGCTGCCCGGCCGGACGTCGGTGCGCAGCAGCACGGCCAGCTTGCCCTCGTCGAGCGTGTCGAGAACGGTTCCGAGCGAGCCGCCGCCGACGCGCAGCAACCGCCGCGACCGTTCGATCCTGGTCGCGCGGGCGGCGGTGTGCGACAACGTGGCCCAGTCGACGCGCCGCTTCACTCCGAGCTCCTCGACCAGCTCACTGACCAGCGTCTTGTCCATCACCGCGCCGCCGTTCGCGAGCAACGCGCCTGCCGGGCGGTCGGTACCCCTGCCCGGCACGGCCAGAGCCGTGACCGCGGCGATCCGGTCCGGCAGCGGTGGATGCGAGTCGTACGGGCTGTGCTCGCGTTCGGGTGGGTTCTCCCTGACCGAGTTGAGGAAGGCGCGGAGCTCCGGCGAGCCGAGCAGCCCGGTGAAGGCGGTGAAGATCGTCGTCGGCAGGAAGCCGGCCTCCCAGGCGGGGCGGAAGTGCTTGTCGTGGAACAGGCTCCAGGCGGCCTCGACCGCTCGCACCTCTCGCAGCGCACTCGCCGCGGCGTCCGTTCCCGCGATCCGCGTGGCCGCGGCGTCGGCGGCGAACTCCTGCTGACGCGACAGGGACGCCGTGACCGAGAAGTAGAGCCTCGCGTAGAGAGCGAACATCAGGGCGACCGCGGCGTGGTACCAGGAACGGTCGTTCAACTTGCTGATCATGCGGATCAACGCCACGCGCCCGGCCGCGACCACGCCCATCAGCCTCGTGTCGCGGTTGCTGTAGTGGCCCAGCTCGTGCGCGAGGACGAAGCTCAGCTGACGCTCCGTCATGCACGCGAGCAGTGGCGCACCCACGTACATTCGGCGGGTGGTCGCGACGAGGCCGAGCAGCCTGGTTCGCTGCGACACCGCGGCGTTCGCCTCGGCCACGATGAAGATCCGGTCCGGCGCACGGGTGCCGACCTCGGCCGCGAGCCTGCGGACCAGCGCCCACAGTTCGGGCTCGTCCTGCTCGCCGACCAGCTCGCCGTGCACCTCGTCGTCCGACGTTCCCGCCACCGCGAACAGAGCGCTGACCAGCGCGAACGCCAGCATCCCTCCGATGATGGACCACCAGATGACGGCGATCGGCCGGTCGTTCACGAACCACAGCACGTCGACCAGCACGATTCCGGCCAGCACCGCCAGCACGAGGACGTACACCCCGACCAGCAGCGCGACCGCGACCACAGCACGCATGACTTACCCCCAGGAACCGCAGAATCGCGGTGCAGGGAGTGTGCACGATGGATCCCGTTACGCGCGGTCCAGTTGCGCAATGCGCCAGAAATCGCGCATGACGGGCGTCGGGGTGGGACTGGTCATGGCCGTGCGGGTGAGCAGAACCGTGATCAGGTTCTGGGACGGGACCACGTGGGCCGCGGTGCCCGAGCCGCCAACCCAGCCGTAGCGGCCCTTGACGTTCCACGGGTCGATCTCGGCGATGTCGACGCTGCCGCCGAAGCCCCAGCCCTGTCCTTCCAGGAAGATCTGCGCGGCCTCGCGCTCCTGCGCGGTCGTGACGTCGACCGCGAGCTTCGGGAGCAGGCCGCTCGACACCAGGAACCGGTTGAACGCCAGCAGATCGTCCACAGTGGACTTCAGGCCGCCCGCGCCGGACGGAAGCGCTTCGCTGATGAAGCTGGTGTTGCTCATGCCCGCCGGGGTGTAGAGGCGTTCGGCGAAGAAGTCCGGGAGCGAGCCCGTCACGCGGTGAAGCAGGACGCCGAGCACGTCGTACGAGGTGTTGTAGAGCCAGCCGTCGCCGGGCTCGTGCAGCAGCGGGACGTCGGCCAGTTGCTTGAGCCACTCTTCAGGAGTCGGCAGGTCCTCGCGGCCGTGCAGGTGCGCCTGTTCGAAGAGCTTCTGGGTGGCGGGCAACGAGAAGTCGGCCGTGAAGCCCCAGCCGGAACGGGACGCCAGCAGGTGCCGGACGGTGATCGGCTTCGTCGCCGGGACGACGTCGTCGAGCGGACTGTCAGGCGAGCGGACGACCACCGGGTTCGCCAGTTCCGGCAACCACTTCGCGATCGGGTCGTCGAGGGCGATCGTGCCGTCCTCGACGAGCAGCATCGCGGCGGCCGCGACGATCGGCTTGGTCACCGAGGCGATCGGGAAGATCGACTCTCGGGTGTCCTCTCCGACCGCCGCGAACTCGACGTCGTCTCCTCGTGCGACGAGCGCGACCGCGTCGGGCGTGGTCTCTCGGTGAGCCTCCAGAACCGCCTGCAAAGTCATGTCCGCCATCCTTCTCCTGATCGGGTTCGGATGGTTGGACTTCACGGGCCCGCGAAACTCATCGCTCCAGGATCGCCGTGATGCCCTGACCGCCCGCAGCGCAGATCGACACGAACCCACGCCCACTGCCCTTCTGGTGCAGCAACTTCGCGAGCGTCGCGACGATTCGGGCACCGGTGGCGGCGAACGGGTGGCCTGCCGCGAGCGACGAGCCGTTGACGTTCAGCTTGGTCCGGTCGATCTCGCCGAGGTCGGGCTCCCAGGCCTTCAACGTGGCGAGCACCTGCGACGCGAACGCCTCGTGCACCTCGTAGAAGTCGAACTCCTGCAGCTTGAGGCCGGCCTTCTCGAGCATGCGCGGTGCGGCGTGGACCGGCGCCATGAGCAGGCCCTCGTCGCCGTGCACGTAGTCGACGGCGGCGGTCTCGGCGAACGTCAGGTACGCGAGAACCGGGAGTTTGCGGGCCTTCGCCCACTCCTCGGTGGCCAGCAGGACCGCGGAGGCACCGTCGGAGAGCGGGGTCGAGTTGCCGGCGGTCATCGTGTCGCCGAAGACCGGCTTGAGCTTGGCGAGCTTCTCGGCGCTGCTGTCCGGGCGGAGGTTCTGGTCGCGCGTGAGGCCCAGGTACGGGGTGACGAGGTCGTCGAAGAAGCCCTCGTCGTAGGCGCGAGCGAGGTTCTGGTGGCTGCGCGCGGTGAGCTCGTCCTGGTCCTCGCGGGCGATGCCGAACTTGGCCGCGGTGATGGCCGCGTGCTCGCCCATGGACATGCCGGTGCGCGGTTCGCCGTTGCGGGGCAGGTGCGGGACGACGTGGCCGGGGCGCAGCTTGGTCAGCAGGCTGACCTTGCGCGTGCGGTTGAACTCCAGCAGCAGCTTGCGGAAGTTCTCGTTCACGCCGATCGGTGCGTCGCTGGTGGTGTCGACACCGCCGGCGATGCCCGCCTCGATCTGGCCCAGCGCGATCTTGTTGGCGACCGCGATGATCGCCTGAAGTCCGGTGCCGCACGCCTGCTGGAGGTCGTACGCCGGAGTTTCGGGGCTGAGCTTGCTGCCCAGCACCGACTCGCGGACGAGGTTGAAGTCCCGCGAGTGCTTGAGCACCGCACCCGCGACCACCTCACCGAGACGTTCTCCCTGCAGGCCGAAGCGGCTGACCAGGCCGTCGAGCACCGCGGTGAACATGTCCTGGTTCGACGCGGTGGCGTACGGGCCGTTCGAGCGGGCGAACGGGATGCGGTTGCCGCCGATGATCGCTACTCGCATGACGGCATACTACCTACTAGCGGGTAGACTTACTAGCGAGTAGGTTGTGTGACGTGGACAGGTACCAGAAGTTCGCCTCTTCAGGGCTGGGTCGCCAGCTCGTGCGCAGGCTCGGCCTGCCGAACCCGTATCCACTCCGCCGCGACGCCGCTCTGGCCACACCCGTGCTGGTCGGTGGCAGTTCCCGGCTCTCCTTCCTGAAGCAGCTCGAAACCGGGCCCGCTCCTTACGGCGCGCTGGTGTTCGACGCTTCTGACATCGTTGCCGTCTCCGATCTGCGGCAGCTCCACGACTTCTTCCACCCGGTGATCACACAGCTGGGACCGTGCGGGCGGGTGATCGTCATCGGACGGTCGCCGGACTCCGTGGCGCAGCGGGCGCTCGAAGGCTTCGTCCGGTCGGTCGGCAAGGAGCTGCGGCGGGGCGGCACGGCCAACCTGGTGTACGTGGCGGACGGCGCCGAGGACGGTGTCGAGTCCACGCTGCGCTTCCTGCTGTCCGGACGGTCGGCTTACGTGTCCGGTCAGGTGATCCACGTGTCCTCGACTTCTCCCGTTGGCACGCTCGAAGGCAAGGTCGCGCTGGTCACGGGTGCTTCGCGGGGCATCGGCGAGGCGATCGCCACGACGCTGGGACGCGATGGCGCGCACGTGATCTGCCTGGACGTGCCCGCCGCCGGGGACTCGTTGTCGGCGGTGGCGAACTCCGTTGGCGGGTCGGCGTTGCAGCTCGACATCACCGGCGATCCCGCGCGGCTGACGTCGTACCTGCTGGAGCGGCACGGCGGTGTGGACATCGTCGTGCACAACGCGGGCATCACACGCGACAAGACGTTGGCGCGCATGGACTCCTCGTTGTGGGACTCCGTGCTCGAGGTCAACCTCGCCTGCCAGGAACGGATCAACGCGGCGCTGCTCGAAGGCGACGTGCTGCGTGCGGGCGGGCGGATCGTCGGGGTGTCGTCGATCGCCGGCATCGCGGGCAACGTCGGCCAGACCAACTACGCCACCTCGAAGGCGGGCGTGATCGGGATGGTTCGGTCCTTGGCGCCTGTGCTGGCTGCTCGCGGGGCCACGATCAACGCCGTCGCACCGGGGTTCATCGAGACGAAGATGACCGCGGCCGTGCCGTTCGCGACGCGCGAGGTCGGGCGGCGGATGAACAGCCTTTCGCAGGGCGGGCTGCCGGTCGACGTGGCGGAGACCGTGGCGTGGTTCGCGTCGCCGGGTTCTGGTGGCGTGAACGGGAACGTGGTGCGGGTGTGCGGCCAGATGCTTTTGGGGGCGTGATGTTGCTGCGTGCCGCCCTGACGTCGTTCCGGCGCGGGGAAACCCTTGCCGCCCAACCGGTTTCGGGCACGTTCGACGTCTCGCTGAAGCATCTCACCGCCTACAACGCGGTGTGCGGGTTCGGGTTGCGCGACGCGTTGCCGCTGACCTACCCGCACGTGCTGGGCTTTCCGTTGCAGATGAAGCTGATGACGGGCTCGGGGTTCCCGTTCCCGTTGCCGGGCCTGGTGCACATCGCGAACCGGATCACCCAGTCACGACCCTTGACGTTGGACGAGCCGTTGGAGATCACGGTGTCCGCGCGCGATCTGCGTCCGCATCCGCAGGGCACGCAGGTCGACGTGGTGACGTCGGTTTCCGGTGTCTGGGAAGGGGTTTCGACCTACCTGCGGCGGAGCGGTCCAGGCTCCGGCTCAGGGGAGGAACTGGAGCGGCCGGCCGGGTCGGCGGTGTGGCGAGTGCCCGCGGACATCGGGCGGCGCTACGGGGCGGTGTCCGGCGACCGGAACCCGATCCACCTGCACCCGGTGAGCGCCAGACTGTTCGGGTTCAAGCGCGCGATCGCCCACGGGATGTGGACGAAGGCGCGCTGCCTGGCCGCGCTGGAGGGCCGGCTGCCCGAGGCGGTGACCGTGGACGTCCGGTTCAAGAAGCCGCTGCTCATCCCCGGTCGCGTCGAGTTCTCCGCTTTCGAGGTTTCCGGCGGCTGGGAGTTCGGCGTGTGGGGCAAAGGACCCCACCTGCTGGGGTCAGCGACGTGACGGCGGGTGCCAGACGTTGCCGTCGACGAGGTCGCCGAAGCCCATCCAGACGAGGTTCATTAGGCGTGCCGCGACGACACCGGCGGGTTCCTCGGGGTGATCGAGCCACCACTCCGCGAGCGACTCACCCGCACCGACCAGCGCGGCGGCCAGCGACTCGGCCTCGAGCTTGGTCGCGGGTGCCTTCGTGGACTGGGTGAGCAGCGCGGCGACCAGCGAGACCGCGCGGCTGCGCATGTCGATGAGCTCGACCGCGAACGGCCCGCCCTGGCTCGACGCCTGGCGGTGCAGCACCATCCAGCTCGCCCGGTTCTCGCCGACGAAGCCGAAGAAGGCCCGCAGGCCGCTCCACAGCTGCACGTCGGGTTCCTGGTCGGGCTCGACGCCGGTCGCGATGGCCTCCATCATCCGCGTCGCCTCACGCCGGATGCAGGTCGCGAACAGCTCTTCCTTCGACCCGAGATACGCGTAGAGCATCGGCTTGGAAATGCCCGCGACCTCGGAGATCTCGTCCATCGAGGCGGCGTGGAAGCCGAGCCGCGAGAACACGTCCACGGCGGCGTCCATGATCTGGCGCTCACGCACTGCGCGTGGCAAGCGCTTGGCTCGACCTTCTGTGCGCATCACACCCCCTCGGTTCGGAGGAACAAGATTATCCGATCGGCTTGCCGCCATACCTACTCGACAGTAGTCTTACTCGCGAGTAGGTACCAGGAGGTGTGTCAATGACGCTCGACCTCACCACCGAGGCGATCGCGAAGCTCAGCCCGGCTGAGCTGATCAGCACGTTGCAGCAGATCTCGCCGGACGACCCCGCTCTGGCCGATGTCGACATCGACGTCATCGCCCGTGGAATCGACCCCAAGAAGCTCGGCAAGTCCGACTTCGCGGCGTTGCTGAACGCCCTGGGCACCCTGGCCGACGGCGGCGCGGACCTCGACCTCTCGAAGATGGACCCGTCCAACTTCGCCCGGATCATCTCGCGCGCCTCGAAGGACCAGATCGAGGGCGTGGTCTCCGACGCCGCACTGCGCACGCGCGTGCTGGACGAGGTGTTCCGCCGCATGGAGGTCCACTTCCGCGCGGACCGGGCCGGCGCCACGCGTGCCGTCGTGCACTTCCACGTGCTGGAAGACGTGTACGAGGCCATCATCGAAGACGCGCACTGCACCATCAACAAGGGCGTGACGCGCGAGGCCCGCGCCATCGTGACGCTGACGCCCGCCGACTTCCTGAAGCTCGCGACCGGGAACGCCTCCGCCCCCGTGCTGTTCATGACGGGCAAGCTGAAGGTGAAGGGTGACCTGGGGTTCGCGGCCGGGTTCATGAGCCTGTTCAACATCCCGAAGGCCTAGGAGAGTTTCTAGTGGGTGGCTTCTCTCTCGAACTGAACGAAGACCAGACCGACCTGCGCGACTGGGTGCACGGTTTCGCTCGCGACGTGATCAGGCCGGCGGCCTCGGAGTGGGACGAGCGCGAGGAGACGCCGTGGCCGGTGATCCAGGAGGCGGCGAAGATCGGCCTCTACGGCTTCGAGGCCCTCGCGACCTGGTTCGCGGACCCGATCGGGTTGTCCCTGCCGATCGCCACCGAAGAGCTGTTCTGGGGTGACGCCGGCATCGCTCTGTCGCTGATGGGCACCGGTCTAGCGGTCGCCGGCATCTTCGCGGGCGGCGAGCCCGAACAGCTGGCCGAGTGGGTCCCGGAGTGCTTCGGCGACGAGTCGGACCCGAAGCTGGCCGCCTTCTGCGCCTCCGAGCCCCAGGCGGGTTCGGACGTCGCCGGCTACCGGACGCGCGCGCGGTACGACGAGGCCACCGACGAGTGGGTGCTCAACGGCCAGAAGGCCTGGGCGACCAACGGCGGCATCGCGAACGTGCACGTCGTGACTGCAGTCGTCGATGCATCCCTGGGCGCCCGCGGCCAGGCCGGGTTCATCGTGCCACCCGGCACGCCGGGCCTGTCGTCGCCGGGAAAGATCAAGAAGCACGGCATGCGCGCCTCGCACACCGCCGACGTGTTCCTGGACGACGTGCGCGTACCCGGACGTTGCGTACTGGGCGGTCGCGAGCGGCTGGAAGCGCGACTGGCTCGTGCGCGCGAGGGTCTTCGCGCGGGTGGCCAGGCCGCGATGGCGACGTTCGAGACCACGCGTCCGACCGTGGGCGCCATGGCCGTCGGTGTCGCCCGAGCCGCCTACGACTACGCGCTGGAGTACGCGAAGGACCGCGAGGCGTTCGGCCGCAAGATCATCGAGAACCAGTCGATCGCCTTCGACCTGGCCAACATGCGGATGGAGATCGACGCGTCGCGGCTGCTGGTGTGGCGCGCGGCGTGGATGGGGCGCAACAACGTGCCGTTCACCGCGGGCGAGGGCTCGATGTCCAAGCTCAAGGCGTCCGAGGTGTCGGTGTGGGCGACGGAGCGGGCGATCCACATCCTCGGTGGGGCCGGGTACACGCGGGACCACCCGGTGGAGCGGATGCACCGGGACGCCAAGATCTTCACCATCTTCGAAGGTACGTCGGAGATTCAGCGGCTTGTGGTGTCCCGCATGATTTCCGGGATGCAGATCAAGTGAGCTGACCATCTCAGGCCGTCCTCAGGCCGTCTGACTGGACGGGGTCTTGCGAGGCTTGAAGACCCCGTCCGGTCAGCGGATGGTTCCGTCAGGGAAGCGTTTCGCCACTCTCGACAGCACGACACCGGGCAACCAGGCTGTCAGCTTCCAGGTCTGAGCTTCTTGCCACATCGGTAGCAGTCCTTGTCCCGTCCACTGGCGTTCGAGTACCCGCAATGAGGACATGTGACTCGACCCAGATACTGATGTTCGGGTGTGTGCGGGTTCCTCGAGTTCCTGCCGGGATTGGGTTTACGACAGCTGCCGCATATCGCAGCATCGTCGTCGTAGTTCTGGTGTCTACATTTGGCACATGTCCAAGACATGTCGTACTCCTTAGGCATCTGCAACTTTGTGGACGTTTCATCGCGTATCTCTCTCGCGATGCAACGACTGAACGGACTTAGCACCCTCTTGGCCTATGCTCGACTCACAATCTGGTCACAGATCGCGCTGTCATCGAGGCTGCCGTAACGTCAGTGTTGCGTTCAGCGACCTCATACGAACCTCTGCCGAGATCGTCGCGACACCGTTAACCTGCCCGCGAACGCCTTACTCCATTGGGTTTGAAGACCCCGTCCACAGCGAGCCACGCCCGCCGATGGCTGGACGGCATCAGGTGCGTGTACGTCCGGAGCGTGAAGCCTGGGTCCTCATGGCCCAGGAACTCCGCAAGCTCCTTAACGGACTCTCCGCGCGCGAGCAGAATCGAGGCGTAGAGGTGCCTCATCGCGTGCATACCGTCCTGCCGATTCGTGTACGTCAGTCCTGCGCGCTTGAACGCAGGCGTCCACACCACCTTGTTGAACAGGTCGCCGCTATAGGGCTTGTCGTCCTCCTTGGTGATGAGCAGGTTCACCGTCACAGGCTGCCCGTTGGGCTGGTCCCACGGCAGCGCGACCGGGACGACCTCAAACAGCTCCAGGTGGTCATCGATCTGTTCGAGCACACCGGACGACACCGGCGCTTGCCGCTCCTTGTTCCGCTTGGGCAACGAGAAGACGAGCTTTCGGTTGATGACTCAAATCTGCCGACACACGTTGATTATCATGTTTTCGCGGTCGATGTCCTCGAGCGATAAGGCAAGGATCAGCCGCGATTTTCCTTCAGGAAAGCCAGATCAGCCGGATTCCAGCGCAAGATCTTCACCATCTTCGAGGGGACTTCGGAGATTCAGCGACTTGTGGTGTCCCGGATGATCTCGGGCATGCAGATCAAGTGACGACGACGGCCGGCCGCCGGTGCCCCCGGCAGCCGCGCCTGACCGTGACAGAGGAGTAACGCAGCGTCCCGCTACGCCGATCAGACCAGTGGATCGGCGTTAGGGGGAATCGAGATGCTCCCGTATGTGTACCTCATGGCTGCCGCGGTTCTGGCCGGTGCCACGGGCAGTGCCTACGTCGTGACGGTCGTGGGCCGCCAGGAGCCGGCTTCGGCGAGTGTTGTGCGCGTGGTCGACGGCGAGACGGTCGAGGTGCGCGAGGGTGATCGCGTCACGGCGATGCGGCTCGTGAACGTTGACGCGCCTGCTGCGGACGAGTGTTTGTACGACGAGTCCCGGAAGCGGTTGAGCGAGCTTCTGCCGCAGGGGACGAACGTCAGCGTTACCAGAGAAGGGCTGTTGGTCGCGCTGTCCACAAAGGATGGTCTGGTCAACACCGCGCTCATCGCCGACGGGCTGGCCGTGCCGACGGTCAACGGGACGCGGTTCCTCGAGCAGGTGAAGGCGGCGGACAACGTGGCCGCCGAGAACCACCGAGGGCTGCATTCGCCCGAGGTGCCGTGCACGTTGCCCGGGCAGGTGAAGGCGATCACCGAGGCGGCGGCTGTCGTTGAGGCGCAACCGCTCAAGGCCAGCAAGACCGAGCTGACGGTGGCGGCGGACACGGCCAGGACCGCGATCGGACTGGTGGATCAGCTGGCCAGGCCCGGTGGGTTGACGTGGGACGCGGTGGCGCCGGTGGACCAGACGGTGTTGCTGGCGAAGGTCACCAAGGCGGTGCCGACGTTGTACCGCAAGGAGGCCGAGCTGCGGAACGTCGTGAAAGGTCTTGGGTAGTGGACCTGTCCTCCCGAGCCATGGAGCTCTTGCCGGTGCAGCAGGTCGCGGTGGCGATCAGGCTGGCAGCGGCAGGATCGTCGCCACGCGCTTGAGCTCGCGGCGGTGCACGGCCAGCAGCACCACGTCCTCGGCGCGGCGGAAGCGCAGCACCACGAAGTTCGGGTGTGGCGGGTCCTGGTCGATGATCATCTCGACGCGGCCCTCGGCGGGGCTGAAGACGATTCGCTCGGCCCAGACGATCTTCGTGGGGCCGAAGAACAGCTCGCCCTCCTGCCATTCGCCGTCCAGGAAGACGTCGCCGTCGCCGCGCGAATGGTCTTCTCCTCCGGGCGCGAACGCCTCCGCGACGACTCCCCCGAGCAGCTCGAACAGAACAGACATGACGATCCCCCTTCGTTGCTACGAGAACGAGCTGGGCGCCCAGCTGGTTCCCGCAGGTAGGAGGTCTAGCCGAACGGCTGGCCCGCGGCGCGCAGCCAGGCGCGCTCACGGGAGTGGTCCGGCATGGCCGGCCATCCGTTGATCTTCGCGATCAGCACCCAGTACCGCTCGGCACGCGGGTCCGCGAAGTCGGAGAACGTGCGCAGCCGCTCGACGACGCGGTCGTCGTTCGGCACGCCCAGCGCCTGCGCCCAGTTGGCGTTCACGCGGTCGACGACCTCGCGAGCAGCTGCCGACTCCGGCTCGATGCCGGCCTCGAGAGCCTCACGAGCCTGGGCGATCGCGAAGTTGAACGCCTCCATCTGGTTGTCCGCCGGCGGGCTCATGTCCGCGCCGCCGCGGCGCATTTCCTCGTGCTGCTGGGACATCCGCTTGATCGACGAGCGGAAGTCCGGGTCCTGCACGAGTTTCGCGAGCTCGACCCACGCTTCCAGCTGCTCGGTCGACGGGTCGTCCGGCAGTTCGATCCGCACCGATCGCATGTGCTGCTCGAACTGCGGATCCAGCTCGTACGGCCCGAACACCTCCTCGAAGAAGTCGTCGAGGATGCGCTGGCGCTCCTCATCCGACATCCGTGCCAACTCGTTCATCAGTTCCATCTCCCCTCCCTTGGCGACCGCGCGCAGGACGGCACGGCGGAGCCGCAGCGTCCTCATCTGCGCGTCGATCGCGTCTGCATGGGCCCGCGCCACGTCGGTCACCGTCACCTCACGGGCGAGAATCCGCCCGGCGGTCGGCAGGTCGACACCCAGATCCCGCAGGGTGCGGACGAGCTTGAGCTTCGCGACCGCCTCACCGTCATACGTCCGGTAGCCGCCGACCGTTCTCGCCGTGGGCGGGATGAGCCCCTGGTCGGAGTAGAACCGGATCGTTCGGACGGTGAGGCCGGTCATCTTCGCCAGCTCGCCGATCTGGTAGCGCGTCACGGGGACAACTCTGAACCCTCCAGTGACTGGAGAGTCAAACCCGATTAACCGATCGAGTGCCAGAACGAGCAGTTGTGCCTGGTCAGGCCGTTGATCTGACCGGCAGGCTCCAGCGAGTACTCCTGGACGTTGCCGGAGCGGTACGGCGCCCAGCGCGGGGTGCCGGTGCGGGCGAACGTCGTCCAGTCGCGGATCATCGTCGCCGCGAGCTGCTGCTGGGCCGGGTTGAGGTCGAACGTCGGGATGTCGAAGAAGTACGAGAGCTCGAACGAGTGCGCGGCACCGGCGGGGAAACTCTCCGAGAAGTAGCCCGCGAACCACCCCGTCGGCGCGGTGCGGTCGGCGAACTCGTAGCCGTACGTCGGCGTGTAGCGGGAGAGCAGCCGATCATCGGCGAGCTGGTTGCACGCCCACACGCCGTCGGTCAGCACAGCGCCGTACGCCAGCCGCGCGTTCCCGTACGCGCTCACCGGGTACTCGGCAGCGATCTTGGCGGCCTTCTCCGCACCGAACGACTTCTCCAGCAAACCGTTGTAGTCGAACGGTTCCGGCACGGTCGCGGACGTCAGCCTGCCCTCGTCACGGGTGTTGCCCCAGATCACCGGCACCCGGTTGAACCGGCCGGACTTCAGCGCGTCGACGGGGTTGACCGGCAGCACGCTGTTGCCGGTCACCACCGGGGTCGCGCCGCGGTCGATGGCCGTGAAAGCCTTGGGAGGCAACGAACGCAGGCACGCGACGTCCGAGCAGCCGAGCTGAGCCGAGATGGCCACTGCGTCGGCCGCGGCCGCTTCCTTGGTGATCCACGGGGCGCCGGCCGGCTTGTCGTGGATCACGCCGTTGGCACCCCACGTGATGGAGCAGCCGCCGCTCTGCGCGATGGCCTTCTGAAAAAGCCCGCGCGACCGTGGCGACGTCACGTGCGCACACACGTCGAACGCTCCACCGGACTCACCGAAAACCGTGACGTTGCGCGGATCCCCACCGAACGCGGATGCGTTGCGCTGCACCCACTTCAGCGCCGCCTGCTGGTCCTCGATGCCGTACGCGCCCGAGTCCGGCAGGTCCGGGTGCCCGAAGAAACCGAAGAAACCGAGCCGGAAGTTGAACGTCACGACCACGACGTCGCCCTGCACGGCCATGCGGTTCGTGCCGAACCCGGCACCGGACAGATAGCTGTTGCCGCCGCCGTGGAGGTAGACCATGACCGGCTTGCGCCCGCGCCGCGAAGGCGTGGTGACGTTGAGGTACAGGCAGTCCTCGGTGGCGCTCTCCGCACCGGCGCCGTTCGACTGGGCACAGGCCGGCCCGGGCTTGGTGGCGTCACGGGGCGTCGTCCACGGCGTGACCGGCTGCGGCGAACGCCACCTCAGCTCGCCCACCGGCGGCGCCGCGTAGGGAATCCCCTGGTACTGCTGGTGATCGACGAGAACGGTGCCGCGCACCGGGCCGGAGTCGGTCCGCACCAGGTCTGAGTCGGAGGCCTGCGCCACCCCGATCGGGCTCGCCAGCAGGGCCGCGGTGATCAACAAAGACAGTCGCTTGCGCACGATGTGTGTCCCCTCAGAAGAAGCGTTGACACACATGCGTCGAACGAAGGGCCCGCGGACAGACATCCGCCGGGCCCTCACATACCGGACTTTCACCGCAGGTCGGCACCAGTTGGTCCGAATAACCTAGTGACGGAACCGGCCGACCTGTGAAAACGTAGATCGCGTCGGATCACCGGGGGGCGATCATCGAAGCAACGACCTTCATCGAAGGTCCTGTTCGCTGTGCGCCGACCACTTCTTGATTCTGGGGGAATCAATGCGTTCTGTTTCGCATGCCATGAGGACTGTCATCAGCGGCGCCGGTCTCGCCGCCGTGCTGTTCGGTGCGCTGGTCGCACCGGCGAGCGCCGCACCGTCCCAGCCGAACGTCGACCTTAGCGGAGCCGTGGCGACGCCCGGCAAGGCCGTGACGGACCTGCCGTCTCCGAAGAGCCTGAACGCGGAGGGCCCGAACGTGTGCTTCCGCGGCCACGTCCAGGACATCGGCTGGCAGCAGTGGAACTGCGACACCGATCCCGACGGCGCGGCCGACGCGGGCACGACCGGCCAGAACCTCCGGCTCGAGGCGATCCAGATCATCGCCCGCGAGACGGGTGGCCTGACCTGCGCGCAGGCGCACGTCCAGGACATCGGCTGGCAGGGTGGCGAGGGCGAGGGGCAGCAGTGCGTGGAGGACGGCTCGGTCATCGAGATCGGCACGGTCGGCCGGGGCCTGCGCATCGAGGCGATCTTCTTCGGCAGCACCGTTCTGCGCACGTGCAGTGAGGCCCACGTGCAGGAAATCGGCTGGATGGGCCAGAACTGCCAGGCGGCCGGCTTCGGCGCCATCGTCGGCACCACGGGCAAGGGCCTGCGCCTGGAGGCCGTGAGGTCCACGGTTCGGCAGAAGCCGTAAGACGAAACAGGTCGTGGGTGCTTTCCGTTGCCAGAGCGGCGGAAAGCACCCACGACCGTTTTTTCAGTACGTCATCGCGATGCCCGGCTCGGCCAGCAGAGCGCCGACGTCCGCGAGGAACTGCGAGCCCTGCTGACCGTCGACCACGCGGTGGTCGAACGAGAGCGCGAGCTGGCAGATCTTGCGGATCTTGATCTCGCCGTCGACCACCCACGGCATGTCGCGGATCGCGCCCAGCGCGAGGATCGCGGACTCGCCGGGGTTGAGGATCGGCGTGCCGGTGTCGACGCCGAAGACGCCGACGTTGGTGATCGTGATGGTGCCGTTCATCATGTCGGCCGGTGACGTCTTGCCGTCACGGGCGACCGTCGCGAGCTCGTCCAACGCGACCGCGAGCTCCTTGAGGGACATGCGGTCGGCGTCGCGGACCTTCGGCACCACCAGGCCGCGCGGCGTGGCGGCCGCGATGCCCAGGTGGACGTAGTCCTTGTAGACGATCTCGTTCGCCGCGGCGTCCCACGTCGCGTTGACGTCCGGCGTGCGGCGCGCCGCGAGGATGACGGCCTTGGCGCAGAACGCCAGCGGGGTCAGCTTCACGCCCTGGAACTCGCGAGCGTTCTTGAGCTTCGCGCGCAGCTCCATCATCGGCGTCACGTCGACCGTCAGGAACTCGGTGACGTGCGGCGCGGTGAACGCGCTGTCGACCATGGCCTGCGCCGTCGCCTTGCGGACGCCCTTGATCGGCACCCGGCGCTCGCGCGAGCCGTTGTCCACAAAGGACTGCACAGGAGCGGCGGTCGGAGCGGAGACAGCGGTTTCGACGTCCTCGCGCGTGATCACGCCGTCAGGGCCGGAGCCCGTGAGCGCGTACAGGTCGACGCCGAGGTCCTTGGCCAGCTTGCGGACCGGCGGCTTGGCCAGCGGCACGTAACCACCGGGAGCCACCGGAGCCTGAACAACAGGCGCCGCAACGGGAGCAGGAGCCGGCGCAGGAACCGGCGGGGCGACGACAGCGGCCGGAGCCGCCGCCGGGGCGTCCTTGCGCGCGCGACGCTTGGCCGCACCGGACTTCGGGCCGTAGCCGACGAGCGTCGCGATGCGCCCGCCCGGCATCTCCTCGCCGATCTTGCCGGACGAGGTGCCGTTCGCCTCTGCCGCAACGGGAGCAGGCGCGACGGGTGCGGCGGCGCCACCGGGGTCGGTGTCGATCGTGATGATCGGGACGCCGACCTCGACGGTCTGGCCGGGCTCCGCGAGCAGCTCGGTCACGACGCCGGCCCACGGGCACGGCAGCTCGACGGCCGCCTTGGCCGTCTCGATCTCGACGATGATCTGGTTGACCGTGACGGTGTCACCCGGCTTCACGTGCCAGGTGAGGATCTCGGCCTCGGTCAGCCCCTCTGCCGTGTCGGGCAAGGGGAATTGCTTGTACTGCGGCATTTCCGGTTGTCCCCTTACCAGGCGAGAGAGCGGTCGACGGCGTGCAGCACCCGGTCGAGGTCGGGGAGGAACTCCTCCTCGAGCTTCGAGGGCGGGTACGGGGTGTCGAAACCGGTCACCCGCAGCACCGGTGCCTGCAACGAGTAGAAGCACTCCTGCTGGACCTTGGCTGCAATCTCGCTGGCGATCGAGGACTCCGACGGCGCCTCGGACACGACGACCAGCCGGCCGGTGCGGCGCACCGACTCGAACACGGGCGCGAGGTCCAGCGGCGACAACGTGCGCAGGTCGATGACCTCGAGCGACGTGCCGTCCTCAGCGGCCGCGTTCGCAGCGTCGATGGAGGTGCGCACCATCGGGCCGTACGCGACCAACGTGGCGTCCGTGCCCTGACGCAGCACCCGCGACTCGAAGAGCTTGCCGGGCTGGGCCGTGGTGTCGACCTCGCCCTTCTCGTAGTAGCGGCGCTTGGGCTCGAAGAACAGCACCGGGTCGTCGCAGTCGATCGCCTGCTGGATCATCCAGTACGCGTCGGCCGGGTTCGAGCACGAGACGACCTTGAGGCCGGCGGTGTGCGCGAAGTACGACTCGGGCGACTCCGAGTGGTGCTCGACGGCACCGATGCCGCCACCGAACGGCACGCGGATCACGATGGGCATCTTGATCTTGCCCTGCGTGCGGTAGTGCAGCTTCGCGACCTGCGACACGATCTGGTCGAAGCCGGGGAAGATGAAGCCGTCGAACTGGATCTCGCACACCGGGCGGTAGCCGCGGATCGCGAGGCCGACGGCGGTGCCGATGATGCCGGACTCCGCGAGCGGCGTGTCGAGCACGCGCTGCTCACCGAAGTCCTTCTGCAGGCCGTCGGTGATGCGGAAGACGCCACCGAGCTTGCCGATGTCCTCGCCCATCATGATGACCTTGGGGTTGGCCTCCATGGCCGCCCGCAGACCCATGTTGAGCGCCTTCGAGATCGTGAGTGTCTGCACCGGGGTCGCCGGAGTCTCCGCGGTCGAACGATTCATCGTCGGAGCAGCCATCAGTGCTCACCTCCAGCAAAACCCGAGACGTAGTCGAGGAACTCATCGCGCTGCGCGTCGAGGTTGGGGTTCCCCTCCGCGTAGACGTTGCTGAAGATCCGTTCCGCGGGCGGGTCGGGCATGTTCGTGCAGAACTCCCGCAGCTCCTCGCCCAGCTTGTCGGCGTCCGCCTCGACGCCCTCGAAGAACTCGTGGTCGGCCCACTGCTGGCGGACCAGGTAGACCTTGACCCGCTCGATCGGGTCCTTGAGCTTCCACATCTCCAGCTCGTCCGACAGCCGGTAGCGCGTCGGGTCGTCGGAGGTGGTGTGCGCGTCCATCCGGTACGTGAACGCCTCGATCAGGATCGGGCCGTTGCCGTGGCGGCACTCGTCCAGAGCCCACTTCGTGACGGCCAGCGTGGCGAGCACGTCGTTGCCGTCGACCCGGATGCCGGGGAAGCCGTAGCCGCGGGCGCGCTGGTACAGCGGCAGACGCGACTGGCGCTCGGTGGGCTCGGAGATCGCCCACTGGTTGTTCTGGCAGAAGAAGACCAGCGGCGCGTCGTAGACCGCGGCCCACACGAAGCCCTCGTGCACGTCGCCCTGAGAGGTAGCGCCGTCGCCGAAGAAGCACATGGTGGCTTCTCCCTCGTCGTCGCCGACCTTGCCGTCGAACTTCTGGCCCATCGCGTACCCGGCCGCGTTGAGGACCTGGTTGCCGATGACGATCGTGTAGGGGTGGAACCGCTTCTCCATCGGGTCCCACGTGCCCTGGTCGGTGCCGCGGAAGATGCCGAGCAGCTCCGTCGGGTTGATCCCGCGGGTCCACGCGATGCCGTGCTCGCGGTAGCTCGGGAAGGCCATGTCGGTCTCGCGCATCGCGCGGCCGGCGCCGATCTGGGCCGCCTCCTGGCCGAGCAGCGGCACCCAGATGCCGAGCTGGCCCTTGCGCTGCAACGCGTTGGCCTCGCGGTCGACCCGCCGGATCAGGACCATGTCGCGGTACAGGCCGCGCAGCTCCTCCGGCGTGATGTCGATGTCGAAGTCCGGGTGCGTCACTCGCTCACCCTCGGGGGTGAGGAGCTGCACCAGGTCGGCGCCGCCCTCGTCTGTTGCTCGCAAGCCTGCGATCACCTGTTCCGCTGTCGGTTTTGCGGCAGTGGCGGCCGGCGCTGCGTCCGGCTCAGGGTGCGTCCATTGCTCAGGGGACGACATGCGCCTTCTCCTCTGTCTTCTCCGACCGCCTGATCGCTCGTGACGACCTCGTGCGGCGACGTCGGCGGTCGCCGCCAACCCTGTGGGGCCGGAGGCAGCCGTCGACGGTGACGGTGGCTTACGACCACATCCTGACACGGCCTCACCCGTGTTGGTGAGACCCGTCCCACTTCGTAACACACGAGCCAACGTTCTGATCAGCGACAACAGTCGGAGGTTCGACCTTTTGTCCTCCGACTAGGCCGTTCGATTACCGGACGTCGTTGTCCCGGTTACCGATCGTTAACTTAGTCAGGGGCCTCCACGGACAAGGTTGTGGACGCGGGCAGAGGCGGAGTCGTGACAGGATCGAGAGGTGGACCGTTCAGTTGTGACCAGCACCGTCCGGACGCTTTGGGACCGCGAGATCGTCCCGAGCCTGTCTCAGCTCGTCGCCGTGCCGGCGATCTCTCCCGCGTTCGACCCCGCCTGGGAAGAGCACGGCGAACTGGCCGCCGCGATCGCACACGTGCGCTCGTGGATCGAGTCCCGTTCGCTGCCGGACGTGGTCCTGGAGGTCGTCCAACTGGCGGGACGCACGCCGCTTCTGGTGGTCGACGTGCCCGCGTTCGGTAACGCGGGCGACGACACGGTGTTGCTTTACGGACACCTGGACAAGCAGCCCCCGGTGGGTGGCTGGGGTGAAGGGCTCGGTCCGTGGACCCCCGTGCTGCGTGACGGACGTCTCTACGGCCGTGGCGCGGCGGATGACGGTTACTCCGGTTATGCCGCAATCGCCGCTCTCGAAGCCGTACGGGCAGCCGGCGGCTCGCACTCGCGGTGCGTGGTGCTTCTGGAGACCGGCGAGGAGTCGGGTTCGCCCGACCTGCCCGCGTACCTGTCGCATTTGTCGGACCGCCTGGGTCAGGTGTCGCTGGTCGTCTGCCTCGACTCCGGCGGCTCGGACTACGAGCGCATGTGGCTGACCACGTCGCTGCGCGGCTTGGTGCAGGTCACCATGACCGTGCGGGTACTGGAGGGCGGCCTGCACTCGGGCATGGCGTCCGGCCTGGTGCCGTCGTCGTTCCGCATCGCCCGAGTGCTGCTGGACCGCCTAGAGGACTCCATGACCGGCGAGATCCTGGTCCCGGAGATGCACGTCGACATCCCGACCCACCGCATGACAGAACTGCGCGAGGCCGTGGAAGCCGCACCGAACGCGCAGTGGGGCCCCGTACCGCGCGTCGGCGACCTGCAGCCCATGTCGTCCGACGAGGTGGAGCAGGCCATCGGCACCGGCTGGCGCCCGACGCTCTCGGTCACGGGCGCCGACGGCCTGCCGCTGCCGGACGACGCGGGCAACGTGCTGCGCCCCTTCACCTCCCTGGTGCTCTCGTTCCGCCTGCCCCCGACGGCGTCCTCGGCCGCCGCTCTGGAGGCTGTGCGCGAGCGGCTGACGGCCGACGTGCCCTACAACGCGACCGTGGAGCTCTCGCGCGTCGAGGCCGCGGACGGCTGGAACGCGCCGGAGCTGGCGCCGTGGCTGACGGCTGTGCTCGACGACGCGGGCAAGGAGGTCTTCGGATCGCCTTGGCGGACCGTGTCGCTCGGGGGCTCGATTCCGTTCATGGGGCTGCTGCACGAGGCTTACCCGGAGGCGCAGTTCGTGGTGACCGGGGCGGTCGGGCCGGACTCCAACTGCCACGTGCCTGACGAGTGGCTGCACCTGGCCCATGCGACTCGGGTTACCGAGGCGATTGCTCTGGTGCTCGACGCGCACTCCAGGCAGAGCTGAACTTCTCGAGCAGTTCGAGGCCTGTGACGGGGTTGCTCCCCACGTAGCGGCGTGCTTTCGCGAGCTCGTCGATCTCGCGGGTGGTCGCCTCGTTCAGGTCGCTCGCGAAGACTTGGCGCACTACCTCGAGGAAGCGGATCCGCGCTGCCGCGAGATCACGCAGCTCGTACACGGCTTTCGATTCGCCCTCGTAGAGGCCCTGGAGATCGGTTCGCCGTTCCATCAGGGCCCGCAGCAACTCGGTGACGCCTTCACGGTCGTCCAAGGCGACCAAGGCATCGCCGGTCGTCTCGCACACGCGGTCGAGTTCGTCGGCGGCGAGTTTGCGCGCGACTTCGCACAGAGCTGTGTTCTCCGGCTGCCTGAGCACGTCACGCGCCACGCGGATCAACTGCCGGGCGAGACCTCCCGAGAACACGTGGGCAAGAGCGGCGAACTGCTCCGGCAACCCGATCACGAGCCGTCCGAGCAGCTTCCTGGCGAGGTCGAAGTCGAGGTACTCGACCCGGACGATCTCGTCGAAGGAGCTGTCGAACACGCTGCGCAGCCCCAGCCCGGACAGCTCGAAGTCGTGCTGGGCCTCGGTGGACACCGACACGAGGTAGAAGCAACCAGGAACGTCGAAGATCGCCTTCAGCTCGTTGAGGAACCGCCGGGCGGACTCTCCCG
Organism: Lentzea sp. NPDC005914; assembly: GCF_040629405.1. Taxonomy (NCBI): domain Bacteria; kingdom Bacillati; phylum Actinomycetota; class Actinomycetes; order Pseudonocardiales; family Pseudonocardiaceae; genus Lentzea; species Lentzea sp. NPDC005914. The sequence goes on along the minus strand of NZ_JBEXVQ010000002.1, from coordinate 86,254 downwards.
TGCCGATCCGGTCGATCTCGTCGATCGCGATCACCACGCGGCTCGGGGCGAACGACTCCGCCGCACGGCGGATGAACTCGCGAAAGTCGTTGACGACCTCCGGGTAGGTCGGCGCTCGACCGACCAGGCTGAGGCCTTGCTTCGCGCCGTACTCGGCGCCCTTGAAGCCGAACTTGCCGCTGTGCTCGAGGCTGTGCGTCCGGACGTAGGTGATCTTCTCGAGCCCAGCTTTGGCAGTCTTGACCAGTGGACCTTTCCTGGCGATCACCATCCGGCAGCACTCGGCGTAGAGGTGGAGCAGGAACTCCCTGGGCACGTACTCGACCGGAGCCGCGGCGAACACCGTGAGATCCGCGGGTTGATCAGCCGTCGCGTAGCTGCCCGCGCAGAACGCGCGGAGCAGGTTCGTCTTGCCACACCCTCGCGGACCGGCGAGCGCGAAGCTGCCACCGCTGACCGAGTTCACCAGCCCCGCCAGCCGCTCGCCGGCGAGTGTCCGCTGATGAGTGGCCAGCGGCCTGCCGCCGAACAGCCCTCGCGAATCGGTGGACGACAGCTCCGTGGCGCGGATCGTCTCCAAGCTGTTGATCTCAGCTCGGAAGAGCGGCAGGACGCCTTGCGTGATGAGGGCCTGCTCCCACGCGATCCTCGCCTCATGCGGACGCACGGTGAACGTGACGTGCCAGCCAGGGCGCAGCACTAGGGACGCGATCGTCCCCAACACCGCCAGCACGGCCCCCACCAGGTACTTCCACCATCCGAATGGCAGGTACAACGAGGCGAAGAGGCTGACCCATCCCAGCACCAGAACCGCGGCCGCACCAGCGATCCGGAGTCTTCTCTCCCGGCGAGACCACGGCGGGCTCAGCTCCTGGGCGAGCCGCTGCTCGCGCCGAGCCGCGGCCAGCACTTCGGGCCGCGCGACACGGGCGGCGTTGCGCAGAGCTTCCTCGGTCAGGGACCCGGCCTTGATCGGCTTCTGGACCTCGGGCAACTGGAGCCCGGTGTCGACCGCCCGCTCGAAGACCTCGTCCTCGGTCATCCACGAATGGTGCGCTCGTTCGACCACGACCGAAATGCCCCGATCAGGTCACGCTCCACCCCGCTTTTAGTGAGGAAAGACTCAGACAAGACGTGGGCCCGACCGGCCGTCTGACCTGGTGTCCCACACTGGGCGGATGGGCGAACAAGCGGAACGGGCGCGTCTCGCGGAGTCGGAGACACCGACTTCGCCGTGGCGCCTGTGGGGGCCGTACCTCTCGGGTCGCCAGTGGGGCACCGTGCGCGAGGACTACTCGCCTGGGGGCGATGCGTGGGCCTCGTTTCCGTTCGACCACGCCCGTGCTCGCGCGTACCGGTGGGGTGAGGACGGCATCGCGGGGATTTGCGATGTGCACGGCTTTCTCAACTTCGCCGTCGCCCTGTGGAACGGCAAGGATCCGATCCTCAAGGAGCGGTACTTCGGGCTCGCCAACGAAGAGGGCAACCACGGCGAGGACGTCAAGGAGCACTGGTGGGTTACCGATGGGACGCCTACGCATTCGTGGATGCAGGTGGTCTACCGGTATCCGCAGAAGGAGTTCCCGTACGGGCTGCTCCGGGAGATGGCGCGCAACGCCGGCAGGGAGAACCGCGAGCCTGAACTGTCCGACACCGGGGTGCTGAACGAGAACCGGTTCTTCGACGTCCAGGTGACGTACGCGAAGGCCGACACGGACGACATCTGCGTCGAGATCAAGGCGACCAACCACGGGCCCGAGGACGCGCCGCTGCATCTGTTGCCGCAGCTGTGGTTCCGCAACACGTGGGCGTGGGGGCGGGACCAGCGGCCGTGCCAGCTGGTGGCGAGCACGACCACCGGGCGGAAGGTCACGGCTGACCACGGGAATCTCGGCCGGTACACGCTGCATCTGGACGACTCGCCGTCGATGCTCATGACGGACAACGAGAGCAACGAGATGTCGCTCTTCGGGGCCGAGCGGAACCCGAGTCCCTGGACGAAGGACGGCATCTGCAACTACGTGGTGCACGGGAGCACGTCCACGTGTCAGGTGGTCGGGCCGGACGACGCGGGGGCGGCGGGCACGAAGTTCGCGGCCTGGTACTCGTTCGACCCCGTGGAGCCGGGCGAGACGGTGACGGTCCGGCTGCGGCTGATCGGTGGCGATGGGCATCTGGACCCGTTCGGGCCCAGCTTCGAAGAGACCATGGCAGCAAGAAAACGCGAGGCCGACGAGTTTCACGACGACATCGCGCCGCACACGACCGCGGAGGAGAAGCACGTGCTGCGGCGCGCGCTCGCCGGGTTGATGTGGACGAAGCAGCACTACCGGTTCCGGACTCGCGACTGGCTGGACGGTGACCCGACCAAGCCGGAAGCACCGTCGAGCAGACGCACTCCCGAGGCGCGCAACGTGCACTGGCGGCACCTCGACGTCGCCGACGTGATCTCCATGCCGGACGAGTGGGAGTACCCGTGGTTCGCGGCGTGGGATCTCGCGTTCCACACGATTCCGTTCACGCTGGTGGATCCGGCGTTCGCGAAGGAGCAGCTGCTGCTGTTCTGCCGTGAGTGGATGATGCACCCGAACGGCCAGATTCCCGCCTACGAGTGGGAGTTCGGCGACGTCAACCCGCCGGTGCACGCGTGGGCGGCGCTGCAGGTGTACCGGGCGGACGGCAAGAAGGACCGGCAGTTCCTCGCGAAGATCTTCCACAAGCTACTGCTCAACTTCTCGTGGTGGGTGAACCGCAAGGACGCCGACGGCAGCTACTTGTTCGAGGGCGGGTTCCTCGGCATGGACAACATCGGGCCGGTCAACAGGTCCGAGCCGATGCTGGGCGAGTGGCGGCTCGAGCAGTCCGACGCCACGTCGTGGATGGCCGCCTACAGCCTGCACCTCATGCAGATCGCGCTGGAGCTGGCGCGCGACGACGAGTCCTATGAGGACGTTGCCACGAAGTTCGTCGAGCACTTCCTGTCGATCGCGGAGGCGTTCACGCACTTCGGGTCGCACGGCGGCGGGATCTGGCACGACGAGGACGGCTTCTGCTACGACCGGGTCTCCCGGCGCCGTCCGGACGGCAACGTCGAGTCCGAGCCGGTGCGCGTGCGGTCGATGGTCGGGCTGATCCCGCTCCTGGCGAGCGCCGTCCTCGAACCGTGGGTGCTCAGCGAACTGCACGGGTTCACGAGCCGACTGGAACACCTGCTGAAAAGACGCCCTGAGCTGCGGCAGTTCATCACGTTCCACTACGAGCGCGGCGCGTTCGTGTCGTTGCTGGACGAGCACAAGCTGCGGCGCGTGCTGCACCGGATGCTCGACGAGCAGGAGTTCCTGTCGCCGCACGGGATCCGCAGCCTCAGTGCCGCCCACCGCGAGGGCCTCGAGGTCAACGTCGCCGGCCAGGAGCACCGGATGGGCTACGAGCCCGGCGAGTCGAACACGCCGATGTTCGGCGGCAACTCGAACTGGCGTGGCCCCGTCTGGCTGCCCACCAACGCGCTGCTCGTCGAGGCGCTGCGGACGGTCTGCGCGTTCCACGACGGCGCGTTCCAGATCGAGATGCCGACGAACTCCGGTCGTCACCTCACCGCAGGCCAGGTCGCGGACGAGCTGAGCGACCGCCTCGTCGGCCTCTTCCTGCCCGACCACGACGGGCGCCGGCCGTCCGACGGCAAGCGCATCGAGGCCTCCGAGTCACCTCTTTGGCGCAGGCACGTCACGTTCAGCGAGTACTTCGACGGCGACACGGGCGAGGGCCTCGGCGCGACCCACCAGACGGGGTGGACGGCGCTGGTCGCGGGCTTGATTCACGGCCAACGCCAACCGGAGATGAGATCTGTCGACGAATCAGTGCGAAACGAATGAACCGCCGCCGCCGAGAGATCTCAGCTCAACTACCTAGCAGCGGCCATGAGGCGCGCTCGCCCCGATGATGACGTTCGGCGGGCCCTCCGTGTACCAGTCCTTGCCCTGGATGCAGCGATCAGCAGACCCGCTGAAAGCGAAGTCGAGCGTGAACCACTGCGCCTGGTACGCACAGTTGATGACGTAGTGAATCTTGGTCGACGGGCTGACGTAGTACCCGCACGGTGGTCGGGAGCGTGCAACTGTCGCCATGATCAACGCCGGCACCTCAAGCCGCGCGCGCATCCTCAGCGCGGCTGGACGGCGCTGGTCGCGGGCCCGTTGACAGATCGTTCCCGGTGAACGGACCCTTCTGTGATCAAATTCTGATCAAGGCACGTCGCAAGTCGTCACCAATCGGGTGCAATACGTCAATACGTTGTGTGATCTAGCCCAATTCGCGCAACGATTTACGCCCAGAAGGCCGAAGTCACACAAAATTGTTGCGTTGACGTGGCCTGTAACACGCACGTGCTGTCCAGCACGTCACCCGAGTGGCAGTATCCCGTTCACTCGTCCGCAACAGTTACGAGGAGTGAGCAGTGGCTCGTCGAACCAGGCAGTTGATGGCCATGATCCCGGTGGTCGGGCTGGCCGTGATGGCAGCTTCGGGCTGCGCGACTCCCGTGAACCAGGGCTCGGGCAACTCAGGCGTCACGTTGGTGCAGAGCGGCAAGCTCGTCACCTGCACGCACCTGTCCTACAAGCCCTTCCAGTACAGCGAGGGCGACAAGACGGTCGGCTTCGACGTCGACCTCGTCAACCTGATCGCCAAGGACCTCGGCGTCGAGCAGACGATCTTCGACACGCCGTTCGAGACGATCACGTCGGGCACGTCGTTCAACGCGAACCAGTGCGACCTGGCCGCCGCGGGTATGACGATCACCGACGAGCGCAAGCAGGCGATCGACTTCTCCGACCCGTACTTCGACGCCGAGCAGGCGCTGCTGGTCAAGAAGGGCTCGAACCTGAAGACCCTCGCGGACCTCAAGGGCAAGAAGCTCGGCGTCCAGCAGGACACCACAGGTGAGAAGTACGCGAACGACAACGCGGCCGCCAACGGCTACACCGTCGTGCAGTTCGAGGACCTCCCGCTGTCGGAGACCGCCGTCCGCACCGGCGCCGTCGACGCCGTGATCAACGACAACGGCGTGCTCTACGACTACGTCAAGGAGTTCCCGGACACCGAGGTCACCACGGAGTTCCCGACGAACGAGAAGTACGGCATCGGCGTCAAGAAGGGCAACACCGCCCTGCTGACGAAGGTCAACGACGTGCTCAAGAAGGCCAAGTCCGACGGCGAGTACGACAAGATCTACGAGAAGTGGTTCGGCAAGAAGCCGACGTCCAAGTAGTCGCTTCTCCGGGGCCGGTGCCGCTACGTCGCGCCGGCCCCGCCGCTTGTCCGCACCACTCCTCGCTAGGAGCCTCAATGGCAATCTCAAGGCGCCAGCGGGCGCAGTACATCCGTTACGTGCAGTACGGCATCTTGGTCGTCGTGATCCTCCTGGTCGCCTTCCTGGCGGACTGGGGTCAGATCCAGCGCGCGTTCTTCAACGTGAACATCGCGAGCTCGATGTTCCCCAACGTGATCACCGTCGCGTTGAAGAACACCATCATCTACACCGCGCTCGGCTTCGGGTTCGGACTTCTGCTGGGCCTCGTGCTCGCGCTGATGAAGCTGTCGACGGTCGGCCCGTACCGCTGGATCGCGACCGTCTACATCGAGTTCTTCCGCGGTGTGCCCGCGCTGCTGGTGTTCATCGGCATCTACTACGGCGTGCCGATCGCGTTCCAGGTGCAGTTCCCGCCGCTGACCACGGTCATGCTGGCGCTCGGCGGCGTCGGTGCCGCCTACATGGCGGAGACGATCCGCGCCGGCATCCAGGCGGTGCCGAAGGGTCAGGTCGAGGCAGCCCGATCGCTGGGCATGTCGCAGGGCCGCGCCATGATCACGGTCGTGATCCCGCAGGCGTTCCGGATCATCCTGCCGCCGCTGACCAACGAGCTGATCCTGCTGACCAAGGACTCCTCGCTCATCTACATCCTCGGCCTGTTCCGCGAGCAGTACGAGCTGACGAAGTTCGGCCGGGAGACGCTGAGCCGCAGCCCGTCCCTGACGCCGATCCTCATCGCTGGCCTCTGCTACCTGATCATCACGTTGCCGCTCGGTTATCTGTCGCGGTACCTGGAACGCCGCACCGGCGGGAAGAAGGTGTCCGTCGTATGAGCGAGATCTGCGTCGAGATCACCGGGCTGAAGAAGTCGTTCGGCACGCTGGACGTGCTCAAGGGCATCGACCTGACCGTCAACCGCGGTGACGTGGTCTGCATCATCGGCCCGTCCGGTTCGGGCAAGTCGACGTTGCTGCGCTGCGTCAACCTGTTGGAGGAGCCGAACGACGGCAAGATCGTCGTCAACGACACCGAGCTGACCGATCCGGACGTCGACATCGACAGGGCCCGCACGAAGATCGGCATGGTCTTCCAGTCGTTCAACCTGTTCTCCCACCTCACCGTGCTGAACAACCTCACCGTGGCGCAGCGCAAGGTGCTCAAGCGCGGGGAGAAGGAGGCGCAGGAGATCGCGCTGCGCAACCTGGAGCGCGTGGGTCTGAGCGAGAAGGCCAACTCCATGCCGGCGCAGCTCTCCGGTGGCCAGCAGCAGCGCGCGGCGATCGCCCGTGCGCTGTCGATGGACCCCGAGGTGATGCTATTCGACGAGCCGACCTCGGCACTCGACCCGGAGCTCGTCGGTGACGTGCTCGGCGTGATGCGCCAGCTCGCCGACGAGGGCATGACGATGCTGGTCGTGACGCACGAGATGCAGTTCGCCCGCGAGGTCGCCGACAAGGTGATCTTCATGGACGGCGGCTACATCGTCGAGGAGGGCCCGGCGGCCGAGGTGATCGGCAACCCGCAGGAGGAGCGCACCCGCGAGTTCCTGGCCCGCGTGCTCGACCCGACGCACCACGGTCCGAGCGACCCGGTCTAGCCGCGTGGCGAGGGGGAGGGTCTCCGCGGCGGACGTGCTGCGGGGGCTGATGGGGGAGAACGACAACACAGGTGGTGGTGGGTGGAGGTTGCCGCGGCGCAGGCCGAGCACCCCGCCCGTCATCCGCGTGGTGGACCGCGTGGTCACCGATGTGCTCGACCTGCGCGCGGTCGAGGTGCCGTACGTGCTGGAGTTCGAGCGCTGCCAGTTCGAGGCGGCGCCTGACCTGCGGCAGGCGAACCTGGCCGGGATCTCGTTCACCGACTGCGACCTGCCCGGCCTGGAAGCGCGCAATCTCAGCAGCAGCAACGACGTCTCGCTGCTCAACTGCCGCATCTCCGACCTGGTCGACCTGACCGACGCCGAGATCGCGGGCTCGGTTCTGTTGCGGGACAGCAGGTTCAGCGTGCCGGGCGCGCTGTGCCTGCACGGCGACCGGCTGACGGTGGCGGGCGCGCTGCTCGCGTTCGGCATCCACACCGAGGGCGAGGTGCGGCTCGCGGGCGCGCGCATCGGCGGCAACGTCAACCTCGGCAACGCGGTGCTGGAGAACGCCGACGGCTTCACGTTGAACGGCAACGGCATGCAGGTCGGCGGCAACTTCCTCGGCGCGTTCACCTCGCACGGCGTGGTGTTCCTGGCCAACGCCCGGATCAGCTCGGCACTGTCGTTGCGCGGCGCGATGCTCTCGCGCGGCGACACCCTCGACGAGACCACCGATCCGCACGCCGACCCGTCCGTGACGTTGATCCTGGACCGCGTCGACGTGTCCGGTGACCTGGAGCTGGACCGCGGCTTCACCAGTGCGGGCACGGTCCGTGCTGTGAACGCGCGCATCGGCGGCACGTTGTCGCTGGCAGACGCGGTGCTCGACGCCGTGTCGCCGCCCGCAGTGGGCACCGACCCGACCGGCTCGGGCCGGGCGTTGCACGTCGACGGCGCGGAGATCGGTGGCGACATCGTCGGGCGCGGTATCCGGATCAAGGGCCAGCTGCGCATGGTCGACACGCACGTGCGCGGCAGCATCACGATCGAACGGGCCACTGTGGACAATCCCGCCGCGGACGCGCTGCTGACCAACCGCTCGCAGATCGGCAGCAACTTCGTCGTGCGCGAGTCGGAGATCGCCGGCGGTCTGGAGCTGCGCGGCATCACCGTCGGCGCGAACCTCGACCTGCGCGGCAGCCGCCTGATCAAGCCCGGCAAGTACCGGCACCAGCCGCGCGAGAAGCCGTCGCTCGACATCGGTGGCGCCACCATCGGCCGCGACCTCATCTGCGCGCGCGGCGAGAAGGAGTTCGTCGCGCACGGCGGCGTGCGGTGCCGTCGCGCGACGATCGGGCGCATGGCGAACTTCAACGGCGCGGTGCTCGGCTACAAGCTCGACAGCCACGCGTTGAACGGCATGGGCATGCAGGTCCAGGAGCTGATGCTCAACGTCGTGTCGCCGCCGAAGGGCCTGGTGACGTTGCGGCAGGCGCGCTGCACGTCGCTGGACGACAACGAGACCTTCTGGAACGCCACCGGTTTCATCGACCTCGACGACTTCCGCTACGACTCGCTGGCCTACCCGATCGACCTGCGCGACGACGCCCAGGTCCAGCAACGGCTGCGCTGGCTGCGGCAGGCCATGCGGCGCAGCTACCACCCCCGCCCGTACGACCAGTTCGCCGAGATGCTGACCGCGGCCGGCAACGAGGAGCACGCCTCGACCGTGCTGATCGAGAAGCAACGCCTGCGGTACAAGGCGGTCTCCGAGGGCATGCGGTTCTTCGGACCGCTGGTGCTGGTGTGGAGCTTCTTGCAGCGCTCGATGGTCGGTTACGGGTACCGGCCCGCCCGCGCGCTGGGGTGGCTGATCACGGCATGGGTCGTGGGCAGCATCTGGTTCCACTTCAAGGGACCGCTGGTCGAGATCAACGCCGACGACCACCTGCCGTGGAACGCGTGGCTCTACACGATCGACCTGGTGGTGCCGATCGTCGACTTCGGCAACAAGAACCGCTGGCAGACTCCGGGCGCCTCGCAGTGGATCGCGTCGGGGCTGATCGTGACGGGCTGGATCCTGGCCACCACCGTGGCCGCCGGTATGACCCGCATGCTCAAGCGATAACGCCACCATCGGGGTATTTCGCCCGGTGGTGAACGATGGTGCGATCGTTCGGTGATCTCCGCCGAGTCCACCGAGCTGTTCGTCGGTCCTCGGACTGCGCTGCTGCAGGTGGTGCGGGTGACCTCGCCCGCATTGGCCGGACCGGTGCACGCGCACGTGTCCGGGCCCGGCCTGCACTCGCCGCGGCACGGTGGATCCGCGATTGCCGGGCCGTTCGGGTACGAGGTCGCGGTCGACGTGTCCGAGCACTCCCCTGGCTCCGTCGTGCCTGCTCAGGCCGTCGTGCGGTCTGCCGCCGGCGAGGACTCCTGCACGTTCTCACTGGTCGTGGGCTCGCCGGGGTGGACCGTCCACCTCGTCGGGCAGGTGGCCGCGGACGCGCCGTTCGCGGTGCTGCGGGCGCATCTCGACCTGGCTCTGACCGATCCCGCCTATCGGTTCGCGGTGACGTCCATCGAGCTGCTGCAGCCCTACTGGGACACGTTTCCGCAGCATCGGTCGTTGCTGCTGCGGCTGATCTCCGAGGGACGGGTCGAGGTCGTCGGTTCTGAGTCCAATGTGGTCGGTGTGACGCCGTTGCTCTCGTCGCTGCCTTCCGGTCCCGCGTTGGCGGCTTCGTCGTTGGGAGAGGCCGAACGGGCGGTCTACTCGCGGTTCCTGGCGTCGCGGTCCGCTGCCTCCTCGCAGCACGTGATGCTGCCGGTCGGACCACCGCGATCCATGCCTTCGCCCTGGATGACGGCGATCCACCACGACTGGAGCAAGCGCTACACGTGGCCGCGGATCATCTGCTCGTTGCCGCGTGACTACTACGTTCGCGGGTCTGTGCCGGTGCCGCCTCCGCCGCTCGACGACTCACCTGCCGCGGTGTTCGCGTCGCACGCTTCCCAGCTGACCGGGGCGGTGTTCCCCGATGCTGCGCTGGCACGGGCTGCCGCGGCGCATCCTCGGGAGGCTTTCGACCTGCGCTCGGACGTCGTCTCGCGGTCGTTGGCGGCCTTGACGTCCACTGTGGACTCTTCGGTGGTCGTCTGGAACGCGTCGAGCGTGCCGTGCACCGATGTTGTGTCCGTGCACTTGCCCGCTGCTCGGAACGTGCACGCTGCTTTCGACGGCGAACCCTTGCCGACGTTGGTCGACGGCGCCGCGGTGACGTTCCTGGCACGTGACGTTCCGGCCGTCGGCTGGCGGACTTACGCGTTGGTCGAGGACACCGTCGACCACGGGTGGAAACGCGGATTCGGCAACGAGATCGCGTCCACTCACTACGTCCTGTCGTACGACCCGATCGCGTCTTTGGCCGCTGTGGACGGGCCCGCGCTGGAGGCTCCTCGGCTGACCGGCCCGGTTTCCGTGTGGCACAGCGAAGTCGGCGAGAAGATGGCCGGGTCGTCGACCTTCACGTTGTGGCACGAGGTCGACCATCTCGGGCCTTCCTCGCTGGTGGGCGTGCTGGGCTCCCGGTCGCCCTCGGCCGGCTCGTTGCCCTCCGTGGCCGCACGGTTGTCGGTGGCCGGACCATCACTCGGGCCGGTGTCGCCCGCTGTCACGCCGGTATTCGCGCGGTACTGGCTGCACGAGTCCGCGCCGCTGGGCGGTCTCGCCGCGAACGTGCGCCTGGAGGTGCTCGGCCCGGCTCGGCTGCGGGTGGTCGCGATGTCGGACGGTCCGGACTTCGAGGGCGTCGTCCGGTTGGTGCTGCCCGACGGGTGGTCCGCGTCCTGGGACTCGCTGCCGGTGTCGTTGCCCGCCGGTGGGTACGTGACGGCCGAGGTGCGCCTGGAGGCACCGCGAACACCCGGCTGCTACCCGGTGCGGGCGATCTTGGCGGGCCTGCCGTTCGAGGTCTACGACGTCGTGTTGCTGACCGTGCCGGAATGGGACTCCGAGGATCCCGTCGAAGTGCTGTGGGTGGCTTCTTCGCCCTCCGCGGTGTCGGTGACTCCCGGCTCTTCGGCGACGCTTCGGGTGGTGCTGGCCTCCAGCGCGCACGGCGACCTGCCGGTGCAGGCTCGGGTGTTGTCGCCACGTGAGTCGTGGGAGCTGGTCGGGCCGTTCTGCGTCGGCGGCGTGGTGCCTGGTCAGGGCCGTCTTGCGCTGGACTTCACGGTCTCGGCGCCGGTGTGGGCCGAGCCCGGCTCGTGGCCGGCGGTCGTCCGGGTGGCCGTCGGCGAACTGGTCAGGACCACTGCGGTGATCCGCCTCGAAGTCGCTGGTTAGCATGGATCACCGTGACTGATCTGGTGCTGGCACTGGACTTCGGCGGCACCAAGATCGCTGCTGCTCTGGTGGACCCCTCCGGCCTCGTGGTGCGGTCGTCGCGGGTGCCCACGCCTGCCGTCGATCCCTGGGACTCGGTGGTGTCCGTGGTGAAGTCGGTGGTGCAGGACACCGCGGTGCTGGGCGTCGGCATCGCCTCGGCCGGACCGGTGGACTCACTGGCCGGCACGGTTTCGCCGATCAACGTGCCGTCCTGGCAGGCCTTCCCGCTGCGGTCGGCGATGTCGTCGTTGTTCCCCGGCGTACCGGTCGAGCTGGCCGGCGACGGCGTGTGCATGGCGTTGGGCGAGCACCGGAGCGGGGCCGGGCAGGGCAGCACGTTCATGGTCGGGCTGGTCGTGTCGACCGGGGTCGGCGGTGGGCTGGTGCTCGACGGGCGGCCGTTCGGCGGGCGGACCGGGAATGCCGGGCACATCGGTCACGTCGTGGTCGAACCCGGCGGCGATCTCTGCACCTGTGGTGGGCGCGGGTGCGTCGAGACCGTGGCCGGTGGGCCGCGGATGGTGGCCTGGGCCCGGCGTGCCGGGTGGCAGGCGCCTGACGACGCGGATGCCGCTCTGCTGGCCGCCGCGGCTCTGGCCGGGGAGGAGATTCCGCTGGAGGCGTTCGAACGGGCTGGTCAGGCCGTCGGGATGGCCATCGCCGGTGCCGCCGCGGTGTGCGACCTGGACCTCGCGGTCATCGGCGGTGGGGTGGCTCAGGCCGGAGAGCTGCTGTTCGAGCCGGTCCGGCGGACGTTGAAGACGCACGCCGGGTTGTCGTACCTGGCCGGGCTGGAGGTCCGGGCGGCTCAGCTCGGCGGAGAGGCCGGACTCGTGGGAGCCGCGGCCCTCGTCCGTTAGACCGCCTGGCGAGTGTGCCGCAGCGGCGACTCCACTCGTCCGACCGCGACGCCCGCCGACTCCAGGGCCGCGCGGACGGTTCTGGCGATCTCCACGGCGTTGGGAGTGTCGCCGTGGACGCAGATGGAGTCCGCCTGGATGCGCACCGGACGTCCGCTGACGCTGCGGACCCAGCCCTCGGTCGCGAGCTGGACGCACCTCGCGGCGATCTCGGCCGGGTCGCGCAGCACCGCACCGGGTTCGCCGCGGGGGACCAGCGTTCCCGCGGAGGTGTAGGCGCGGTCGGCGAACGCTTCGTGCCACACCCGCAGTCCCGCCACCGAGGCGCGCTTCAGCCAGACGGCGCCGGGTGGACCGAGCACCGCGAGAGCCGGATCGAACAGGCGGACCGCGTCCACGACCGCGTCCGCCTGGGCCTCGTGACGGACCAGGGCGTTGTAGAGCGCCCCGTGCGGCTTCACGTACGACATCCGCGTGCCGGCCGCGCGTGCGAAGGCCGCCAACGCCCCCAGTTGTGCCAGCACCTCGTTGGTCAGCGTGTCCGGCGCGACGTCGATGAACCTGCGCCCGAACCCCGCCAGGTCCCGATATCCGACGTGCGCTCCCACCGCCACCCCGGCCGAGGCCGCGAGCGCACACACCTCACGCATCGTGTCAGCGTCACCGGCGTGGTAGCCGCACGCGACGTTTGCGCTGGTCACGACCGACAGAAGGGCACGGTCGTCGCCCAACGTCCAGTGGCCGAAGCCCTCACCGAGATCCGCGTTCAGGTCCATGGCCACCCCTCCGACACGCCCGTTTTGTGGGATCGTAGGATTGTTGAACGATTTGACGATACTGCAATCGAACGATCCTGCAAATAGACTTGGCAGGTGACCGAGACGTGGGTGTCGACGCTGGCGCAGGGCAAGGCCGATCTGGAGCGCGCGAGCACCGCGCAGAAGGTCGCGGACATGCTGCGTGAACGGGTGCTCGACGGCGAGCTCGCGCCGGGCCTGCGACTGAGCGAGGAAGCCATCGGCGGCGCCCTGGGCGTCAGCCGCAACACGCTCAGGGAGGCGTTCAGGCTGCTCACCCGCGACCGGCTGCTGGTGCACGAGCACAGCCGCGGGGTGTTCGTCCGCAGGCCGACCGGTGACGACGTGCGCGACCTTTACGCCGCCCGCCGCGTGATCGAGTGCGGCGCGCTGAGGTTGTGGAACGACGTCACCGAGGCGCAGCGCGAGGCCGTGCGGACGCCGGTCCGCCAAGCCGTCGCCAGGGCCGAGAAGAACGACTGGACCAAAGCGGGCCAGGCGAACATCCAGTTCCACCGCAGGATCGTCGGGCTCGTGGGCAGCACTCGGCTCAGCGACGAGTCCGACCGGCTGTTCGCCGAGCTCATGCTCGCCTTCCGGGTGGCGCAGGAGATCAACGACTTCTACCAGACGTACGTCCCGTGGAATCGCAGGATCGTAGAATTGTTGAACAACGGCGAGGTTCTCGAGGCGGTCAGCCAGCTCGGGGACTACTTCGACGCCGCCGAAGAGGACCTCGTCGGCCGCCTGGACGCCGAATAGTCCAAAGGGAACGTTAAGCGGAGTGCAACGATTCCGATCTCAAAGCTGACGGCACGTCTCATCAGGCCTAACATCCGCGCAACACCGCGTACACGGAGGGCCACCATGCCGTCGGATCACAAGACCGGCTTGCGCTGGAGCAACTGGAACCTGCTGCTGATACTTCCGCTGCTCATGCTCATCACGCCGTGGTTCAACATGGACGAGCCCCGACTCTTCGGGCTGCCGTTCTTCTACTGGTTCCAGTTCGCGTTCGTACCGCTCGGCGTCCTGTGCGTCGGCCTGGTCTACGTGAAGACCAAGGACGAGCCGGTCGTCACCGGCAAGCCGGACAAGCTCGGCGTCGAGGACCTGGACGAGGGAGCGAACTGATGCAGTGGACCGAGCTGATCGTTTTCAGCGTCCTCTTCCTGCTCGTCACGGTCATGGGGTTCGTGGCGGCCAAGTGGCAGAAGGGCGACACCCTCGAGCACCTCGACGAGTGGGGCCTCGGCGGCCGCAAGTTCGGCAGTTGGATCACGTGGTTCCTGGTCGGCGGGGACCTCTACACCGCCTACACGTTCGTGGCGGTGCCGGCGCTGATGTTCGGCGCGGGCGCCACGGGCTTCTTCGCGTTGCCGTACACGGTGATCCTGTACCCGATCGTGTTCCTGCCGCTGGTGCGGATGTGGTCGGTCAGCCGCGTACACGGGTACGTGACGCCGGCGGACTTCGTGAAGGGCCGCTACGGCTCGCACTGGCTGGCGCTGCTGATCGCCATCACCGGCATCGTCGCGACCATGCCGTACATCGCGCTGCAGCTGGTGGGCCTCGAGGCGGTGCTGCGGAGCATGGGCCTCAACGGTTCCGGCATCCTCGGCCACCTGCCGCTGTTCGTCGCGTTCGTGATCCTCGCGCTCTACACCTACCAGTCGGGTCTGCGGGCGCCGGCGCTGATCGCGTTCGTCAAGGACATCCTGATCTACATCGTCATCCTCGTGGCGATCGTCTACCTGCCGTCGAAGTTCGGCGGCTGGGGCGAGATCTTCAACGACGCGCAGGCCAAGTTCGACGCGACGCCGGCCAAGACCGACGGCATCCTGCTCAACAGCAACAACCAGCTGCAGTACGCCACGCTGGCACTGGGCAGCGCGCTCGCGTTGTTCATCTACCCGCACTCGCTGACCGGCATCCTGGCCAGCCGCGGCCGCAACGTCATCAAGCGCAACATGGTCGCGCTGCCGGCGTACTCGCTGGTGCTGGGCCTGCTGGCGCTGCTCGGCTACGTCGCGATCAGCGCGGGCACCAAGCCGATCGTCAACCAGGCGACCGGCCGTCCCGACACGAACACGATCGTGCCGGAGCTGTTCGGGCACAACTTCCCGAGCTGGTTCGCGGGCATCGCGTTCGCGGCCATCGGCATCGGCGCGCTGGTGCCGGCGGCGATCATGTCGATCGCGGCGGCGAACCTGTGGACGCGCAACGTCTACAAGGAGTACATCAAGAAGCACGCCACCCCGGCGGAGGAAGCCAAGCAGGCCAAGCTCGCCTCGCTGGTAGTGAAGTTCGGCGCGGTGGCGTTCATCGTGTTCGTCGACCCGCAGTTCTCCATCGACCTGCAGCTCATCGGTGGCGTCATGATCCTGCAGACGCTGCCGGCGGTCGCGATCGCGCTGTACACGCGTTGGTTCCACGTGTGGGGCCTGGTCGGCGGCTGGATCGCGGGCATGGGCTACGGCATGTGGCTGCTCTACAACATCGGCAACCCCGCCGTCGGCAAGGCGCACTTCGCCGGCTCGGCGCTGCCGCTCAGCAAGGTCTCGCTGCTCGGCTGGCACCCGTTCGGCAACTCGGCCATGACGATCTACGTCGGCATCGTCGCGCTGGTGGTCAACCTGCTGGTCGCGGTGATCGTCACGCTGATCGCCAAGCGGGCCAAGGTCTTCAACGGCACGGACCAGACCGACCCGTCCGACTACCACGTCGACGAGGACAACCCTCGGGTGAAGCCGGTGGCTGCCCACTGAGACGCAGCAGTTAACGGTAGGGGCCACCCGTCGGTTTCGACGGGTGGCCCTCTTCCGTTGAGATGGACGGCGTGAAAATCATCGCCGGACTCGTCATCGCGGCAGGCCTCGCGGTCGTGCCGGGCATCGCCCACGCCCAGGACGCCCCCTGCTACGACCCCTCCACCGGGCTGACCGTCGAGGAACAGCGGCTCGACGACACACTCGTGGCCGGTGGTCCCGCCGTCGGTCCCGCGCTCGTGAAGCTCGCCGGGTTCGACGGCCGCGTCACCGAGTTCACCTCGAAGCTCTGCCGCCAGGTCGTGCCGAAGCAGGCGCAGCAGTTCGTGGAACGCGAAGGCAACGCGCTGTGGAAGGCCGCGGTGGCCCGTGCGCAGAGCACCAAACCGTTGGCACACGACGCTTACGACGACCGTCCGCTCTACTGGGCCCGTCTGCAGCTCTCCACGGCGTTGCGCCAGTGGAAGCCGCGGTTCGCGTTGTCGGTGCACGACCGGGCGAAGCTGATCCAGCAGTTCGACTGGGCCTCGCGCGGCTTGAGCGACTCGGCGTTTCCGTCGAAGCCCGGCGTGCGCAAGATCGCGGTGACCGGCTTCGACCCGTTCCAGCTCACCGGAACCAACGTGCGGCGCGCCAACCCGGCAGGTGCGGCGGCACTGCAGCTCGACGGCCGCGAGATCACCACGCCTCAGGGCAAGGTCGTGCTGCAGGCCGCCGTTCTTCCGGTGCTGTGGGGCGGGTTCGACGAGGGGATCGTCGAGCAGTTCTACGGATCCGCGCTGGAGCAGAAGCCCGACGCGTTCGTGACGATCAGCCAGGGACGGCCCGGAAAGTTCGACATCGAGCGGTGGGCGGCGCGCTGGCGTGGCGGATCGGCTGACAACAACAACGTCGGCTCGTACGGCAGCGTCCCCGATGCCGGTGGCTGGCCGCAGCCGTCCACCGAGTTCATCGAGACGTCGCTGCCATTCCAGAAGATGATCGACGCGGGCACCGGGCCGTTCCCCGTGGTGCTGAACCGGAGCTTCTGCGAGTGGATCGTCGTCGGCTCGCAGCAGGACTGCCGCACCGATGACCCGACGCCGGGCCGTGTCGCGGCCGTTGGTGGTGGCGGGAACTACCTCTCGAACGAGAGCATGTACCGGGCCAACCGCGTGCGAATCGGTTACGGCGCAACGAATGTCCTCGGTGGACACCTCCACACGCCGGTGCTCGGCCAGCCGGCGGACCCGGCCGCGCTGACGGACGCAGCGTTCGAAAAACAGCGTCGGGACATCGCCGATCAGGTCAAGGCCCTAGTCTCTGTGGTGTGACTCGTGTGCGGCTGGCGGTGGCAATCATCCTGAGCGCGTTTGCTCTGAGCAGCTGCGCCATCCAGGTCGGAGGTCAGGCCGTTCCCGGTCCGATGCCGTCCACCGCCGCCGCGGACGCGCCGACGCTGCCCAAGGCCGGGCAGTGCATGAACTCCTCGGAGCTCAAGCCGGTCGACTGCTCCGCGAGCCACGACGCCGAGGTCATGAACGTCGGAGAGATGAGCGGGCTCCCGTCGGGCTACCCGGACACGCAGGCGCTGCGCAAGACCGCCTTGCCGCCGTGCTACGCCGCGATCAACGACCACCTGGGCAGCGCGGACGCCGGTGCGACCCGCCTGCAGGTGTGGGCGTTCTGGCCGAACGAGGCGAGCTGGAAGAAGAACGAGCGCTGGCGGCTGTGCACCGTCGTCGAGCTCACCCCCGACGGAAAAGCGCTGCCCCGCAAGGGTTCGTTGAAGGACGCGCTCAAGGGCGCGAGCTTCAACACCTACCAGATCTGCCTCGGCGGTTCGCCGTCGAAGGACCCGGACGTGAAGCCGACGGCGTGCAACGGCGCGCACATGGCCGAGGCCGTGCCGGGTGGCATCGTGTCGCTGGGCAAGTACCAGGACCCCACGCCGTCCAAGGACCAGATGAGCGCCCTCGCCAAGGACAAGTGCACCAAGGCCGTGCACGACTACCTGGGTTCGGACAAGCGCACGGACGTGTTCCCGGCGTGGCGCATGCCCGGATCCCAGGGTTGGTCAGAGGGTTGGACTTACGCCATCTGCTACGCCGAGGCTCCCAAGGCCTTCAACGGCACGCTCCTCGGCATCCGCGACAACCCGCTCCCGAACTGATCCGGCGATCACGACCATCAGCACGGCGGCCAGGGACAGCACCAGCATCGCGATTCCTGCGATCCCCACGGCACACCTCCCTCTCCTCCGTTGACGATCTTGGTGATCGCCGTCACACAAGTAAGACGTTCCCGGAGTGAGGCAGGTTCATTCCTGTGTCAAGACCATTTTCGGAAGTTGTGGAGAAGTGCCGGAGCAGTCCCCAGGGCTGTCCACAGCTATCCACAACATGTGCACAGAGCCGTCCACACCTGTGGACAACTTCGTCTCAAATGGACGGTGAGCTGCACTGACTCAGAGAAAATTGCTGCACAGGACCACACCGGCGGCGGTACCGATGGCTAAACCGAGGACGAACACGAGCGTGTAGCGCCACCACCGCGTGCGGGCAGGCGGGGCGGGCGGCACCGGGTAGTAGCGCACGATGCCCGTCGTGGGACCGACCTCGACATCGCGCTTCGTGCGGTCGTAGTGGAGTCCGCCGAGGAAGTCGTCCTGCGTCACACCACTAGTAGTACCTCAAAAAGGTGACCCACCGGTCGCCGTTGACCGGTGGGTCACCAAACACCTCAGAAGAGTCAGCCGAGGCGCTGCTTCAGGGCCGCCAGCTGGTCGCGCAGCGTGGTCGGAACCTTCTCGCCGATCTTCGCGAACCACTCCTCGACCAGCGGGATCTCGGCACGCCACTCGTCGGCGTTGAACTCGAGCGAGGCCTCGATGTCCTCACGCGACGCGTCCAGGCCCTCGAGGTCCAGGTCGTCCGCGGTCGGCACGTAGCCGATCGGGGTCTCCTGCGCGGCGGCCTTGCCCTCGATGCGCTCGATGGCCCACTTCAGCACGCGCGAGTTCTCGCCGAATCCCGGCCACAGGAAGCGCTTGTCCTCGCCGCGGCGGAACCAGTTGACGTAGAAGATCTTCGGCAGCTTGTCGGCGTCGGCGCGCTTGCCGAGGTCGACCCAGTGCTGGAAGTAGTCACCGGCGTTGTAGCCGATGAACGGCAGCATCGCCATCGGGTCGCGGCGCACGACTCCGGTCTTGCCGACCGCGGCGGCCGTCGTCTCGGACGAGAGCGTGGCGCCCATGTAGGTGCCGTGCTCCCAGTCGCGGGACTCGGTCACCAGCGGGATGGTCGTGGCGCGGCGGCCGCCGAAGAAGATCGCCGAGATCGGGACGCCGTTGGGGTCCTCCCACTCCGGCGCCTTGATGTCGCACTGCTCGATCGGCGTGCAGTAGCGCGAGTTCGGGTGCGACGACAGCTCCTCGCTGTCGGGCGTCCAGTCCTGGTGCTTCCACGAGGTGAGGTGGGCCGGGGGCTCGCCCATGCCCTCCCACCAGATGTCGCCGTCGTCGGTCAGCGCGACGTTCGTGAACAGCGAGTTGCCCTTGGCGATGGTGCGCATCGCGTTCGGGTTGGTGTGGTAGTCCGTGCCGGGCGCGACGCCGAAGAAGCCGTTCTCCGGGTTCACCGCGTAGAGGCGGCCGTCCTCACCGAAGCGCATCCAGGCGATGTCGTCGCCGAGCGTCTCGACCTTCCAGCCGGGGATGGTCGGCTCGAGCATGGCGAGGTTCGTCTTGCCACAGGCCGACGGGAACGCGGCGGCGATGTAGTACGCCTTGTTCTCCGGCGAGGTGAGCTTGAGGATCAGCATGTGCTCGGCGAGCCAGCCCTCGTCGCGCGCCATGACGCTCGCGATGCGCAGGGAGTAGCACTTCTTGCCGAGCAGGGCGTTGCCGCCGTAGCCGGAGCCGAAGCTCCAGATCTCGCGGGTCTCCGGGAAGTGCGAGATGTACTTGGTGTCGTTGCACGGCCACTGCACGTCCTGCTGGCCGGGCTCGAGCGGTGCGCCGAGCGAGTGCAGCGCGGGGACGAAGTCCGCGTCCTCACCGAAGACGGCGAGAGCCTTGCTGCCCATGCGGGTCATGATGTGCATCGAGACGACGACGTACTCCGAGTCCGTGATCTCGACGCCCAGCATCGGCTTCTCCGCGTCGAGCGGGCCCATGCAGAACGGGATCACGTACATCGTGCGGCCACGCATGCAGCCCCGGTAGAGCTCGGTCATGATGGCCTTCATCTCGGAAGGGTCCATCCAGTTGTTCGTGGCGCCCGAGTCCTCCTCGCGCACGGAGCAGATGTAGGTCTGCTCCTCGACGCGCGCGACGTCGGTCGGGTCCGAGGCAGCCCAGAAGGAGTTCTGCTTCTTCTTCAGCGGAACGAACGTGCCGGCGTCGACGAGCTTCTGCGTGAGACGGTCCCATTCGCCCTGGGACCCGTCCGCCCAAACAACCTCATCGGGGCAGGTCAGCTCTGCGACTTCCTGAACCCATGCGAGCAAGCGCGCGTGGTTGGTAGGTGCGTGTTCGAGACCGGGAATGGTCACTGCCGTCATCTCGTCTCGTCTCCTGACTGAACGCCTCGGCTGCCCGAGGACGCGTGGGTCGTCCGGTGTGGGGACTTCGTCGTCCTCAGGAATAGCTCCAGACGCCCGGTGGGGCCGGGCGTGCGTGGAAGGGGATGGATCGAGGTTAGCCCGGTGAATGGCAGGTAAAGCACCCCCAGCCTGTCGGTTCCCTCACAAAACCGATTCTGGAATCGATTCAGCACTCGGACGGCGTTAAGGCGCGCTTGAGGTGGGAAAAACACAAGAGGCCCCGGTGCGGTTCTCACCACACCGGGGCCTGTGACCTGCGTTTCAGTCGGATGTCAGTTCGGGCTGATCCACTGCCCGGTGGTGGAATCGATTCGGACGACCCCGTCGAACCGTTCTTCCTCGAGCCAGTCGTCCGAGTCGTCCAGAATGCCGCTCTTGGAGTCGGTCACGTACCGGCCGTCGGCCTCGATGTGCCCGTGCTCGACCTCGACCCAGTCGTCACCGCGGTGTTCCGACATCGTGACCTCGCCCGATCGTGTGATCTCGGTCGCCACGTCGGCCCGTCCGTCGCCGTTCTTGTCGGTGAACAGCCAGGTGTCCCCGTCGTCGTCGCGCACGACGGCGGTGTCGGCCTTGCCGTCGCCGTCGGTGTCCTCAGTCGCCTGGCCGACCTTTCGATCGCCTTCGTCGGTGTCCACGACAATCGTCTGCTGAGGCGCGGAATTCGTCTTTTGTTGCGTTGAGTCGTTCGGGTCGACGGCGACCCACTCGCCGGAATTCTCCTCGAACCGAGCCTGGCTCAGGAGATTGCCGTCCTTGTCGAACGTGCTCATCAGATCGGCGTCGCCGTCGCCGTTCGTGTCGGTGAACGCGAGATGACCACCGTCATCGGTCTCGACGACGGCGGAGTCGTTCACGCCGTCGTGGTCGAGGTCGAAGGTGACGTCGGCGGTGTACTCCTCATCCTCGACGGTGACCTTCAGCTCGGCGTCGGCCGCACCGTTCTCGTCGATGTACACCGGGGACACACCTCCTACCGCTCATGTACCGGTATGACCCACGTTATGCCGGTTCGGTTCCCCCGCCAACCGTGTGACCCGCTCGGAGGTCGATCTCGCTCTGGTCGACGGCGGCGTCGAGGGCAGCGCGGAAGGAGCCATTCGCGCCGCAACGAACGCGGTGAGTTCGAGCGTCTGAGTGGCGACATCGAACTGGGGGTTCGCATGACGCCGCCGTCCACTGCGCGCAGACGTGCTCGGATCGCTCTCACGACCACCCTCGTGGCATGTGCCGCACTGGCCGTGGTGGCTGGGCTCCAGCACACGGTCGCCGGCATCTTCCTGGTCTTCTGTTCCGCGAACATCCTGTTCAA
The DNA here is from genome assembly GCF_040629405.1 of Lentzea sp. NPDC005914. Classification (NCBI taxonomy): domain Bacteria; kingdom Bacillati; phylum Actinomycetota; class Actinomycetes; order Pseudonocardiales; family Pseudonocardiaceae; genus Lentzea; species Lentzea sp. NPDC005914. The sequence goes on along the minus strand of NZ_JBEXVQ010000002.1, from coordinate 64,653 downwards.
CGTGCCGTTGCTGGCGAAGGGCGGTGCACTCCGGCTGACCGACGAGCACCTGACGGGCGCAACGGTGAGCGGGGCGCGAACTGTCGACCTGCGGCGACTCGTGCGGGTCCGGCGGTTTCGCATGCCCGTCGGCTCCTGGGATCTCCGCATGGTCGAACTGGTCGACGCGGACGGTGTCCGCCTGATCGTCAGCGAACGGACCCGCGACTGCGAGGTGAGGCCGGTGCTGGAGGCCCACCTCGCCGGCGCGACCACCGTCAACCGCGGCTGGTCGTACCTGGCCGGGCTGCTGGTCGTGGCGCCTCCTGCGCTGATCGCCCTGGCGGTGCACGCGATGACCTAGGCGCGGTCCGGACGGGAGCCGATCGCCAGGAGGCACAGCGTCGTGACCGCGGCCACCAGGCCTGCGAGGAGCAGCATCGGGGGCAGGACCGGCGACGACGCGGGAGGTGCCGCGACGGCCGACGGGGTGGTGCTCGGTGCTGTGGTCTCGGGTGTTGACGTGGCGACCGGTGTCGTCTGCGCGGGTTGCTGGACGACAGGCTGCGGCACCGGTGGTGGCGGGGCCGCCGTCGTCTCCTGGGCGAGGACGACGATCTGCGCCTGCATGTCCGGATGCACTGAGCAGACGTAGTCGAAAGTGCCCGGTTGGGTCAACGTGAAGCTCCACGACTGCCCCTGGGCGAGCATCGGCGAGCGGAACGTGCCGCCCGCGACGTCGTGCGCCGCCTCGTCCTGGTTCGTCCACGTGACGACGTCACCCACGCGCACGGTCATCGTGGCCGGCACGTAGGCGTACCGCGCGATCGGGATCTGGTGCGTCTCGGCGGCGGCCGCCGTGCTGACGGCGAAGGTCAGCACGGCGAACGCGGCCAGGACAACGCCGGCCAGGCCGCGCTTCATCAGCAGGTCGCCTGGTTGAACACGGGGTCGAGCATCTGTTCCAGCAGCACGGTGTGCGCCTTGACGTAGTTGTCGAACGCCAGCGCGTCCTGCACCTGCTGCAACGGCGACGTCTCCAGGTGGGCCGACTTCAGGTGTGCGATGAACGGCGCCAGCGCGTCACGGTCGAGCGACGAACTGAGCACCGGATCGAGCATCTGTTCCAGGAGAACGGTGTGCGCCTTGATGTAGTTGTCGAACGCGAGCGCGTCCTGTGTCTGCTGCAGCAGCGACGTCTCCAAGTGCGCGGACTTCACGTGCGCGATGAACGGCGCCAGTGCTTCCTTCTTGACGCAGTCCGGCGTGCCGGTGGGCGGCGCGGTCGTGGGGTGGGTGGTCGGGTGACTGGTGGGCGGCGTCGTGGTCGGTGACGTCGTCGTGGTGGGTGGGGTGGTGGTCGGCGGTGTGGTGGTGGGCGGCGTCGTGCTGCCGTTGACCGTGACCGATGCCTTCATGTCCGGGTGGATCGAGCAGTAGTACGAGTACGTGCCGGACTTGGTGAACGTGAAGGTGTAGGTCTGCCCCTGCTGCAGGTTGGGCGAGGTGAACTTCTCCGGCCCGTCCGTCACGACCACGTTGTGGGGAGCGGTGTCGTGGTTCGTCCACGTGACCGTGTCGCCGACGTTGATCGTCAGCGAGGCCGGCTGGAACGCGTAGCCCATGATCTCGACGCTGGTCGCCTGCTGAGCGGTCTGCGCGGTCTCGCCCTGCTGCGCGGCGAGATCGACGCCGACCGGTGCCGCCTGGCCGGAGCCGACCAGGTTCAGGCAGAACGCTGTTCCTGCTATGCCGAGTGCCGCCACCAGAACGGCGAATCGGTTTCCCTTGTCCACTGAGGACTTCCTTTCCATTGCGGATCAGCGACCTGGACTGGTCGTGACGAGGAAGGCGGCCACCCCGAGCACGGCGACGGCGAGAACCGCCTCGGCGGCGACCGAGAGCGCGAGCGTCCGGGTGGTCGCGGCGACGCGCAGCCGCCGGTCCACCCATGTCTTGCTCGCGAATCCGAGGACCAACAGCACGGCGAACAGGACGAGCTTGGCCAGCAGGAGTCGCCCGTAGCCGGTGTGCAGCAACGCGTCCAGCGAGCCGACGAGCTGCCACGCCAGCAGCGCCCCCATTGCCGTGAGCACCGCGACGGACCCGACCGCGAGCCGTGAGTACCGCGGCAGCACCGCCGCCAGCACGTCCCGATCACGGGCGGGCAGGACCGCCAGCAGCAGCACCAACAGGCCTCCGACCCAGAGGCAGACCACGAGCAGATGCGCGAACACGACCGCCTGACTCCAGCCGGGCAGGTCGAGGACGTGGCCGGTCATCCCGTTGGTGCGCAACAACCCCAGCGACACCGCCCCGGCACCGACGCGCCACGGCAGCGACCGTGCGGCCCTCGCTCCTCGCCTGGTCAGGTCGGCGACCACGACGAGCGCGAGCAGCCAGAGCAACGCGCGGGCGAACCACACCCGCCCGAACGGGGAGTCGAACAGCGGCACCAGCACCGACGGGTCGAGCGCGGCGGACGGCGGCCGCCCGGCGACCCAGGCTGCGTTGAGGCAGAGGCCCGCGACCGTGCCCGCGAACCCGCACATCCAGCCGAACCCGATCAGTCGCCTGCTTCGGCCGCTCTCCGCACCATCCGGCCAGAGGAATGCGAGGAAAGCCATTCCGCCGATGAGGAGCGTCGTACCGAGGTAGTCGAACGCCCTCGCGAACTGGAACCACGACCTCGCCGCCTCGCTCATGGCGTGCCCAGCAGCGCGGTGACCTCGTCGGTCTTCTCGTCCAGGACGAGCGAACACGTCGTGCCCAGCAGGTCGTCGAGCAGCTTGACCGGATCGCCGAGCAGCTTCAGGGGATCGCCGAGCAGCGGCAGCGTCACGAGGGACAGTCGCTCGGCCTTCTTCGTCCCGTCCGGAAGTTCGGACACGATCGGCAGGTCGTCGGGCGATGACAGCAGCCCGAGCGAGCGCAGCAACTTCGTGATCGCGCCGGCGTCACAGGGCTTGCCGGGCGGAGTCGGCGTGGTCGGTGGCGTCGTGGTCGGAGGCCTCGTCGTGGTCGGAGGCGTGCTCGGGTGTGGATGCTCAGGCGCCGGAACGTGCGGCCCCGCAGGTTGATGAGCGACCGGGGCGGGGTTGTGCGCCACCGGCTGCGGCACGTTGTTCGCCGGCTGATGTGTCTGCACGGGTGACGTCGTCGTCGACGTCGCCGGTGGTTTCGGCTGGCTGACCGCGTTCTGCGACTGAGGGACACGCCCGAGGCCCGACGCGAACCCGAGCACGACGACGACGGTGCCCACGAGGGACGCCGCCACCACCTGGTCTCGCTGCAGCTTCATGCTTCAAAAGCGAATCAGTGCCGAATGAACCGGCATTCCCAATTCGTGACGAGGCGGTGAACTAGCATTCGCCTCAAATGTTTTGTACCAGTGCATGTTCGGACACACGCACTTAAATTTCCCCGACAACAGCGCCCTGAACAGGCAAAATGAGCAACACTCAATTAAGTTTGAACGATCTCACCGGTGACCCGTAACCTGCGTGCGGACCGCTCGTTGATGGTCTTTCAGGCCCTGTCGCGAACGGAGCGAATTCGTCCCAGCAGTTCCTCGGACTTCGCACGCCCCGACTCCACCTCGGCCAGCTGACGCGTCACGGACTGCAGTTCGCGGCCCCGTTCCCCCGCCTCCATGCGCAGCGCCTTGTCGACCTCGCGCAGTTCGGCCTCGATCGCCTCGATCCGCTTGGCCAGGGCCTCGTCCAACGCCAGGGACAACGCCTGCTCGGCCTCGATGAGCTGCTCGGCCGCCAGTTGGTCCACTGTGGAGCGTGCGTCGGCGATGGCGTCGGAGAGCCACTGCTTGACGTGCTGCTTTTCGGCGGTGTGCGTGCGGGTGCGGGCCATCCACCACCCCGCGCCGAGGCCCAGGACGATGGTCACCGGGAGGACGATCGGGTTCAGGACGGCGATGCCCAGGCCCGCCAGAGGCATGACGGCCAGCTTGCCGGCGCCCAGACCGCCGGAGACGCCCATGAACACCAGGAGCTTGTCCTCGGCCGTGGGTGGGCGCTTCTCCTTGGGGCGCAGGATGACCGGGGGTTGCTCGCCGCGTGCGAACTGGCCGCGGATCAGCGTCAGTTCCTCGGCGCTGAACAGGGTCGTCAGGACGGCGTCGGTCACGTGGGCCAGGCGGACGGACAGCGCCGTGTTGATGCGGCCCGAGACGACCTGCAGTGCCGTGTCGACCTGCTGGGGCAGTGACGCCAGCGCGGTCCGGTCGGCCGAGTCGATGGCCTGGCGGTACCAGGTCTGCAGGTCTCGCATCTGGCGGGAGATCTCGTGGGAGTTCTCGACGCGGGCGCGCTGGATCTCGCCTCGCAGGCGGACCTGCCAGCCACGGGTCGAGGAGCGGCGTTCGGTCTGCAGTTCCTCGCGGCGGGCGCGCAGCACTGCAGCTTCGTCTTCGCCGACGGACAGAGCGCGCTTCTCGTGCTCGAGGCGGATCACCAGCTCGTCGAGGACTGTCGAGAGAGCGCGCAGGGCATTGGCTTCGGCCAGCATTCCGGCGCGACCGGCCACCAGTTCCTGCAACGAGGTCTGCAGGGAGCCGATGCCGGAGCGTTCGCGCAGCATGGCGGCGGCGTCCGGGTTCGGGGCCTGGGAGGCCATCTCGAACATGCGCGACGACACCGGGTGGAAGACGGCGTCGGCGAAGCGCGGGGCGTGCTCGGCCAGCAAGGCCTTGTCCGCGTCCAGCACCTGGCGCCAGCCGCGGTACTGGTCGGTCTTGGTCAGGGCGAAGACGACGGTTTCGACGCGGTCGCCCACGCGCTTGAGGAAGTCCAGCTCGCCGCGGGTGAACGGCGAGGAGGCGTCCACGACGAAGACCAGCGCGGTGGCGGACGTGACGGCTTCCAGGGCCAGTTCGCCGTGCACCGACTCCAGGCCGCCGACGCCGGGAGTGTCCACAACGGACATGCGTTCCAGCAACGGGATCGGGGCGTCGACCTCGACGTAGCGCGGCGGTAGCTCACCGGCGGGCAGCTCGTGGGCCGCGGAGACCCAGTTGATCAGTGCGGGCAGCGGGAACGTCACGGGGGCGAGCAGGCCCGGGTAGCAGGCGCGGGAGGCCCACGACGAGCCGTGCTGGAACACCAGGTACGTGGAGGTGGCCACGTCGGCGTCGACCGGGGAGAGACCCGGAGTGGCCAGCAGGGCGTTGACCAGGGAGGACTTGCCGCGGTTCGTCTCGCCGACGATCACGACCGACGAGACCTCCGGCGTCGCGCGACGAGACACCCAGTCGGCCATGGACGGGTCCAGTTCGCGCACGAGAGAGGTGAGGCGTTCGCGCGTCTGACGGACGGTCTGCGGAAGTGTGCTCATCGGGCCGTGTAGACCGTCACGATCGGAGCCCGCAGGACGCGGCCGCGGTCGCGGAAGCCGGGTACCTCGGTCTCGGCGACCAGGCCCTGCAGGGCGCTGTCGTCCGTGGGCGTGGTGCCGCCGGCTTCGTGCAGGGACGGGTCGAAGCGTTCACCGTCGGCGCGGACGGCCACGACTCCTATGGCCAAGAGGCCTTCCTCGATGCGCGCGACCACGCCAGCACTGGCGCGGTCCAGCGCGTACAGGCACAGCTGGACCAGCGCACGGCGTTCGGCCAGCGCCTGGTCGAGCAGCTCGTCGGCAATGGTCTCCACACCGTCGTCCGACGCCAGACCGGTGGGATCGGTTCCACTCACGCTCATCGGTGCCCCCCAGCACGTAGTTGCTGCCAGATGAGGAAATACGCCCTGTGGACGACGTGCGCCACTCGGGCTTGTGCCGGAGTCGCGCCGAAGGAGGCGAACGAGCGCCACCAACCAGCGCGTTCCAGCGAGAACGCGATCAGCTCCGGCAGCGGTCGGCCCCTCAGTCCCAGCTGACCGGGCACGTCAGGGGTGCTGCCGACGCGCAGCACTTCCTCCGTCAGATCCGGTGCCAGCGAGACCGCGCCGGACGCCACCAGCGTCAGCGCCTCCAGCAGCCGCAGCTGGTGGGCTTCCGGACGAGCCAGCAGCACCTCGATCGCGTCGTGCACGCGCTGCCGTTCGCCGGGTTCGCCCGAGGCCAGCGACGTGACGGACGCCAGCGCGGCCGCCGCCTTGATGCCGTCGGCCCGCGCCCGGAACACCGACTCGAGCCGTCCGCGAACCGCGGCGAACCCGGAAGCGTCGAACAGCACTCGCCTCAGCGCACCGGCGGGCAGCGACGGTTCGGCGTCCAGTGCCGTCAGCGCGCGGCCGATGCCGTACAGGTCGAGCTTCTCCAGCAACCGCGACCGCACGCCCGCCGGGACGTCGCACTCCCACGACGTGAAGAGGTCTCCGGACATCAGCATCATCGTGCGGGTGTCCGCGTCGAGTGCCGCGAGCTGCCGCAACGCCTCCGCGTCGGCCGAGGTGAACTCGCCGGTCTCCGCTGATTCGGCGAGCAGGCTGATCACCGGCAGCACGTCGGCGACCCGCGGTTTGAGCAGAACGGCCTGCTTCGACGCCAGGATCTCCGCGGCTCGCCACACGTCACCGTCGGAGCCCTCCACGGTTTCCGGGGCCACGGCGTCGACCTTGTTCAACGCGGCGATGGCGTTCACGGGCCCGGCCTCGCGAGAAGCGGTCGCGGCGGTGAACGCGGCCAGCGTCGAGTGATCGTCCGCCCGCACGCCCTGCGTCACGACGTAGAGAACCGCCTCGGCACCCGCCACGGCGTTGCGGGATACGGGATCCAGCAGTTCCTCGGTGCGCGCGACCGACGCGGCGTCCAGCGACCCCAGGCCAGGGGTGTCGATGACGGTGAAGTCGCGCAGAACGGCGTTCGTCAGGTACGCCTCGATGTGCGAAACGCCGTCCACGCCAAGAGAAGCGGGGATCATGCCGTTGGCGTCGAACGGCAGCACCTGCCGCTTTCCGTCCCGCAGCACCACTTCGATGCGGTCGACCGTTCCGTACTGATAGCGCGTCACGAGCCGCGTGCACTCACCGACGTCGGTCGGCGCCACCCGGCGTCCGATCAACGCGTTGACCAGCGTCGACTTGCCGGACTTGATCCGGCCGGCCACCGCGACCTGCAGCGGGGCGTGCAGTCGCCGCAGCACCTCCTGGAACCCGGCGGCGGTCCGCGGGGAAACCTGAGGTTGCAAGGCAACACACAAATTGGCCACCGCCGCGCACAGCGGACCGGCCAGTTGTTGTCCCTGCAACGCCGTCACGAGCACTGATCGTGCCACGGTTTGTACGCGTGCGTGCGCGGGTAGCCACAGCGCATGGGTGACAGCTACGTGACGTTCCTGGTGCTGGGGATCGTCCTGGTCGTCGTTGACGGCCAGCTGATCTACCGCAGCGGCAAGGGATACCTGAAGCGCGCGGCGTACGACGACGACCAGGCCGGCGGCATGATGAAGCTGACGGCCGTCCTGTTCCACCTCGTCGTGCTCGGGCTCCTGGCACTGGTCTCGATCATCGAGATCGAGACGGGTGACCCGGTGAAGAACGTGGTCGTGAAGCTGGGCGTGGTGCTGCTGCTGCTGGCACTGGCTCACGGCGTCACCATGGCGATCCTGTCCAGGATTCGGGATCGCCAGGTGCAGCAGCAACTCGCGGACCAGATGGCCGAGGAACACCGGATCTACGAAGAGCGTCACGCTCATGTAGGCGAACCGCGACCCGCACCCAAGATCGAGTCGCCTTACTCAGCCTCGTAAGAGGCACGCACGGCGTTCAGCGCCTCCCCCTCGCTGGCGCCGAGCGACCGAGCTACGGCGACGAACTCCGCCGCGGCGGCGGAGAGCGGGTCCGGTGCATGCGAAGGCAGGGCAGCCACGACGGTGCCCTGCCTTCGTCCTGTCATGAGCACGCCCTCGGTCTCCAGCTCGCGGTACGCCCGCGCGACCGTCCCGATGGCGAGCCCCAGGTCGGCGGCGAGCTGCCGGATCGTCGGCAGCCGCGACCCGACCGGCAGCACTCCACCACTGATCAACCGCACCAGCTGGTCACGAACCTGGCGCCAGGGCGCGACTCCGTTCTCGAGGTCTACGACGATTCTGGGTGCAGTCACCAGAAGATCTTCTTGGACACGTAGTTCGTGTTGGCCATCGCTACCCACGCGAGGACGCAGAAGAGACCGAACCCACCGCCGACCAGCGCACCGACCAGCGCCGCGCCGAGTCCCGCCGACACGTGCACGCTTCGGGTGCGCAGCGCCCGGTCGACCTGCTCGTCACCGTCGGCAGGCCGGGCGACGGCGGCCCAGGTGACCAGTGCCACCGCGCCGACGGACACGACGAGCGCGGGCAGCTGCCCGATCTTCATCTCGACGACCAGCAGGACGACCCCGATCACCACGATCGCGGCGTACGACATCAGCACGTACTGCGAGGCGATGTCGAACAGGCCGCGCGGTGTGAGCGTCGCCACCCTCTGTGACCCCTCGCGATGCAGTTGTGTCGCGATCAGCTCGGCGAGCAGCGTGCCGCCGAGCACGATCGCCGCGAACGACCCGACACCACGACCGCTGCCGAGGGGCACGAACGTGAGCCCCACGAAGATCCACGGGTAGAGGAACCGCCGCCGCTTCAGGTAGCGGATCGCGTCCTCGATCTGCGCGGACGTCGGATCCTTCACACGCCAGCTCTTCAGCAGCCGCTTGCCGGTCGACCGGGTGGGCCAGAGCGCCAGCAGCAGGACCAGCCCCACGCCCGCGGCCCACAGAGCGTCGTACAGCATGCGTGCCCCCTTGACCTTTGTATCAACCCCTCGACACAATAACTCACACCGAAGTCGTACGCAGCGTCATTCCGTGGCGCGACGCGCGAAGGTTCGATCCGCACCTAACCTTGTCCGGTGCGGAGGTTCAGCCTGTGGATGAAGGCTCACCCGGCGTTCGGGGACTCCCTGATCGCCGGAATCTTGCTGATCTTCGACATGGGGTTCGCGGTCAGCGCTGCCGACCGCGGGGTGTCGTTCTCCGCGTTCCTCGCCGTCACACTGCTGATGCTCGGGCCGCTGCCGTTCCGGCGCTACCACCCGCTCGGCACTAGCTACCTGATCCTCGCGGGCGCGTTCCTGCAGCTCTTCACCCACGGCGGCGAGAGCGGCATACCGGCGCGGATGTCGGACTTCGCGCTGGCCATCGCCCTGTACACGCTCGTCGCGTACATCGGCCGCAAGTCAGCGTTGATCTACTCGGGCTGGTTGCTCGCGGGCACGCTGCTCTGGGCGATCTTCCAGGTCGGCGAGATCCAGGCCGTGTTCCTCGTGTTCATGGTCTTCGTGATCTTCGGCTTCAGCTGGGCGATGGGCGAGTTCATCGGGGCTCGTCGCGCGTACCAGAGCGAGATGGAGCAACGTTTGAAGCTGCTCGAGACCGAACGCGACCAGCAGGCCAAGATCGCGGTCGGCGAGGAACGGTCCCGCATCGCCCGTGAACTGCACGACGTGGTCGCGCACGCGGTGAGCGTCATGATCGTCCACGCGGACGGCGCGGCGTACACGATCAGGTCACAGCCGGAGGTCGCGGAGAACGCGGTCCGCACGATCGCGGACACCGGCCGCCAGGCGCTGACCGAGATGCGGCGGCTGCTGGGCGTGCTGCGCAGCGAGGACGCCGAGACGCAGTGGGCCCCGCAACCTGACGCGAGCGGCGTCGTCGAGCTCGCCGAGAACACCCGCGCGGCCGGCGTCCCGGTCCGGCTGGAGATCACCGGCGACGTGGACGACCTGCCCGTCGGCGTGGGCCTGAGCGTCTACCGGATCGTGCAGGAAGCGCTGACCAACACCATCAAGCACGCCGGCGCGGGCTCCACCGCGTTGGTGCGCCTCGCCCGCTCGCAGGAGGAACTGCGGCTCGAGGTGATCGACAACGGCTTCGGCACACCGTACGACGTGGTCAAGGTGTCCGGCGGCAACGGACTGATCGGCATGAGAGAAAGGGCTGCGGTGCTGGGTGGCGAGTTCGAGGCGGGCCCCAACCCCGGTGGGGGATGGCGCGTGCGCGCGAGCTTCCCGCTAGCCGCATAGGGTGATCGAGTGATTCGGGTGCTGCTGGTCGACGACCAGGAACTCATGCGCATGGGCTTCCGCATGGTGCTGGGAGCGCAGGAGGACATCGACGTCATCGGCGAGGCCGCGGACGGGCTCGACGCGGTGCAGATGGCGGACAAGCTGCGCCCCGACGTCGTGCTGATGGACGTCCGCATGCCCGTGCTGGACGGCGTGGAGGCGACCAAGCGGATCACCGAGGCCGACACGGCCAAGGTGCTGGTCATGACCACGTTCGACATGGACGAGTACGCGTTGTCCGCCCTGCGAAACGGCGCCAGCGGGTTCCTGCTGAAGGACACCCCGCCGTCCGACCTCGTGTCGGCGTTGCGGGCCGTGGCCTCCGGCGACGCGGTGGTCTCGCCGTCGGTGACCAAGCGCCTGCTGGGGCGGTTCCTCGGCGACGGCGGCGGTGAGCTGCGCGACGCCACGGTGTTGGACGTGCTGACCGAACGCGAGCGCGAGGTGCTCGTGCTCATCGCGAAGGGCCTGTCCAACACGGAGATCGCCCGCAAGCTCTTCCTGTCCGAGGCGACGGTGAAGACGCACGTCGGACGGATCCTCGCGAAGCTGGAGCTGCGAGACCGGGTGCAGGCCGTGGTGCTGGCCTACGAGACCGGCCTCGTCCGCCCTGGTGACGCCTAGCGGTAGTCCGCCGGGTCGGTTTCCACTGTTCTGCCGGCGATCCTCGGCTTCACCACGTCGTCCCACCAGCGGCCCCAGTCGGGCTGCGTGCCGTCGAGGTCGGTGAACCCGTACTCGCGCTTGAGCTTCCACGACGACAGGCACTGCCCGGCGAACCTCTTGCGGTCGGGGTCCGCGGCGAGATGTGCGATGCCGCGCCCGAGGTAGTGCGGGGTCTCCGAGATCGCGTAGTCCGGCACCTTCTCGACGGCGTCGCGCCAGTTCTCCTCGGTGACGCCGAAGGTCTCCAGCATCTGCTCGGACCGCAGGAACCCCGGCGTGGCGGCGAGCGCGGTCACGTTCGGGTGGTCCTTGAGGTCCTTCGCGAGCACCTCGCCGAACCGCCGCACGGTGTTCTTCACCGCGTCGTAGGTGAGGTTCACGAAGTACGCCTCGCCGTCCTCGCCGTCAGTCACCTCGACGACCAGTCCGTCATCGGACCGGATGAGGATCGGCATGAGTTTGTGCAACGCCACGAGGTGCGTCTCCACGCCGTTTCGCCACATGTGGAGCTGCCGGTCGAGGTCGTGCTCCCAGAACTTGCCCCACTCGACGAGGTTCTCGCCGCCCCACGCGTTGTCGACGAAGATGTCGAGCTTGTCGATCTTCTTGGCGAGATCGTCCACATCGGACGGATCAGTGAAGTCGCAGCGGACGGCGATTCCCTTGCCACCGGCTTTGGTGACCAGGTCCGCGGTGTCCTCGATCGTCTCGGCACGACCGACCTCGGACTGCTGCGTGCGCGTCGTGCGTCCCGCCACGAACACCGTCGCACCGGCCGCGCCCAGTTCGACCGCGATCGCCCGGCCCGCACCTCGCGTGGCGCCCGTGACCACGGCGACCTTCCCGCTCAGGTCGGGTTCACTTCTTTGCGACACGCCGAATTCCCCTTCCTTCGTGCCAGGACAGGACCACCATCTCGTCGCCCTCGACGGTGATCGACACGACCTCGGTGACGTCGCACCGGAAGAGGTCGAGCTCGCCGCCCTCGGGCATCCACCCGGTGCGGTCGTAGAGGTCCTTGAGGTAGTCGTCCTTGTCGGTCCAGAACTGCGCCGTCCCGCTGATCTTCGCGTCACCCGCCGCGGTCATCGAGGCCGTGGTCGTGTTGCAGTGCAACGAAAAGCGCGGGTCTCTCCGGAGGTCGCGCGACTTCAGCGAGTCGAGCATCATGCCCATCCACAGCTCGCCGCGCGTGAAGTCCGGCTCCACGCCGCTGATCCGCGGCGAGCCGTCCTTGCGCAGGGTCGCGACCAACGCGTGCCGGTCCGCCGCGAACCTGGCCTGCGCGAACGCGGCCAGGTCGGGCTGCTCGGCCGCGAACTCGGCCCAGGTTGCCATCAGCGCATCCCCTTCAGCACCAGATCGATGTCTTCCTCCATGCGTGCCAAGAGCTCGCCTCGCGGTCTGATCGACCAGTCCATCGCGATCCCGTAGACCAGCGCGGCCAGCACTCTCGCGGCGTTGGGCGGCAGGTTCTCCGCCGCGCACAGGACCTCCAGCTCGGACTCCAGCACCGCGTAGTGCCGGGCGAGCAACGCCCTCAGCTCGGGATCGATGAGATCCACGCCCAGCTGCGCGAGGTTGTTCGTGGCCGTGGCCGGATCGGCGAGCCGGTCGAACCAGGTCATGAGCGCGTCTTTGACCGTGCCGGCCGCACGCATCCGGTTTCTGACTTCTTCCGTACCGGCTCGCGTCAACGCCTGCAGCAGTCCGCTCTTCGACCCGAACCGCTTCGCCACCGCGCCGACCGACACGCCTGCCTCCGCCGCCACGTCCGCGACCGTGAACCCCGGCCCACGCCGGTCGATGACCGTCGCGGTCGCCGTCAGGATCCGCTCGTCGGAGATGGTTCTCGGCCGTGCCACGTCGTTAGTGAACCACAATTCACTAACCTTCGCATAGGGTGGCGTCACGTGAACTGGAGACCGCGCCTGGTCGCGCTGGACATCGACGGAACCCTGACGCCTGTCGGCTCGAACGACATCTCGCCCGCTGTTCAGGCTGCCGTGGCGCGTGCCGCTGATCATGGCGCTCAGATCGTGCTGTGCACGGGCCGCAGCCTCATCGGCACCACGCCGATCGCCGCTCAGCTGCCGTCGTCGTTCGCGCTGTGCTCGAACGGCGCGGTGTGGTGGGACCCGGTCCGTGACGAGATCACCAAGCGGACGACGTTCGAGCCCGGCCCGACGATCAAGACGCTGTCCGCGTTGCTGCCAGGCTCGGTGTTCGCGGTCGAGCGGACCGGCGTGGGCAGCCTCTCGCTCGGCCAGTTCCTGCCGAACGACCTGTGGGGCGTGACTGCCCATGCGACGTTCGACGAGATCGCCGCCGTGCCGACACCGCGGCTGGTGATGCGCTGGCACGACCGCACTCCGGCCGAGCTGGCGTTCGCCGTGCGGGAGCTGGAGCTGCCGGGCGTTTCGTGGACCGTCGACCACACCGAACCGTGGCTGACCGCGGTACCTGCTGATGTCACGAAGGGCGCGGCGCTGGAGGAGCTGAGAGTGTCGCTGGGAATCTCGGCGGACGACACGCTCGCGATCGGCGACGGGTCCAACGACGTCGAGATGCTGCGGTGGGCTGCTTGCGGCATCGCGATGGGCCAGGCGCCTGCGACCGTGCAGGCAGCGGCTGACTCGGTTACCGGGACGGTTTTGGAAGACGGTGCGGAGCAAGCGCTTTCGCGGTTCTTCCCGGCTTAGGCCAGGTCCCGGACCACGTCCCGCAGCCAGCGCTGTGCCGGGTCGGCGTCGAGGCGGGCGTGCCAGTGCATGCGCACCTCGACCTCCGGCAGATCCGCGTCGATCGAGAACCAGCGCAGCACCTTGTGGTGTTCTTCGGCCAGGCGCTGCGGGATCAGTCCTATGTAGTCGGTCGACGCGACCAACGCTGCCGCGGCCGCGTAGAACGGGACTACCGCGCCGACGTGGCGTTGCAGGCCTTGGGCTTGCAGCGCCGCGTCCAACGGGCCGTGGGCGCGGCCTCTCCTCGAGACGCTGACGTGCGGGAACTTGCAGAGCTGCTTGAGCGTGGGCTTCTTCAGCGGATGATCGGCGCGGACGACCCCGACCATCCGCTCCATGAACAGCACCTCGGACCTGATGTCGGCGTCCACGTCGGCACCAGCGCCGAGGTCCAGGTCGACCGAGCCGTCTCGGAGCGCCTCGACGCTCTCGTCGCCCTCTGCCACGAACCGCAGCACCACGCGAGGCGCCTTGTCGGCCACCGCGTTGACCAGCGACGTCACCACCCCGTCGCCGACCCGGACGGTGAACGTGCGGCGGAGCTGGGTCACGTCGAACTCTTTGTCGTTGACCAACGCCGACGCCTCGTCCAGCAGCGACCGCACCCGCGGCGCGATCCGCAACGCGAACGGCGTGGGCGCGAGTCCTCGGCCGGCGCGCACGAGGATCGGGTCCTCCATAGCGCGCCGCAACCGGGCGAGTGCCCTGCTCGTGGCGGCGGGGATCGACAGGTGCAACCGCTCGGCCGCCGCGGTGACGCTGCCGTCCTGCAGGAGGGCGTCGAACACGCGGAGGAGGTTCAGATCGAGCTGATCAGGCATGTTTGCACCGTACGCAACCCTGGCTTGCCAAAGTTGCGTGGCACGAAATGCCCGCTGGTTTCTAGCGTCTGTGACATGACTTTCGAAGCCAACGTGACTGCGTTCATGCTGATCAAGACCACCCCGAAGTGGCTCTCCCTGTCGGTGCCCGAACGCATGCGGGCGTTCGAGACCGAGATCCTCCCGGCGCTGAAGGACGTGGAGGGCGTGCGCTCTCGCTACTACGACACGGAGTTCTACGGCGCGAGGGTGACCGACGTCTGGATGTGGGAGGCGCGCGACCACGCGTCGTACCAGCTGCTTGTGGAGGCGCTGCGGGAGACGCCGTTCTGGGACACCTACTTCGAGGTGGTCGATCTGCTCGTCGGGGTGGAGAACGGGTACGCGCGCAACTACGACGTGGACCCGCTCGCCACCGTCGGCAACTAGGAGTTCGGGAAGAACGAGCCGGCGCGGCGGGTGGTCAACTGCTGGCTGCGGCCGCACAACGTGCCGGACCGCATGAACTCCGGACGGTCTGCTCCTGGCCGGCACGAGGGACGGCGCAGGTAGCAGTGCCCGACATCCGGAGCGGTGCGGCGAGCCAGCCGTCGGCGACCAGCAGTTCAGGACGAACGAGCTCACACGGTTGGCTGCTGGCCGCGGCCGCGCAACGTGTCCAGCCGCGTGAGCTCCGGGTCGGCCGCTCCTGGCCGGCACGAGGACAGCGCAGGTAGTCGCTCCAGCCCGCGTGATCCTGAGCCAAGAGTGCGCGACCCAGTGCCCCCACGTCCGGAGCGGTGCGGCCAGCCCGCCGTCGGCGACTAGTCCGAGACGTTGGTCTTGGCCACTACCTTGTCGATCTTCACGCGGATGACCATCTCGCCCGGCACGCCGTTGCGCTCGGCATAGGCATCGGCCTGGTCGTCGCCCATGTACCGGGCCGCGGTGCGCCCGGCCCAGTACTTGAGCTGTTCGGGGTCCTCGTCCACCTGTGCGCGGCCCGTGATGGTCACGAAGTTGAACGGCGGTGTTTCGTCGTCGAAGCACACGGCCACGCGGCCGTCGCGCAGGATCGACTTGCCCTTGATCGTGTCGCGGTTGGTCAGGAAGACGAGGTCCGGGCCGTCCAGGTCCACCCACACCGGTGCCACGTGCGGCGAGCCGTCCTTGCGGGTGACGGCTAGTTTGCCGGTTCGGGCGGGCTTGGCCAGCACGAACTCGCGCCACCAGCCTTCTGGAGCTTCCGTGTAACCCATGGGGATCATTCAACTACGACTGAGGTAGGGGCACAGCACGACTGAAGTTGACGCCACCGCAGACTGCTGGGCGATGTGGCGGACCCCCTCGGAGCAGGACAGTTGTCCCAACACCGAGAGGGGACGCCAATGATCGAGGCAATCGGCCTCACCAAGAGATACGGCAGGACGGTCGCGGTCGACGACCTGTCGTTCACCGTCCAGCCTGGACGGGTGACCGGGTTCCTCGGTCCGAACGGCGCCGGCAAGTCCACCACGATGCGGATGATCCTGGGGCTCGACCGACCGACGGCAGGCCGCGTGCTGATCGACGGGAAGCCCTACGCCGAACTCAACCGTCCACTGCGGACGGTGGGTGCGCTGCTCGACGCCAAGTGGGTGCACCCCAACCGGTCTGCGCGGGCTCACCTCAGGTGGCTCGCCAAGTCCAACGGGTTGCCCGACAAGCGTGTCGGCGAAGTCCTCGACGCCGTGGGTCTCACGCAGGTCGCGGGCAAGAACGCCGGTGGGTTCTCGCTCGGCATGTCGCAGCGGCTGGGGATCGCCGCGGCACTGCTCGGTGACCCGCGGGTGCTGCTGTTCGACGAGCCCGTCAACGGGCTGGACCCCGAGGGCATCCTCTGGATCCGCACGTTCATGCAGAACCTCGCCGCCGAGGGCCGGACGGTCCTGGTGTCGAGCCACCTGCTGTCGGAGATGGCGCTCACGGCCAGCGAGCTCGTGGTGATCGGCAAGGGGAAGCTGATCACGCAGAGCACCACCGCGGAGTTCATCGACAGCGCAACGGGCAACTCGGTCCTCGTGCGCAGTCCTCAGTTGTTCAAGCTCGGCCCGTTGCTCGTGGACAAGGGCTTCACGGTTCGTGACGGCGCGGACGGGGCATTGTCCGTATCGGGTGCCACCAGTGACCAGATCGGTGACATCGCCGCTGCCAACGGTGTCGTCCTGCACGAGCTGAGCCCCCAGCGCGGTTCGCTCGAAGAGGCGTTCATGCAGCTGACCGGCGATGCTGTCGAGTACCACGCAGAGATCGGGAAGTGAGTCTGATGACCCTGTTGGCAGTTGAGAGAATCAAGCTCTTCTCGACCCGCTCGCCGTACTGGTGCAGCGCGCTCGCCCTGATCCTCGGCGTCGGCCTCACCGCGATCATCGCGGGCACGACCGAGACCGGCCACATGTCCATCGGCCTGACGCAGCTCGGCAGCAGCCAGCTCGCGCTCGCCGTGGTGCTGGTCATGTCGGCGCTCGCGGTCACCACCGAGTACCGCTTCAGCACGATCCGGGCCACGTTCCTCGCGGTGCCGAACCGGATCTCCGCGCTCGTCGCGAAGACCGTCGTGGTCGCGTTCATCGCCGGTGTCCTCGGCGAGATCATCGCGTTCGGCTCGTGGGGCATCGCGAAGGTCATGTCGCCCACGTCGGACCTCGCGATCAACACCGGCGCCGAGTGGCGGCACGTCGCGGGCGTCGGCCTGCTGTACGGGATCGGCGCGGTCCTCGCGATCGCGGTCGGCATCCTCATCCGCCAGACCGCCGGTGCCGTGGCCATCCTGCTGGTCTGGAACATGCTGCTCGAAGGCCTGATCGGGATCATCCCGAAGGTCGGCGTCAAGATCCAGGCGTGGCTGCCCTTCCAGAACGCCAACCACTTCCTGCAGCTCGGTGGGGCCGACCCCGCGGAGCAGCCGGGAGCCGGGATCGACTTCAAGCTGAGCCAGTGGGGATCGCTCGCCTACTTCGCCGGTGTAGCGGTCGCACTGCTGGTGGTCGCACTGATCGTCGCCAAGCGGCGGGACGCGTGACCTCCCAGAAGATCCACCACTGAGGGGGAGCGGGACGCAGGTCATCCATCGGGGGGATGGCCTGCGTCCCGATCACACTTTCGAGCGAACGGGAGAGGTCATGATCCAGGCAGTGCGGTTGCGCAAGCACTACGGCAGGACGAAGGCGGTCGACGACCTGTCGTTCACCGTCAAACCCGGTCGTGTCACGGGCTTTCTCGGACCGAACGGTGCCGGCAAGTCCACCACCATGCGGATGATCCTCGGCCTCGACACCCCCACCAGTGGGGACGTCACGATCGACGGGAAGTACTACTCCGAGCTCAAGCAGCCGCTGCGCAAGGTCGGCGCGCTGCTCGACGCGAAGTGGGTGCACCCCAACCGTTCCGCTCGGTCGCACCTGAAGTGGATGGCCGTCTCCAACAAGATCCCGGTCAGCCGCGTCAACGAGGTGCTGGAGATCGTCGGGCTCACCGAGGTCGCGCACAAGAAGGCGGGCGGGTTCTCGCTCGGCATGGCGCAGCGGCTCGGCATCGCGGGCGCGTTGCTCGGCGACCCCGAGGTGCTGCTGTTCGACGAGCCGGTCAACGGTCTCGACCCGGAGGGCATCCTCTGGATCCGCCAGTTCATGCACCGGCTCGCGGACGAGGGCCGCACGGTGTTCGTGTCGAGCCACCTGCTCTCGGAGATGGCGCAGACCGCCCAGGACCTCATCGTCATCGGCAAGGGTCAGCTGATCTCGCAGACCACCACCGAGCAGTTCATCGCCGACGCCACCCAGGACCACGTCCGGGTGCGTTCGCCGCACGCCGTGAAGCTGCGCGAGATTCTCGTGGCGCACGGGACGGTCACCGAGGACGCCGTCGACGGAGCCCTTGTGGTGCACGGGATTCCGGCGCAGCAGATCGGTGAGATCGCTGCGGAGAACCAGATCGTGCTGCACGAGCTCAGCCCTCAGCGCGGCTCGCTGGAGGAGGCCTTCATGCAGCTCACCAAGGAGTCGGTGGAGTATCACGCGCACTGACCTCACGCGGCCTGCGTGACCTGATGGCGGGCAGGGCGATCAGAAGTCCCGTCATCAGCGCGGTGCCGCCCGCGACACCGGCGACGAACGGCAGCCGGTCCTCGATCTGCTCGGCCGGCCGCGCGGGACGTTGCGCGGCGAGCGTCGGAGTCGGTTGCGCGGTCGAGGGTTTCGCCGCCGGCATCAGCGGGTTGCGTTCCACCGGCGGCAACTGGGCGGTCAGCGCGCCCATCGGGTTGACCATGCCGAACCCGGTCGTGGCGTCGCGGCCGGGTTCCGCCATGTCCTTCGCGGTCTTGATCAGCACGTTGACGACGTCCTTGGCGGGCATCTCCGGGTGCTTCGCGCGCACCAGCGCGGCGACTCCGGACACGATCGCCGACGCCGCGCTCGTGCCGTCCATCTCGGCGTAGCCGCTGGCGTAGACGCTGGTCGGTGCCGCCGTGACGATGCCTTCCGCGGGTGCCGCGAGCACCGTGTCCGCGCCGACGTTGGACGCCTTCCACGGCTTGCCCTCGCGGTTGGTGCCCGCGACCGCGATCACGCCACCGATGTTGGCCGGTGCGGAGACCTCCTTGCCCTCGTTGCCGGTGGCGGCGACGAGGACGACGTCCTTCTCGATCGCGTAGTTCACGGCCTTGACCAGGCTCGGCGTCATCGAACTGGAGAAGCCCAGCGACATGTTGACGACCTTCGCGCCGTGGTCGGCCGCCCACCTGATGCTCTCCGCGACGACGTCGAGCGAGAACTGCTCCTTCTCGGCGCTCGCGATCGGGAGGATCTTGGCGCCGGGCGCGATGCCGAGCGCGCCACCGTGGTGACCGGTCGCCGCGATGATCCCGGCCATCCCGGTGCCGTGGCCGTCGGTGTCGGTCGTGCCGTCGGTGCCCTTGGAGCTGCCGAAGCCGGTTCCGGGTAACACCTGGCCGGTGAGGTCGGGGTGCTTGGCGTCCACACCGGAGTCGATGACCGCGACGATCACGCCGTCACCGCGCGCCTGATCCTGCGCCGAGTAGACGTCGAGCGCGTCGAGATGCCATTCCTGTTCCTCGATCGTCTGCGCGGCGAGCAGCAACGGCAGCGCGACGGCGAGCGCGGGAAGCAGAGGCACGTTCCCTACATCGTGTTTCCATCCCGCAGCGCAACGTGCCTGGGGTCACACGTTGCGTAAGAGTGGTGTTAACAAGCTATGAAATGCCACTTTCTGGACATCACCGGCGTTTGGATTCGAGTTCAATTGGGCTATCCCGGTGCCGGAGGTGGCCAGTGGTCCGTGTGGAAGCAATGCTCGGTCTCGAATGGGCAAATGCGCTCGAAGCTCCCAACCCTGCTGAAATCGCCCTCACGCCCGCAGAGGCGCGCCGTTCCTGGGTGAACCGCGCCAGTGAGAGCGAAGTGCTCGCGATGTACCGCGCGGTGCGTTCCGTCGAGGACGCTCCCGCACCCTGGTGGCTGCGTGCACTGCACTGCGGCCGGCTGCGCTCTCGTGCCGAAGGTCACGCCGTCGAAGACGCGGTGAGCGAGTTGCTCTCGTCACGTCCCGGCTGGGTGTTCGTGCCCTGGGTCGACCTCGGCGAGGTCGGGTACTGGGAGTTCGTGCCGTCCGAGAGCGGTGTCTACGGGCCCGCCACGCCCACGACCGTGCAGTTCACCGCGCGGCACAAGGGCTTCATCGACCTCGTACCGGCGCACCGCGGACCGGGTCAGGCCCAGCCCATCGACTTCACGGTCGCCGACCTCCGTGCTCAGATCGAGGACATCGAGCTCATCGCTTAGGCTGTCCGGTCGTGACCAGGCCTGAGTTCCCCCGTTCCATCGTCAGCTTCGTCCAGCGCGGCGAGCGCATGACCGTGGGACAGGAGCGCGCCTGGGACATGTACTGGGAGAAGATGGGCAACGACGTGAAGTCGTTGCCCGAGGGGCCGCTGGACTTCGACACGTGGTTCGGCCGTTCCGCGCCGGTGCTGCTGGAGATCGGGTCCGGCATGGGCGAGACCACCTCCCAGCTCGTGGCCGCCGCGCCCGAGCTCAACTACGTGGCCGTCGAGGTCTACAAGCCGGGACTCGCCCAGCTGCTGCTGCGCGGCGAGCACCTCGGCGGGCTGGACAACCTGCGCGTGCTGCGCGGTGACGCCGTCGATCTGCTGACCTCGCACATCGCGCCGGCGTCGTTGCACGGCGTGCGGATCTTCTTCCCGGACCCGTGGCCGAAGAAGAAGCACCACAAGCGCCGGCTGGTGCAGCCGGAGTTCGTGGCGCTGCTCGCGTCACGGCTCGAGCCCGGCGGTGTGCTGCACCTCGCGACGGACTGGGAGCACTACGCGGAGCAGATGCTCGAGGTGTGCTCCGGCGAGCGGTTGCTGACCAACATGTACGACGGCTGGGCACCGCGTCCGGACTGGCGGCCCGTCACGAAGTTCGAGCAGCGCGCTGTGAACGAGGACCGCGTTTCGCACGATCTGATGTTCAAGCGGAACGACCTCACCTGATCGAGGTCTCAAGCTGGGGGTTCCGCCACTGGCGGTCGAGCTCTCACTCGATCGGGTGGCGGGTGTTGATCACCCGAAATGCCCCGAGTGGCAGTGACGCGTGAAGCTGTTCCGGCCTTAGCGTCTCGCTGCGTGACCCCCGACGTCCTCCCCGTCGCGGAGGAGTTCGTCCGCATGTTCCACGCGGCGCACTCCGACGCAGGCTCCCTGTCCGCCCGCATCGCCCAGGTGCGCGCCGAGATCGCCGAGACCGGAACCTACCGCCACACCACCAACGAACTCGCGTACGGCGCGCGGATCGCGTTGCGAGATTCTGGTTGGTGCACTTCAGGTCTGCCGTGGCGCCGGCTCAAAGTCCGCGATCTGCGCGGCTATCGCAACGCCGCCGCTGTCGCGGGCGAATGCGTGGAGCATCTCCGGCTCGCGACGAACGGCGGTGAAATTCGGCCGCTGGTCACGGTTTTCGCGCCGGACGCGCCCGGCTCGCCCGGCCCGGTGATCTGGAACGAGCAGCTGATCCGGTACGCCGGGTACGCCGACGGGATGGGGGACCGTCGCTACACCCAGTTCACGGAGACCATGCAGGGCATGGGATGGCGGCCTCCGGCCCGTCGCTCTCGCTTCGACCTGCTGCCGTTGGTGGTGGAGACCCAGCACGAGGGACCGCGGTTGTTCACGCTGCCGTCCGAGATCGTGCACGAGGTGCCGCTGGAGCACCCGACCCTGCCGTGGTTCGGCGAGATGGGCCTGCGCTGGCACGCGGTTCCGGTCATCTCGAACATGCGGCTGTCGATCGGCGGCGTGAGCTACCCCGCGGCGCCGTTCAACTCCTGGTTCGTGGGCGCCGAGATCGGTACGCGCTCACTGGCCGAGGAAGGCGCTTACGGTGTGGCGCGCGAGGTCGCCGACGCGTTGGGTTTGGACACGACGTCCGAACGCACGCTGTGGCGGGACCTCGCCACCGTTCACCTTAACGCGGCAGTGCTGCACTCGTTCGACAAGGCGGCCGTCACCATCACGGACCACCACGCGGAAGCGCTGCACCGCCTCGCGTGGTTGCGCTCTCGCCAACGCCCCTCCGCGGCCAGGCCCGCTTTCCGACTGGACCCGACCGCCGCGAACCGCGCTCGTGCCGGTGCACCCGCGCAGTTCACCGCCGCGCTGGACGAGACACGCCCACAACCGACGAGCAGGCTGGCGGAGCTTCTCCGCCTGCAACATTCCCTGACCAGCGTCTGACTTCCCCATCACACGCTGGTGCCGTGGACCTACCGGTGAGAGTCGACCATCACGCCCGACAGTGCCATGAGCGCTAGGACCAACAGGCCGACCACCGCGGCGGCCCAAGTGAACACAACTGACAACATGGCGTCCTCCGTTTCCCCGACTGCTACTCCAGAGTCCGTGACCGGCGCGTAATCCGGCATCCGCCGGGAGGGTATTTCCGCAGGTCGCCCACTCAGCCTTCTGGCTGATGCCGGGTTAGCCTCCGGTCGGACGCGATGTCGTTCTTCCGGCCCTACTGTGTGTCGGGTGGAGAGCACGGACTTGAACTGGCGGTTGCTCGCCAAACGCCAGTGGCCGCTGGCGCTCTCGCTCGCCGGGATCAACGTGGCGGAAACCGCCTCGATCAGCACCGGCATGGGCTTTTGGCAGGTCCCGGGCGTGCTGATCATCTGCGTGATCGCGGTGCTGGCCCCGCGCCGGCCGTTCGACGCCGCGCTGGCGCTCTCGTTCGCCGTCGTCTGCGTGGCGATCTACATGCGGTTTCTCGGCGTCGCGCTGAGCCCGCACTTCTTCCTGAGCGGCGCCACCGTGACGATGACCGGTGCCGCGATGGCGACCATCGCGGTCGTCGTGAGGGAGGCGTCCCGGTGGCCGGCGGTGGCCGGAACCGCGCTCGTCGTGGCCGCGATGGTCACCGCCGAGGTGCTCGGGTTCCCGATCGTCGCGGCCGCCGACTACACCGAGTGGGTCCCGGACGCCACGCCCTACCTGTTCGGCGCCACGCTGTTGTTCGTCGTGTCCGTCGGCACCGGGTTGTACTTCCGGGCCCGTGACAACGAACGCGCGTCTCAACTGGCGGCTTCCGTTGCGGCGGCGCAGAACTCCGAGCGGATGGCGTTGGCGCGCGAGCTGCACGACGTGGTGGCGCATTACGTGACGGCGATCGTGGTGCACGCTCAGGCCGGTCAGCTGAACCGCGAAGTCGACGTGCTGCCCGCGATCGCCGCTTCCGGTACTGAGGCGTTGACCGCGATGCGGCGTCTGGTGGGGACCATGCGGGACGGGACGTCCGCCGGTCCCGCCGCGTCTTCGTCGTTGATGGACGACGTGCGTTCGCTGGCTTCGGAATCCGGGCTGCCGGTGCGGTTGTCCTTCGACCTGCAGGACGCGGTGCCGCAGGAGCTGGCCCGGTCGGTGCTGCGGTTGGTGCAGGAATCCCTGACCAACACCCAGAAGCACGCCTCGGCAGTGTCCTCAGTGGACCTTTCGCTGTCCTCGCGCGACGGTGTGCTGTTCCTGAGCGTGGTGGACGACGGCGTCGCCTCTGGCGTTCCCGTCGGCGGCTCCGGCGGTTACGGGCTCGTCGGCATGCGCGAACGCGTGGAACTGCTGGGCGGCAAGTTCTCCGCAGGCCGACGCGAACCGACTGGGTGGACGGTCCGCGCCGAACTGCCTCTTGCCTAGCGCTCGTCGCGGATGACGTCGAACTCCTGCGTCATCTCGACATCGCTGAACTGGTCGTCGTTCTGAGGGTCGATGTCGGCCACTGATGCCTCCGCATGATCACGCCCGTACCCGTGCGAGTGTGATCATGCCAACTCAGCGGCGAGTCGGCGGTTTGGGGGTGGCGGGCTTCTGCGCGCGCCGGAAGTCTCCACTGGACGTGCACGGCTTCTTCGACATGATCATGTGACGTCGTCCCCGCGGTCGTGGTTGCTTCGGGATGCACAAAGGGCCCGCCGGTTCGTGCTCGACGGGCCCTCTGGTTGGGGAAAAGTTCTGGTCGGGGCGGACCCTGGGGGTCGGTCCGCACCCGACGGAGACAGGATTCCCAGCGCTTCCCGATGTATGCATGCTTGTGACTGGCATCACAATGGCAGGATTCTCCGCATGTCACTGCGTCTGCACGCCCCGGTGGTCCTGCCCTGCGACCCGTCCTGCTCCGTGTTGAGGGACGCCGTCGTGGACGTAGTGGACGGTCGAATCACTTACGTGGGTGGTGCTGACGCCGCCCCGGCTTTCGACGGCGAGGTTCGGCGGCTGACCGGAATCCTGCTGCCCGGCCTGGTGAACACCCACGCGCACAGCCCGATGACGGTGCTGCGCGGCCTCGGCTCGGACCTGCCGCTGCTCCGGTGGCTGAGGGAGGCCATGTGGCCGAACGAGGCGCAGATGACCGCCGCCGACGTCGGCACGGGCATGCTGCTCGGCGCCGTGGAGATGCTGCGACACGGCGTGACCACGTCTGCCGAGATGTACTTCCACGGCCCTGAGCTGGTCTCTTCGGTGCTGGCCGCCGGCTCGCGCGTGGTGTTCGGTTCGGCGATCCTCGACCTGCCCGGCATGTCGTGGCAGTCGATGACCGACGAGGTCTCGTCGTGGATCGACGCCGACGGGCTGCGGTTCGGGCCCGGCGAGCGGGTCGAACTGGCCTTCGGGCCGCACTCCGCCTACACGCTGACGCCTTCGATGCTGACGGCCGTGGCCGAGGAGGCACGGGCGCGCGAGGCGTTGCTGATGGTGCACGTCGCCGAGTCGCCGGAAGAAGACATCGCGCAGCGGGCCGAGTACGGCTCGGTGCCCGCGCTGCTCAAGGCCTCGGACGTGCTGGGCGGCCGGGTGCTGTCGGCACACTCCGTGCACCTGTCCGACGACGACATCGCGCTGTACGCCTCGTACGGCGTCGGCGTGGCGCACTGCCCCGGCTCGAACGCGAAGCTCGCGTCCGGCATCGCGCGGGTGCCGGCGCTGCTGCGGGCGGGCGTGAACGTGGGCCTCGGCACGGACGGACCGGCGTCGAACGACGATCTGGATCTGTTCGAGGAGGCAAGGCTGGCGGCGATGTTCGCGCGGGTCTCCACGATGGACGCGACCGCGCTGGGTGCCGCGCAGGCGTTGCTGATGGCCACTCGGGGCGGGGCCGCGGCTTTGGGACGCGAGGACATCGGGGCACTGGAGACCGGACGCTGGGGCGACGTTGTGCACATCGATGTCGACGACCCGGCGTTCGCGACCGGTCTCGACGCGCCGGACGAGCAACTGCTGGCGAACCTGGTCTGGGCTTCCGGAGCTCGCCGGGTCACCGACGTCTGGGTGGCCGGTGACCACGTCGTGGCCGGCGGGGAGTCGACTCGGGTGGATCGTCAGGAAGCCCAGGCCGGCGTGACCGCGGTGGCCGAGCGACTGCGCTCGGCCTGAGTCACCGGGGTCGTGGGCGGACCACGAGCTCGGTGATGTGCGCGTCCGGCGTCGCCAGCACCGCGGACGCCACCGCGCGCCCCACCGAGGCCGGGTCCAGGTACTGGGTGGCGTCGTACTCGCCGCCCTCGTGGCGCCGCACCTCGCGCTGCATCGGCGTGTCCGTGCGCCCTGGGAACACCGAAGTCACGCGCAGGGACGGCTCGTCGGCGCGCAGGGCGTCGGCGTAGGCGCGGAGAGCGAACTTCGAGGCCGCGTAGACGCCCCAGCCCGGGTTGGCGCGCAGGCCGGCGCCCGAGTTGATCAGGACGACGTGACCGGACGAGGCGCGCAGCTGTGGGAGCAGCAGGCGGGTCAGTTCGGCCACGGCCAGGACGTTCACCTCGAAGGTCTGGCGCCACACGTCGGCCGAGGCTTCGGACAGCGGGCCCAGCAGGGCCACGCCGGCGCTGTGGACGATCACGTCGAGGCGCTGGATGTGGGTCGTGTCGGCCGAGGCGAGGTTCGTGAGGTCGAACGGCCAGGCCTGCGCGCCGGGGAGCTCAGCGGCGACCAGTGAGAGGGACGTTTCGTCGCGTCCACCTAGCAGCAGGTCGTGGGTCGGGGCCAAACTTCTTGCGATGGCCGAGCCGATTCCGCTGGATGCCCCGGTGACGAGGGCGACCGGACGATCACTCATGGGGGGAACCGTAACGTGCCTCGGAAGTTGATCCTGCCGTACCTGTGCCTGCTCTACTTCATCAACTACCTGGACCGGGTCAACATCGGGTTCGCCGGGCCCAACGGGATGTCCGAGGAGCTCAAGCTCAGTGCGACCGTGTTCGGGTTCGCGTCCGGGGTGTTCTTCATCGGGTACCTGATCCTCGAGGTGCCCAGCAACCTGGCGCTGCACAGGTTCGGGGCGCGCAGGTGGATCGCACGGATCATGGTCAGCTGGGGGATCGTGGCGAGCGCGATGGCGTTCGTGCCCAACGGGACGGTGCTGATCGCGTTGCGGTTCCTGCTCGGGGTGGCCGAGGCCGGGTTCTTTCCCGGGATCATCCTGTACCTGACGTACTGGTTCCCGCAGAAGGACCGGGCGCGGATCGTCGCGTTGTTCATGGTGGCGATACCGATCTCCACGGCGCTCGGGTCGACGCTCAGCGGGTGGCTGATCCAGGTGACCGACTGGCGGACGATGTTCCTGATCGAGGGGCTGCCGGCGATCGCGCTGGCGTTCGTGACGTGGTTCTGGTTGCCGGACAAGCCACAAGAGGCGATCGAAGAACCGGAGAAGGAGCACTGGCCGCTCAAGAAGGCCCTCACGCACCCGCGGGTCCTGGCGTTGAGCTTCGTGTACTTCGGGATCGTGTATGGGCTGTACACGCTGGGGTTCTTCCTGCCGACGATCATCAAGGGGCTGGCGCCCCGCGCGAACATCGTCGAGCGAGGGCTGATCAACGCGATCCCGTACGTCCTCGGTGCGGTCGCCATGATCCTGTGGGCCAGGCATGGAGACCGCACCGGAGAACGGAAGTGGCACGTCGCCGCCCCGATGTTGCTCGGTGGAGCAGCCATTCCCGTCGCGCTCTACCTCAGCAACCCCGTCGCGGCGATGGTCGCGGTCAGCGTGTGCGCGATCGGCGTCTGTGCTGCTCTGCCGACGTTCTGGGCCCTGCCGACCAGTTTTCTGGGCGGCACGGCCGCGGCGGGCGGGATCGCGTTGATCAACTCGCTGGGCAACGTGAGCGGGTTCGTGGCGCCCTACGTCACCGGGTGGCTGCGCGACCTCACCGGGACCCAGAAGACCGGACTGTGGGTCGTCGGCATCACGATGGTCGTCGCAGCCGTGGTGGCGCTGGTTCAGCGAGGTGCGGAGAAGGTGTAGACCGCCTCGTAGTGCACGGACGTCTGGGCACCTTCCTGACACGCGCCACCAGGGGCGACGCCGCCCTTGGTGGCGAGGCGCTGGACGTAGCTGACGCCCGCGAACACGCCGGAACCCCGCGTGGACTTGGCCTTCAGCAGCAGCTCCGGAACGGCTCCGGCGACTTCGTTGCGGGCACCGTCGACCGGGGCGGCCTCGACCGCGCTGCCGTCGACGGTGGAGACCCAGATCGGACCTCGTGTGTGCAGGGCGACCGCACGACCGAGCCGGTCCGCCAGGGTGGCGGCGGGCTCCAGGCTCTTCCAGGCGCCGGCGGTGCAGGTGTAGGTCTGCACGCCCTTGGCGTAGAACTTGGCGACGAGCTTGTTCCCGGCCGGAACCTGGACAGCCGGTGCGGCCTTCGCATCAGCGGCGTCCATCGCCGGTGTCGGCGCGGCGGTGGAGCCCACGCCTCCGATGGCGATGCCGAGCAGAGTTGCAGAGACAAGGACAAGACCAGCACGCTTCATTTACTCACTCCAAAGTAGACAGTGCGACGTGTCTCTCGTTTGAGCGGTGCAGCCATCTGGGCCTACGGACCGATGGCCGCACCGGTTCAAACGACTTCGCAGAGTGAGAGCGCGCCCACCGTCCGTCAGGAGGCCGGAGCGAAGAAGGTGTAGAGGGCCTTGTAGGGCACGGAGACCTGGGCGCCGGCGGTGCAGCCACCGGACGGGGCGACGCCGCCCTCGGTCGCGAGCCGCTGCACGTAGCTGACCTTGCCGAACAGACCGTCGCCGCGCACCGCCTTGGTCTTCAGCAGAAGCTCGGGAACGGCTCCCTTGACGTCGTTCTTGGCACCGTCGACAGGAGTCGCCTCGACCGCGCTGCCGTCCACAGTGGACACCCAGACCGGGCCGCGGGAGTGCAGGATGATCGGCTTGTTGTCCTTGTCCACCAACGTCGCGGCGGGCTCCAGGCCCTTCCACGCGTTCGCGGTGCATGTGTACGTCTGCACACCGGTGGCCTGGTACTTGCCTACGAGCTTCTGCCCGGCCGGAACCTGGACGGCGGCGGCGACCGGGGCGTCCGGCGAGGCCTGGGCGACCGGAGTCGGCGTCGGGGTACCTGAGGTACCACACGCGGCGAGACCCAGAAGAGCAGCGGTACCAACGAAAAGGCCAATGCGCTTCACAGCGACACTCCTATGTAGACAGCCATTGTGGACGTTCCCGTCGGCTGTCCGCGGTGCAGCCACCCATCACACGGATGGATGGCCGCACCGGTTCAAAATTGAACTAGGAGTGAGTCAGGCCACACGCTCAGTCGCAGATGCGGCGACGGTCCTTGCGCCACACCACCGCGACGGACGGACGCGGCTGCGAGGTGCCACCGTCCGGCCAGTGCGACATCGGGTTGTTCGCCGACGCACCGTCGAGCTCACCGGGGTGCTGCACGGACACGAGCACGAAGTCCTCGGTCACGACAGGACCGCAGGTCTCCGCACCCTTGGGCACCGTGAGGAACTGCTTCACGAGCCCGCGGCGCTTGCCCTCGACCGGCACCGCGAACAGGCCGTCGTTGGACCCCAGGGCGTTGCCGTCCGTGGAGATCCACAGGTTGCCGTGGCTGTCGAACGCGACGTTGTCCGGGCAGGAGATCGCGCTGACCTGCGACTTGTCGTAGCCGCCGAAGTACGTGCCGGGGTCCTTCGGGTCACCGCAGACCAGCAGCAGCTTCCACGAGAACTCCAGCGCCGTGTTGTCCGAACGACGCTCCTCGATCTCGAGGATGTGGCCGTGCTTGTTGTTGACGCGCGGCGCGATCTCGGTCGGGCCTTCCTTGCCGGCCTTGCCGCGGTCGGTGTTGTTGGTCAGCGCGGCGTAGATCCGGCGGTTGTGCTTCGAGGGCTCGACGTCCTCGGGGCGGTCCATCTTCGTGGCGCCCACCTTGTCGGCGGCCAGGCGCGTGAAGACGTAGACCTCCTCGGCGGTGAAGCCGGGGACGAACGACTTGTCGCCGGCGGCCAGCGGGATCCACTTGCCGGAGCCGTCGAACTCACCGTCGGAGGGCAGCTTGCCGGTGCCGTCGATCTCGGACGCCGGGCTGTCGCCGGTGAACTGCGCGACGTAGAGCGTGCCCTTGTCCAGCAGGCGCTTGTTGTGCTCGCGGGCGCGCTTCGAGTCGCCCTTCTGCATCTTCTCGTCCGAGACGAACTTGTACATGTAGTCGAAGCGCTCGTCGTCGCCCATGTACGCGACCACACGGCCGTCCTTGGCGACGATGATGTTCGCGCCCTCGTGCTTGAAGCGGCCGAGCGCGGTGTGCTTGACGGGCGTCGACTTCTTGTCCAGCGGGTCGATCTCGACGATCCAGCCGAAGCGGTTGGCCTCGTTCGGCTCCTTCAGCAGGTCGAAGCGCTTGTCGTAGTTCTCCCACTTGCGCAGCGTCGCGCCACCGCTGATGCCGTAGCGGGCGAACTTGGCCTTCGTGTCCGGGTCGGTGACCAGGCCGCCGTTGGCGAAGTACTGGTTGAAGTTCTCCTCGCCGGACAGGATCGTGCCCCACGGCGTGACGCCACCCGAGCAGTTGTTTTGCGTGCCCAGCACGGTCTTGCCGGTCGGGTCCGCGGAGGTCTGCAGGAACTTCGACCCGGCGGCGGGGCCACGCACCTCGAACGGCGTGGTGAGCGTGATCCGGCGGTTGTACTTCGCCTTGTCGTCCGGGCAGACGAACAGCTTGCCCGTGCGACGGTCGCGGTCGACCATCACGACCGACAGGCCGTGCGCAGCCCACGCGATCTTGGCGTGCTTCTCGGTGATCGTGGTCGGCGTCCAGTCCTTGAACATGAAGGACTCGGTCGTGTACTCGTGGTTGCTCACCATGAGCCAGCTGTTGGGGTCGCCGGGCACCGGGACGAGGCCGCAGAAGTCGTTGTTGAAACCGAACTGCTGAGCCTGCGCCTCGGGCGTCTGGTTGTCGAAGTCGAACTTCGGCGCGCCGTCCAGGATCGGGTCACCCCAGCGGACCACGACGTCCTGCTGGAAACCCTCGGGCACGGTGATCTGGTCGAGGGTGTTGGGCGGCACCGAATCCCAGTTCAAGCCGTTCGGGTTGTGACCGCGGCTGCCCAGGTCGACGTCGACGTCCACGTCGACGTGGATCGGGTCGGCGGCGGCCGAGCCGGCCATCGCGAGTGCACCGGCACCCGCGACCGCGACGACGGCGCCGGCCTTCAGCATGCCTCGGCGGCTCACGACGTCCTTGACGACGTCACCGAAGTAGGCGTTCTGCGACGTGTTGGGCGCTTCGTGCGCACACGCGTTGCCGCAGCGGAACTCGCAGGTGACAGCCTGACGCCCGAGCGGGTGGTTCGTCGGGAGCAGGGGCAGCATGCGGCGGCCCCGATCGGTGGATGAGGACACGCAGGCCTCCGAGATCGGTCAGTGTGGGAACTGGCCGAACCTAAGAGCCCAACGAGATCGCCTGCCGTCCAGAAGATGAACGGCAGGCGAACTCGTACTACACCCGAACGACTGCGGCACGCAGGGTGATCAACCGATTTCACCCAGCTGACGACGGCCCTTGCGCCACACCGCGACGACCGACGGACGCGGCCGCGAAGTACCCCGGTCCGGCCAGTTGGAGGCGGGCTTGTCGGCACTCGCGCCGTCCACCTCGCCGGGGTGCTGGACGCACACGGTGATCACCCGCTCGCCGATCACCGGACCGCACGTCTCACCACCGCGCGGCACCGTGAGGAACAGCTTGAGATGCCCGCGTTCCGGGCCTTCCAGCGGCACGCCGTAGAGACCGTCGTTCAGCCCGTCGAGCTTGCCGTCGGCGTCCGTGGAGATCCACAGGTTGCCGTGCCGGTCGAACGCCACGTTGTCCGGGCTGGAGATCGGACTGACCTGGGACTTGTCGTAGCCGCCGAAGTACGTGCCGGGGTCGTCCGGGAAGCCGCAGACCAGGAACAGGTCCCAGCCGAACGTCAGCGCGAGCGCGTCACCACGGCGTTCGGTGAGCTCCAGCACCTGGCCGTGGCGGTTGTTGATCCGCGGGTTCGGCTCGGTCGGGCCTTCCTTGCCCGCGGTCACGCCGCGCTCGACGTTGTTGGTGAGCGCGCAGTAGACGACTCCGGTGCGCGGGTGGCACTGGATGTCCTCGGGACGGTCCATCTTGGTCGCACCGACCTTGTCCGCCGCGATGCGCGTGAAGACGTACACCTCTTCGGCGGTCATACCGGGCACGAAGGACTTCTTGCCCGCGGCCAGCGGGATCCACTCGCCGCTGCCGTCGAACTTCCCGTCGGACGGCAGCTTTCCGGTGCCGTCGATCTCCGAAGCCGGGCTGTCGCCCTTGAAGCGCGCGACGTAGAGCGTGCCGTCGTCGAGCAGCGTCATGTTGTGGCGACGGGCGGCCTTGCTGTTGCCGTGCTTCATCTTGCCGTTCGAGATGAACTTGTAGATGTACTCGAACCGCTCGTCGTCACCGGAGTACGCGACGATCCTGCCGTCCTCGGCGACCCGGATGTTCGCGGTCTCGTGCTTGAACCGGCCGAGGTGCGTGTGCTTGACCGGCGTCGAGTCCGGGTCGTTGGGGTCGAGCTCGATGATCCAGCCGAACCTGTTGACCTCGTTGGGTTCCTGCGCGAGGTCCCAGCGCTTGTCGAAGCGCTCCCACTTGCGCGTGGTCGCGGTGCCGGTGACCCCGTAGCGGGTCAGCCTCGGGTCGTTGCGGCCGGCGGCGTTGGCGAAGTACTGGTTGAAGTTCTCCTCGCCGGACAGGATCGTGCCCCACGGCGTGACGCCGCCGGAGCAGTTGTTGATCGTGCCGAAGACCTTCTTGCCGGTCGGGTCCACGGACGTCTTCAGCAGGTCGCTGCCCGCCGCCGGGCCACGCACCTCGAACGCCGTGTTCAGCGTGATACGGCGGTTGTACCTGCTGAACCTCGGCCGGTAGTGGCCGGAGAACAGCGACCGTTTGATCATGAACACCGAGAGGCCGTGCGCGGCCCAGGCGATCTTCACCTGTTCCTCGGTGGGGTTCGCGGCGTTGTAGCCGCTGAACATGAACGGCTCGCTGGTGTACTCGTGGTTGGTGACCATGATCCCGGTCAGTTCCAACGGGTCCAGCGGCAGGATCGCGGCGAAGTCGCAGTTGAATCCGAACTGCTTCTCCTGCTTGGCCGCGGTCTGGTTGTTGAAGTCGAACTCGGGGACACCGGGGAAGAGCGGGTCGCCCCAGCGGATCACGACCCCCTGTTCGTACCCCTCGGGGATGACTACCTCGTCCTTGGTGTTGACCTCGACGGGCTTGAAGTCGAGCCCCTTCGGCGGACGGTGGCTCTGGGCCTCGGGCTCGGCGGCGGCGGTAGCGGGCAGTGCGACCGTCGCGGCTGCGGCGACCACGGCACCGGCCTTCAGCGCGGTGCGACGGCTGATCAGGTCGCCGAAGTAGGGGTTGTCCGACGTGTTCGGGACGTCGTGGAAGCACGCGTCCCCACAGCGGTACTCGCATGTCACCGCTGCTCTGCCGATGCGGTGGTTGACGAGCGGCAGAGGGATCATGTGGTGGCCTCCTACGGTCGGTGCGGGAACCGCAACCGACCGTAGTTCAGCCTTTGTTAACCCACTAGCTGCTCGCTCGCAATCACGACTTCCGTCGGTACCTCGCGGGTGTCGGTGCGGTTGAACGTCAGCAGCACGGCCGCGACCGCGCAGAGGACCGCCGCCACGACGAACGGTTGCGCGAGGTGGCTCACGAACGTCGCCGCCAGCGCTCCGCCGAGCCACCGCAGGAAGTTGTACCCGGCGCTCGCGACCGGCCGCGGCGCGTCGCTGACGCTCATCGCGGTGCCGGTGAACAGCGTGTTCAGCAGACCGGAGACCAGGCCGCTGACGATCACGGCGACCACCAGCAACGGCTTGTTCGGAACCGCCATCACGAGCATGAGCACGGCGAACGCGAGCACCGATCCGATGATCGCGTGCTTCTCGCCGATCCGGTCGGCGAGTCGCGGCGCGAGGAACACGCTGGAGACCGCGACGCACACGCCCCAGCCGAAGAAGATCAGTCCGATCTCGACGGCACCCCACTGCAGGACGAACGGCGACCAGGCGAGAACGGTGAAGAACGCGGCCGTGTAGAGCGCGGCACCGATCGAGGTGCGCAGCAGAACGGGGTTCTTCAGGGCCTTCAGCGGGTCGAGCAGGCTGATCTTCGGACGTTCCTGGTACGAGTCCCTGGCCAGGAACGTTGCACAAAGGATCAACGCGACGGCCATCAGGACCGCGGTGCCGAGGAACGGCCCGCGCCACGAGATGCTGCCGAGCAACGCGCCGAGCAGCGGTCCGACGCTCAGGCCGAGACCGAGCGCGGCCTCGTAGAGCAGGATCGCGGCCTTCTGCCCGCCGCTGGCGGCGCCGACGATGACGCTGAGCGCGGTCGCGATGAAGAACGCGTTGCCGAGCCCCCAGACGGCCCGCAGTCCCACGAGCTGGCCGATGCTCCCCGCCGCCGAGCACGCCAGCGTGGCGATGACGATCAGCGCGAGCCCGCCGACGAGCGTGCGCTTGGCCCCGAACCGCGCCGTCGCGGCACCCGTGAAGAGCATCGCCACGACCTGGACGCCGAGGTAGGAGGAGAAGAGGAGGGTGACCTGCGACGGTGTCGCGTGCAGACCCTCCGCGATGGACAACAGGATCGGGTCCACGAGCCTGATCCCCATGAAGGCGATGACCGCGGCGAACGCCGTGATCCACACCTGCTTGGGTTGAGCCTTGAAATTCACTTAGCCAGCCTAACCGATTTTAGTTAGCATGGCGAAGTATGATGCGCCACAAGGTACGGTTCGCGGTGTGGAAGCGGTGATCTTCGACCTCGACGGCGTGCTGATCGACTCCGAGCAGGTGTGGGACGAGGTGCGCCAGGACTTCGCGGCGCGTCACGGTGGGGTGTGGACACCTGAGGCGACTCGGGCCATGCAGGGGATGTCGACGCCCGAGTGGGGCTGGTACCTGGTGTCCGAGGTCGGGGTGAAGCTGACCGCGGCCGAAGCGTCCGCCGGCGTGATCGCCGCGATGGAGAAGGCGTACGCGGACCACCTGCCGGTGATTCCCGGTGCGGTGGAGACCGTTCGTGAGGTGGCCTCGCGGTTCCCCGTGGCGATCGCTTCTTCGGCTCCGGCCGTGCTGATCAAGGTGTTCCTCGACGTGACCGGGCTGCCGGTGCCCGTCGCGGTGTCGTCGGAGGAGTGCGCCGCGGGCAAGCCGTCTCCTGACGTCTACCTGCTGGCGGCGTCACGACTAGGCGTTCCGGCTGATGCCTGTTACGCCGTCGAGGACTCCACGAACGGGCTGCGCGCCGCCCTGGCCGCGGGGATGACCGTGCTCGCCGTGCCGAACCCGCACTTCCCGCCTGCTCCGGAAGTGTTGTCGAAAGTGACGGTTCTGTCTTCTATCGCTCAGTTGCCGGGAGCACTGGCATAGCGTCCGCACATGCTGCTGCGGGACAAAGTCGCCCTCATCACGGGCGCTTCAACGGGAATCGGTGCGGCCGCCGCTCGCTTGTTCGCGGCCGAGGGGGCTTCGGTGGTGCTCGCCGCCAGGTCCGAGGACAAGATCCAGGCGCTGGCCGAGGAGATCGGCGGGGTCGCGGTCGTCGCCGACGTGGCGGTCGACGCGGACTGCGAGCGAGCCGTTTCCGTTGCGGTGCAACGGTTCGGGCGCCTCGACGTGGCCTTCAACAACGCGGGCGTCGGCCCTGACGGCGTGGTCCTCACCGACAGCACCGCCTGGGACTCGACCCTGGCCGTGAACCTCACCGGTGTGGCCCAGTGCATGCGGCACGAGATCCGGGCCATGACCGGTGGCGGCGCGATCGTCAACAACGCCAGCACAGCCGCGTTCTACGGCACCGCTTTCGCGTCCGCGTACTCGGCCGCGAAGCACGGCGTGATCGGACTGACCAAGACCGCCGCCGCCGAGTACGGCAGGGCAGGGATCCGCGTCAACGCCGTGAATCCTGGTGTGATCGACACTCCGCAGACCGGCCCGTGGCTGTCGATCCCCGGCGAACGCGAGCGCGCGGCCACGTGGAACGCGTTGAAGCGCTTGGCAGACCCCGTCGAAGTGGCGGAAGCCGCGCTGTGGCTGCTGTCGGACCGGGCGTCCTTCGTGACCGGGGCTGTGCTGGCGGTCGACGGCGGCTACACGGCTATCGCACCGGGCGTGGGCTGACGAAGCTGATCGCGGCCATGCCGACCGCGATGCAGGTGCACGCGATGACGCCCTTCGGCCAGTAGATGTGGCTGTCGAGGAACAGGAAGCTGCCGACCAGCAGGAAGGCAGCTCCTGGGATCGCCTTGAGCCTGTGCTTGAGCAACGCGCACACCGCGATCGCGATGCTGGCAGCGAAGAAGCACCACGCGCCAACAGTTCCGAGCTGGTTGCCGATCTTGAACAACGGCTCGTCGGCGGGCGAGCGGCCACCGTTCGCCAACGTCATGGCGCCGCCGCCGATGCCCGCCAACGCGTCCAGCGCGCCGTAGAAGACGACGAAGCCGAACGAGAGCACCCTGGCCGGGTAGCGGACGTACTTCGGGGAGTCGTCGAGCAGAACCCATTGCGCCGCACCGAGAAGCGGGAAGACCACCGCCAGAATGACGTGCATGTCCCGCCACCACTGCGCGGTCTCCGCGCCGAGATAGTGCGGATGGGACAGGCCGAAGGCGGCGAGGACCAGACCGGGGAGAGCGACCAGTGGCGTGCGCACCCCGCCGACGCTAGCGATGACCGGCCGCTCCTCGGTGGGACGCGCCGGTCAGTTCACCGGTTGGTAATGACTGTTCCACTCGAAGCCCGCGACGTTCCAGCCGCGGTTGCCGTCAGGCGTGCCGGCACTGCCGATCGAGTACGCGCCCGCCACGATGAGCAGCACGGCCAGCAGCGCTCCGTAGACCTTCATCGGTTCCTCCTTTCACGAAGAGGAACCCAGGGTGGGACGGCAGGCCGGGGACCAGTCCCGGCCAGCGCCAGCAGGAGTTGGGCTCAGGCGTGCAGGCCGCTACGGGTGCTATCGCTGGCGAGTGCCGCTGCCTAGCGTGGCGCCCATGACGCAACGAGTTGCTGTGGTCACCGGCACGGCGCAGGGCATGGGGCTGCGGATCGCGGACGTGCTGCGCGAGGACGGGTTCGCCGTCGTCGGGTTCGACCTGCAGGAGAGCAAGGACGGGATCGTCGGCAACGTCGCGAGCGCCGCGGACGTCCAACGGCTCACCGACCACGTGACCAGCACTCACGGCCGGGTGGACGTGCTGGTCAACAACGCGGGGATCGCCGGCATCGTGCCGTTCGAGGACACCACACTCGAGCAGTGGGAAAAGATCATGGCGGTCAACCTGACCGGGCCGTTCCTGCTCACCCAGGCGCTGGGCAAGATCATGCTCGCTCAAGGCAGCGGCAGCGTCATCAACATCGCGAGCGTAGCCGGGCTGCAGGGCGTGGCGGACCGGGCGGCGTACAACACGACCAAGCACGGGCTGATCGGGCTGACGCGCACGCTCGCCGTCGAGTGGGGCGGGAGGGGGATCAGGGTCAACGCCGTGTGCCCCGGCTGGGTCAAGACCGAGATGGACGTCGAGTCGCAGGCCGGCGGCTACTACGTCGACGAGGACATCACGAACCACGTGCCCATGAACAGGTTCGCGGCGCCGGACGACATCGCGCAGGCCGTCAGGTTCCTCGCGAGTGACAACGCCCGGTACATCAACGGTGTCGCGCTGCCCGTCGACGGCGGGTGGACCGCCGACGGCAGCTGGCAGAAGCTGCGGCTCTCGAAGCGTTAAAACGAAGGGGCCGCCCGCGAAGGGCGGCCCCTCACGTCACACCTCGCCGCGGATGAAGGCCTCGACGGCCTCGTGGGCCTCGGGGTCCGAGTACTGCACGGGCGGGGACTTCATGAAGTACGACGACGCCGAGAGGATCGGGCCGCCGATGCCCCGGTCCAGGGCGATCTTCGCCGCGCGGACCGCGTCGATGATGATGCCCGCGGAGTTCGGGGAGTCCCAGACCTCCAGCTTGTACTCCAGGTTCAGCGGCACGTCACCGAACGCGCGGCCTTCGAGCCTGACGTAAGCCCACTTGCGGTCGTCGAGCCACGCGACGTAGTCCGACGGGCCGATGTGGACGTTGTCCTTGCCGATGTCGCGGGACAGCTGCGACGTGACGGACTGCGTCTTGGAGACCTTCTTGGACTCCAGGCGCTCCATCTCCTTCATGTTCAGGAAGTCCATGTTGCCGCCCACGTTCAGCTGCATGGTGCGGTCGAGCTGGACGCCCCGGTCCTCGAAGAGCTTCGCCAGCACGCGGTGCGTGATGGTGGCGCCGACCTGGGACTTGATGTCGTCACCGACGATCGGCACACCGGCCGCGCGGAACTTCTCCGCCCACTCCGGGTCCGACGCGATGAAGACCGGCAGCGCGTTGACGAACGCCACACCGGCGTCGATGGCGCACTGGGCGTAGAAGCGGTCCGCCTCTTCCGACCCCACCGGCAGGTACGAGACGAGCACGTCGACCTCGGCGTCACGAAGAGCCTGAACGACGTCGACCGGCTCGAAGTCGGACTCCTCGATCGTCTCCCGGTAGAACCGGCCGAGACCGTCGAAGGTGTGCCCGCGCTGCACGACGACGCCCAGCGGCGGCACGTCCGCGATCTTGATCGTGTTGTTCTCGCTGGCCAAGATCGCCTCGGCGAGGTCGACACCGACCTTCTTGGCGTCCACGTCGAACGCGGCCACGAACTCGACGTCGCGCACGTGGTAGTCACCGAACTGCACGTGCATCAGGCCGGGCACGCGGGTGCTCGGATCGGCGTCCGCGTAGTAGTGAACGCCCTGCACCAGCGACGCCGCGCAGTTGCCAACCCCGACGATGGCCACTCGAACGGTGCGGCGGTTTCCGCCCATTGCCGAGTCCTCCTTGATCAACGGTGAGTACTACTCGTCCTGCTCGGACTTCTCGTGCGCGATGAGCTCGTTGAGCCACCGCACCTCGCGCTCCGTGCTTTCCAGGCCTTGGCTGTGCAGCTCACGGGTGTAGCGGTCGATCTGCTCGCCCGTGCGCGTGAGCCGCTCGCGAAGCCCCTCCCTGCGTTCTTCGACACACCGCCGGCGACCTTCCAGGATGCGCATCCTGACGTCGGCCGGCGTGCGCGAGAAGAACGCCAGGTGGACTCCGAACGAGTCGTCGTCCCAGGTCTGCGGACCCGCGTTGGCCAGGAGGTCGGCGAACCGCTCCTTGCCTTCCGGCGTCAGCTTGTAGACCTTGCGCGCCCGACGTCCCCAAGAAAGAGCCGGTTCCTCCGGCCCCTCCTCCACGATCAGGCCCGCACGTTGGAGTCGCCGCAGTGTTGGGTACAGCGATCCGTAGGAGAACGCGCGAAACGCTCCGAGCAGGTCATGCAAGCGCTTGCGCAGCTCGTAGCCGTGCATGGGCGCCTCGTGCAGCAGGCCGAGCAGCGCGAACTCGAACACGAGTCACCTCCTCGCACCTGCACCGATAGGTGAGGTGATTATATCGCTGCGATACATCGGTGACCCCTCTTCATGTGGGATGTGGCACACCGTCATATCGCGCCGGAGCCCGCTGCCCTGAACGGCCCATCATCGCCAAGCGGTCGGCACGTACTCTGGTCACGTGTTGA
Organism: Lentzea sp. NPDC005914; assembly: GCF_040629405.1. NCBI lineage: Bacteria > Bacillati > Actinomycetota > Actinomycetes > Pseudonocardiales > Pseudonocardiaceae > Lentzea > Lentzea sp. NPDC005914. Next base: position 25,873 of record NZ_JBEXVQ010000002.1, on the reverse strand, counting down.
CCCAACGGCAGGTGGTGGACTACTCGCTGCAGCGGCGTGCGCTGCTGGCGGAGGTCTACGCCGGCCGGACGGGCACCATGGAGGTCTGCGACGCGTCCCCGTACCTGCTGCGAGCTGCGAAGTTCCACGGTACGGCGACCCAAGTGCCATGCCCCGTATGCCGCAAGGAACCCCTTACGAACGTGTCTTGGGTCTACGGTGACGAGCTCAAGCACGCGACCGGCTCGGCGCGGACACCTGAAGAACTCGTCAAGATGGCAACCCTCTTCGACGAGTTCACCGTGTACGTCGTTGAAGTTTGTCGCACGTGCAGTTGGAACCACCTGGTGCAGTCATACGTCCTGGGGAAGCGTGGGCTGGAAAAGCCACGCAGGAGGACTGCGGCGGAATGACCCACAGGTGACACTGCTCCGAATGAAGTACGACCACCGAACCGCGTGCTGAGCACGCCGGTCTGGGAGGCCTTTTCACGTGAACGACCAGCATGATGACCGGCAGCGCGGAGGCGAGCCGCAGTGGCCGACCGGGGACGACCCGGACGGCGGCGGCGCGAGGCGCGATGTCCCGAATCAGCCACGACCGGGCACACCACCCGGTGGTTTCGCACGCCCTCCCCAGGGTGGCACGCCACCCGGTGGTTTCCCACAGCAACAGCCCCCACGCCGCCCGATCGGACCAGGCGGTCCTCAGGGCGCGCCGGGTGGGCCTCAGGGCGGTCCAGGCCGTCCGCCGGGTCCCGGCGTACCGCAGGGTGGCCCCGGTGGACCTGGCGGTCCCGGCGGTCGTCCGCCGACGCCTCCCGGCGGTGTGCCGATGGGCCCGCCTCCCGGTGGCCGTCGTCCCAGTGGTCCGGGTGGGCCTCAAGGCGGCCCCGGCCGTCCCGGCGTCCCCCCGCGCAACCCCGGCGAGGACCGGACCACGCAGCTGCCGCCGGTCAACCGGCCGACGCAGCGCGAACCCGACCTGCTGACCCACCGCGAGCCCGAGGACGAGTTCCTGCTCGCGGGTGGTGTCGACGACGAGGATGACGAGTACTACGACGACGAGCCGGAGCTCACCGAAGAGGAGGAGCGCCGTCTGCGCAAGAAGAAGATCTGGAAGCGCGTCCGCATCGGTGCGTTCGTCGCGCTCGGCCTGATGATCCTCGGTCCCGTGATCGCGGTCGCGGTGGCGTACCCGCTCGTCGCGTGGCCCAGGCCGGAGGAGATCGCGGCCTCCCAGAACAAGACGATCACGCTGCAGTACGCCGACGGCCAGGAGATGACCAAGATCACCTCGCCCGGTGAGAACCGGACGATGCTGACGTACGAGGAGATCCCCGACACCGTCAAGCACGCGGTGCTGGCGGCCGAGGACGCGGACTTCTACGACAACCCCGGCTTCGACGCCAAGGGCATCCTGCGCGCGGCGTGGTTCCAGGTCACCAGCGGTTCCGGTGGTGGTTCCGGTCTGACGCAGCAGTACATCAAGAAGGCGACCGGCAACGAGGCGCCCACGCTGACCCGTAAGTTCACCGAGGTCGTCAAGGCCTTCAAGATGAGCAACGAGTCGGACCACAACACGATCCTCACCGCGTACCTCAACACGGTGTACTTCGGTCGTGGCGCGAACGGCTTCAAGGCCGCGGCGCAGGTCTACTACAAGAAGGAGATGAAGGACCTCACTCCTTCCGAGGCGGCGCTGATCGCGGCCATGATCCAGACGCCGTCCTGGTCCGAGGACAAGGAGTACTCCCAGAAGCAGTGGAAGTACGTCATGGACCAGATGCTCCAGAAGAACTGGATCGACCAGGCCTACCACGACAGCCAGCAGTGGCCGCAGCCGCTGGCGTTCGCCGAGACGCAGCCGAAGTCGTTGGAGGGCCCGCGCGGCCTGATCGTCGACCAGGTCCAGGAGGCCCTCGAGGCCGAGCAGACCGGTGTGTCGTTCGAGCAGGCGCAGAAGACCGGCGTCACCATCCAGACGACGATCGACCCGAAGATGCAGGACGCGGCCGAGCAGGCCGTGGACGAGATCATGATCAAGGGCGCGCAGCCGGAGGCGTTGAAGACGTCGCTGACGGCCATCGACCCGACATCGGGTGCCGTACGCGCCTACTGGGGCGGTAGAGACGGCAGAGGCTCCTTCGACTACGCGAAGGGCACGCTGCAGGAACCCGGCTCGTCGTTCAAGCCGTTCGACCTGGTCGCGGCTCTGCAGAACGGCAGGGGCCTCGGCACCACCTACGACGGCTCGTCGCCCCGCAAGTTCCCCGGCGTCTCGACACCGATCAGGAACTCCGGCAACGACAACTCGTGTGGCAAGGAGTGCCCGGTCCGCACGGCGATGATCAAGTCGTTGAACACCGTGTTCTACGACATGGTCGTGAACGACGTCGGCGTCAGGCCGACCGTCAAGGCCGCGCACGAGGCGGGCATTCCCGACGAGGTCAACGTCGGCAACGGCCCGAAGAAGCTGCTGGTCGGTGAGGACGGCGGCACCCCGAACGGCGGTATCGCGCTGGGTGGCGACCAGGCGGTCGTCCGTCCGTTCGACATGGCGTCGGCGTACGCGACGTTCGCCGCGCGCGGCGTCTACCGCCCGCCGTTCTTCATCTTGAAGATCACCGGTCCGGACGGCGGCGTGCTCTACCAGCACGTGGACAAGCCGCTCTCGGCGTTCGACCCGGACCAGACGAAGAGCCAGGACATCGCCGACAACGTCACGGACGTGCTGAAGGAGATCCCCAAGAGCTCCAACATCCCGTGCGCAGGCGGCCGTGAGTGCGCTGGCAAGACCGGTACGCACGAACTGGCCGAGAGCGCAGGCCAGGGTGCAGGTCTCAACTCGAAGGCGTGGATGGTCGGCTATACGCCATCCATCTCGGCCGCGGTGTGGGTCGGCCGTAACGAGGGCAACCTGCCCATCCGCGACAAGGCCGGTACCAACATCTTCGGTTCCGGTGTGCCGGGCAAGATCTGGCAGGCGTTCATGAACAAGGCGCTGGCCGGCTCCCAGATGGAGCGGTTCCCGAAGGCCAAGCCGCTCAACCAGTACAACCCGCCGTCGAAGTCGGTCCCGCCGTCGTCCAGCCAGCCGCCGCCGGACAAGCCGACCGGCACGTCGGAGCCGGAAAAGCCGACCGGCACCAAGCCGACGAAGACGACGGATCCGTGCATCCCGAACCTCACCTGCCCGCCGTCAGGCGATCCTGACCCGACCGGTACAGGTGCGAAGCCACCTACAAGGGGTGGCAACACAGGCGGCGGCTAGCAAGCGGAGGGGCCCGGTGCACGTGCACCGGGCCCCTCCGCCTTTTTACTGGTTCAAGAACTGTTGCAACGAACGCCACGGCAGCATCAACGCGCTCACTTGTCTGACATGATCTCGGTCGCCTTGCGTACCTGCTCGTCAACGCGGCCCTGATGTTGCTTCAGCGGATCGGCATTGTCCACGATGAGCCGGTTCTGATAGGCCGTCCGCACCGCCACCCAGATCCCGTTCACATTGTCCTTTTTGCGGCAGACGACATCGGCGCGTGCCGTGGCGATCTCCTCCGGAGAGGCGTCGTCACCGCCGAACTTCTTCTCACTGTTGGGTCCCCACGGGTCGGCGTAGTGGTAGCCCGCGTCCTTCATGCAGTCGCTCCACTTGCCCCAGACAGCCTTCAACCTGGTGTCCGCCTCAGCCAGTTTGCTCGACTCGCGCGACAGTGCGACCACGAAATTCTCGTCGCCGGGCTTGTCCATGCTCTGCGATGCGAGCCCGAGAGTCCGTTGAGCTTCGCCCATGCAGCCTCCATCGGGTACATCATTTCTCTTCGCCGATTTCGACCCGTCCAGCACCGCGACCATCTCCTCCGGCCAGGGCTTCTGCTCCTTCCTGACTTGCTCGGCCTTGCGAATCGACTCGAGCGTCTCGGGATCGGAGTAGCCGAACTTCGCCGCCTCCGCGTCATCGACGACACCGATGACCCGGGCCCGTAGCTGTTCCGGCTTGCGGTCGGGGAGCTCCATCTCGAAGCCGAATCGACGCAGGCATTTCTGCACCAGCAGGTCTTGACCTTTCCGGATGGTGACCCGACGCTGCGGCGACGTCAGGTAGCCGTCGAGCGGGAACTTGACGTCGGCGTCGACCTGGATGACCGGAACTGGCCCCAGCGGGGGCAGGGGTCGTGGTTCACCCGGCGGCGCCGAGCACGCTGCGATCGCGGACATGCCTGCCCCGATCAGCGCCAACTTCCGGTAATTCCCAGCCATCTTTCCCCCAAAGGAATCCAGGCCGAAGTGGACTGATTCTGTGTCCACTTCGGCCTGGGCCGACGTTCACGACAGCGAGTGCGTCACACCCATCGGTGAGAGGACGCTTGATCATTGCATGGCAAAGCGCGGCACCAATTGTCCACGTTCGAGTAGTACGTTCCCGGCGGGACTGTCCAGATCAAGTCCACGTAGTTCGGGTGCCTGAATGACTCGATATCGTCGGGAGTTCCCAGGTAACCGTTGTTGAACACGGACGTGGTCTGGTCATCAAGTTGATAGCTGATCGCGCCGTCGGTGCAACTGTCGTCGGAGTAGGCGGCATCGTTGCCCGTGAATGCCGCAATACACCTGCGCCAGTTGGCATCACCCATGGCACAGTAATTGCCGCGACCGCATCTGTCCCTCAGGTCGTTGTACGCGGCCGATGCGGGCTCCGCCATGCCGACCAGAACCAACGGAAAAACGAAGGTAAATGCCGCGGCCAAGCGAACAAGATTCTTCACTTAAGCTCCCGATTTAATTGCAAACGATCGCGAGAGGGCAGCACGAAGAAGCCAACCATGAAAGATCGGCATCATCGGACCGAAGCTGATCAGAACTTCGTGAACAAAACGTCCATATGCGCCCCCCGCAAGGACCCTCCCAACAAGGGCCGCGATCCGACCTTACGAAGCCGTCGGCAGGTTGTCCAGAGGCGGCGAGTTGCAACATTTGGGCGATTGCCTACTGGCGGCTCGACTTGTACGGTGAAGAAGTAACGCACTAATTCACAGAAGCGTTATCTTATGACCAAGGCCTCTCGGGGGAGTCGATGGAGGTTCGACCCACAATTCTTCGTTTCCATTATCGCGCTTCGTCGACGTGATTTCTGTGTTTGCGCGACCGAGTGGCGCTCAATGGCTTTAGACCAAATTCAGGAATCGCAGGCTAGCGATTACCTGGGCAGCTTTCTGCCCGCATCCTGGCATTGACTTGACAACTTGGATTTTCAGTCATATTTCCTGGGGGGAAGGCGTGTAGTTGCGACAAATTATTTCTGCACACGGCCGCCTTGCTGATGACCACGAGTCTCGTGATTGCGGCGCCAACGGGTTCGTCAACATTCCGAACGGTCTTCATGGCAACATCGCATCCAGGCGTTCAGGGCAATGGTGCAGCGGCTTACCTGCAGTTCGGCCTGGTGAACGGGGATTGAGCGCGGTTGGACGATGCTCGCCGCCCACAGCGGTCATGCTACTCAGCGGCGATGAGAAGTTTGGGATGGACTGGAGTTTCGACAGTGGTCGGACATGGATGCAGTGTGGCCCGTTCACGCCAGCCGTCTTGTCCCGCGGCACACCACGCCCGCTCAACGCACACATCGTCTCTACAACTTCCGAGGTGGCGCCTTGGTGCGAGGCCAGCCTCTGTTCACGGATTGGGTCTGACAAGTGACGGACCAGCGCGTCGTCGACGCACAACGATTTATCAATTCATACAACGTAGGTGGAATTCCGAAGGTCGAGGAGAACGGCCGAACGAGCTGGGATGTAATGTTCGGACTGACCCGGGTGCTACAGCACGAGCTGCGACTGGGTTCCTATTCCGACACATTCGGCCCGGGCACCCTTGGCGCGCTGCAACAGAACTACCCGAACATCAACGGCAGCAGCACAAACGGCGCAATTAACAAGATTATCTCACACGCGTTGTACTGCAAGGGATATCCCGGCGGCGAGCCGAACGGGGTCTACAACGGCGAGATGTCCACTTCGGTCACGAAGCTCAAGCGGGACATGGGCGTCGACGGCGCTTATCCTGGCGACGGCGTGACACCGAAGGTGTTCAAAGGTCTGCTGACCATGGATCCGTATACGCGGATCGACGGTGGCCGCGAGAACGTTCGCGCTGTGCAGCGTTGGCTGAACGGCAGTTACATCAACCGCCGCAATTTCTTCGCCATCCCGTGCGACGGCTACTTCTCACGGGACGTGCAAAAGGCTCTGCTGCTCGCGATCCAGTTCGAAATCGGCATGAGCGACGACGTGGCCAACGGTGTCTTCGGCCCCGGTACCAAGCAGGGCATCAGGAACAATCTGCTGTCGGTGGGTTCCTCGGGCCGATGGGTGTCGCTGTTCACCGCTGCCATGATTCTGAACCAACGCGATGCAGTGCAATTCGACAGCGTCTACACTTCCGAGCTCGCAGCACAGGTGCTGCAGTTCCAACGTTTCTGCGTGCTGCCGGAGACGAACAAAGGTGATTTTCAGACCTGGGCCTCACTGCTCGTCTCGACCGGCGACGACTCCCGCAAGGGGACCGCGGTCGACTGCGTTACCGAGATCACTTCGGCGCGCGCACAGGCGTTGCGACAACAGGGCTATTTGTACGTCGGCCGTTACCTGTCCAACGTGCCGAACACCCCGCCGAACAAGATGATCCAAACCGGCGAGCTGGACGTCATCAAGGACAACGGCCTGCGGATCTTCCCGATCTACCAGACCTACGGTGGCGAAGCGGCCTACTTCAGCAATGGACAGGGTCGGGCGGACGCGTTCGCGGCGATCGACCGAGCCAAGTACTACGGATTCAAGCGAGGAACACGGATCTACTTCGCTGTCGACTACGACGCCTACGGCTACCAGGTCACCGACAACATCATCCCGCACTTCCAGGGCATCAAGTCGGTGATGGACCAGTTCGGCGTCGGCTACCACATCGGCATTTACGGCCCGCGCAATGTGTGTACCCGCGTACGCGAGGTCGGCCTCACCGACGCGAGTTTCGTGTGCGACATGTCGACCGGTTTCTCCGGCAACCTCGGATACCCGCTGCCGTCAGACTGGGCGTTCGATCAGATCTCCACGATCACGGTCGGGTCGGGCGACAGTTTCATCGAGATCGACAACAACATCGCATCGGGCCGTGACATCGGGCAGAACTCCTTCGACATGCCGAACATCCCGCTCGGCAGGCAGGACGTTGTCTTCGACCGGAGCTACCGAGACGCACTGCTACGCGACATCCAGACGCATTTCGAGTCGATCGGAGTCCCGGAGACGGGAGGCGCGGGCGAGGACGTCTACCGGATCTTCTCGACGACGGAAGCCTTCGACCGGGTCATCTCATTTGACTCGTACTGCACTCAACTGGCGCAGACCTACCGTGTGCGCAAGGCGATGATCCAGGCAGTCATGATGTGGGAGATCAACAAACTCAACAACCCTGACATCCTCGTGGACCAGGCTGTCGAGGCCGGGTTGAAGGACGACTCCAGCACTGGTGTCGGCCAGATCTTCGGTATCACTGGCACGGTGGCCCGCAACTGGGCGATCGACAACAATCACATGAACGGTGCCAAGCTCAACGCCGGCAGCCGTGACGACCGCATGATCGTGTGGCGTCAACTGCGGGATGACAACAACTTCAACATCAGCATGATCCTCATGGTGTTGAAGTACGAGGCAGCGAACCTCAATATCGAGCAGCCGCACCTGAACACACCGGAAGGCGACGTCCAGAGGCTGTTGTCGAAGTACAACGGCGCTGACAGCTACGGCCAGGTCGTGATCGGTCTGTATCGGGCCTTCGAGAAGTACCACTCGATGCTGCGGAACAGGTGAAGGACATGGGGGAGCACGTGGAAGACCACCAGATCGCGCGGCGAACGATGTTGCGCGTCGGTGTCGGTGTTGCCGCCGCCGCGAGTATGGCCACATTGGTACCGGCCGTATCGCTTGCGGCGCCGCAACAGAACGATCCGCTCGACGCCAAGCTCGACGAGGTGCGCAGCGGGGATCTCAGTGCCAACGGTTGGGAGATCGAGAAGGGTTTCGATATCGGCGGCGCTGTGTGGATGCGCGAGGTGCAGGGCACAGGTTTCTCGGTGCCGTTGCACATCGGCATGGCACAGACCGTGCTGCACCATGTGATCCGGCGCTACCACTACAGCGTCGCCACGCTGCGACCCGGCGATGTCCTGGGGTTTCTGCTGCATGACCGGAAGCAGCCCGCGTACCAGAGCAACCACGCTTCCGGCACCGCGATCGATATCCGGCCGGGCTCTCACCCCGTCGGCACGAGGGAGCTGTTCGATTCGCAGCGGGTTGCGATTCGCTCGATCCTCGCCGAGTGCTGCGGGCTAGTGGCATGGGGCGGCGACTTCAAGACACCGGACGAGGCACACTTCCAACTGGCGGTGAAGCCGGATGACAAGCGGCTCGCGAAGCTGGCGGAGTCGTTGGCCGGGTTCAAGTACTAGGAGGACGTCATCAGCACCAGCGCAGAGGCAAGACCGCAGGTCGCCGGTTGGCTTTGGACGGTAGGGCTCAACGCCGTGCTGGGCTACCTGGGGGTGGTCCCGCTCGTCCTGTTCATCGGAGCGCTGGAGGAGTCGGTCGGAGTGTGGCTCGGCTGGGCGCCGGCCAGCACCAAGTGGGGGCAGGAGGGCATTGGCGCTGCGTTTGGACTCCCCTTGATGCTGATGTTGGGTGTCGCGGCGATGTTCTGGGTGCTGAACTACTGTGTCTTACGCCTTCTTAAGGTACGTGGCCGGCGGTTCTGGCTGATCGCGGCACTGATCACGCTGACTCCCACTGTGCTGTTCCTGATCGAACCCCAATGGTGGCGCGCGATCAGCTGGCTTTAGCCGCTGATCTGATGAACACCTTGCGATCGTGGCGGATCCCCGAAAACATTGCGGGATCCGCCACATGCTCATGTCGATCCTGCTGATCGCCCCGTCCACCGCGCTGATCGGGGCACACTCGTTCATGCTGCGCGGCACTTGTGACATGGCCGGACGAGGCGTACACCCCTCATGCAGCGATGATGCACGACATTGGAATCGTTGTGGCGCAACGAGAGGTGGCCTGCAAGGCCAACAAGATCATTTCGCCCTGCCCTGCGCGGGAACTCTCTGTGCACACCGCGAAAACAGCGGCGCGGCCGTATCGAGCTCCGCAGTCTGTGTGCACTCTGCTGAGTCGGGGATGTTGACCACGGCGAAACGGTCTTGGCCGTAACATCCGCGACGTGCCCAGCAGCCCTGCCGAGCTTCCCGCCGAGGACACCGACTCGCTCACGCACGTAGAGCGGGTCGCGCCCACCTGGACCGAGTCGCTCGCCCGCACCCTGAGCAGACCGTTCGGCGGTCCGCTCGGTGAGCACGCGCAGGTCGGCCGTCACTGGTTCTGGACGGCGCTGCGGGTGGTGCTGCTGCTCGCCGTGCTGACGTTGCTGGCCGGGTGGGTGCAGAAGTCGCCGTGCATCCAGCAGTACGTCGACGACAAGGGCCAGGTGCAGCTGGACTGGCGGGGCAGCAGGCAGTTCACCGCGCTCTGCTACTCCGACACCGTGCCGCTCTACACCGCGGAAAGGCTCGACCAGCGCGGTTCCTTCCCGTACATCACGTCGTGGAAGGACGACGAGGGCAAGCCGACCGAGCACGTCCGGTACATGGAGTACCCGGTGATCACCGGTGTGTTCATGTGGCTCAACGCGCGGGTGGCGCAGGGGCTCGTGGCGCTCGTTCCCGGGCTGCCGATGACGGTGATCGTGTTCTTCGACGTCACGGCGTTCTGGCTGGCCGTGGCGTGGCTGGTCACCGTGTTCTCGGTGGCTCGAATAGCGCGCAGACGGATGTGGGACGCCGCGATCGTCGCTGTGTCGCCGTTGGTCATCGTCCACGCGTTCACGAACTTCGACACGATCGCCACGGCGTTCGCCACGGCCGGTCTGCTGGCGTGGGCGCGGAAGAAACCCGTGCTCGCCGGTGTGCTCATAGGCCTGGGGGGCGCGGCGAAGCTCTACCCGTTGTTCCTGCTCGGGCCGCTGCTTCTGCTGTGCTGGCGTTCTGACCGGTTGAAGGCGGGGCTCACCACCACCGCGTCGGCCATTGGCGCGTGGGCGCTCGTCAACGCGCCGATCGCGTTGAACCCGGCGTCGAACATCGGGTGGAAGGAGTTCTTCCGCCTCAACACCGAGCGCAACGCCGACCCGGACACGATCTACAACGTGCTCGTGCAGTGGACCGGCTGGCAGGGCTTCGACCCCGGGCTCACGCAGGGGCAGGCGCCGACGGTGCTCAACACGGTGAGCTCGGTGCTGTTCATCGCGTGCTGTGCCGGGATCGCCTACGTGACCCTGACGGCTCCGACGAGGCCGCGGCTCGCGCAGCTCGGGTTCCTCGTCGTGGCGGCGTTCCTGCTGACGAACAAGGTGTGGAGCCCGCAGTACTCGCTGTGGCTGGTGCCGCTGGCGGTGCTCGCGTTGCCGCGCTGGAAGCTGCTGCTGGCGTGGATGACGATCGACGCGCTGGTGTGGGTGCCGCGGATGTACTTCTACCTCGGCACCGAGAACAAGGGCCTGCCGATCGACTGGTTCCTCGGCGCCGTGCTGCTGCGGGACGTGGCCGTCATCGGCCTGTGCGTGATCGTCGTGAAGGAGATCTACCACCCGGAGCGCGACCTCGTGCGCATCGCGGGCGACCAGGACCCGCTCGCCGGTGTCATGGAGGACGCTCCGGACCGGCGGATCGTCACACCTTCACGAGGCGAGCCATTGCACCGAATGCGGCCCCGTTCGGATGCAGATGATCACCGGAGTCGAACTCCGGACGCAGTCTGAGCGGGTCGGCGGGGTCGCGCAGCGCGGCGTCGAAGTCGATCACGTCGGGAAAGGTCGCGCGGATCCAGTCGTTGGTCTTCTGGCGCTGCCGCTCGCGTGCCTCGGTCCAGTTGCCCCAGCCCCGCCACGGGGTGATCGTGCCGACGAGGACCTGCACGCCCTCGTTCTGGCACCGCAGCTGAACCGTGCGGATGCCGGCGATGACGTTGTCCGCGCTCACGTCGTGCTGGATGTCGTTGATGCCGCCCAGCAGCACGACCTTGTGCACCTCGTCGCTGTACAGGACGTCCCGGTAGAGGCGGGTGATCATCGGGGCGTCACCGGACAACACGCCGTTGCCGCTGATGCCCGCGTTCAGCACGGCGTAGTCGCTCTGGACCAGGGACGGCCAGGTGGCCTCCCGCTCGCCCTCGGTGATCGAGTCGCCGAACATCACCACCGCGCCCGGTGCCGTGAAACCCGCGACCTCGACCGCCGAGACGAGGCAGATGTGCGTTCGTGCCGACGTGATCGTGCGGTGTGCGCGCGCCTGACACGGCGTGCCGGCGGGTGTGTACGTGCTGATCTCGAGCGTTGTCGTCACCGTCAACTGCACGGCGTCGCTGTAGACCTCGCCGCGCGGACCGATCGTGACGGCGCGGGAGCGTCCGAACGTCAGCTGCCGGGTCTCGCCGTTCGCGGTGACCACGGCCTGCTCGACGCGGACCGGTTTGATGCCCATCAGGTTCGACAGCCTGACGCGGACCGACGTGCCGCTCGCGGTGAGGTCGACCGTCGTGCGCACGCTCTGGTCCGGCACGGAGGCGGACAGCGTCGGCACCGCCTGCCACACGGGCAACCAGCGGATCGGCGCCAGCCGCTCGTGCGGTCCGGAGGCGCCGCAGAGCAGCAGAAGCGTCAGGACGATGATCACCCTCACGGGTGCAGTCTGCGGCCCGTCAGCTCTTCGCTGCTACTGCTCCGCGGATGAACTTCGTGTCCTCGCGGTCGTCCTCGGTGACGTCACGGGCCTGGAGGAACACCACGAACAGCGCCACCAGCAGCGCGGCCCGGCCCCACACGCCGATCATGACGGCCTGCGCGGAGAAGCTGTCGTAGATGCCGGCGGGCTGACCGAACTCGATCGCCCAGAACCAGCGGAAGATCCCGATGCCCATCGCCAGGTCGACCACGAAGTACGCGAACGCCCACATCAGCCGCACGCGCAGCAGCACGAGGAACGGCACCAGCCACAGCGTGTACTGCGGCGAGTGGACCTTGTGCAGCAGCATGAACCCGCACAGCATCGCGCCGGACACGGCGATCCACGGATAGGTGCCCTCGCGCCGGTACCGCAGCAGGCCGTAGCCGGCGGCGATCGCGAACGAGACCAGGATCGTGATCGGTGAGACGACGCTGACCAGCGACTGCATCGCGTCGTCGCCGAGGAACGGCCGCAGGCCCCAGTACCAGATCGAGTTCGTGGTGATGTCGACCCGGCGCAGCTGCTGGAACTCGAACGACGCGAGCCAGCCGTCGTAGCCCGCGAACGCGAACGGCAGGTTGACCAGCACGACCGTGATGATCGACGCGAGGCCGACCTTGAGCGCGCCGACGACGTCGAACTTCTTGCCCTCCGGCAGTTCCTGGCCGCGCCAGCCGCCGGTGGCGACGAAGAGCATCAGCGGCAGCACGAAGGCCGCCGGGTAGACCTTGAACGCGAACCCGAGGCCGAGCAGGACGGACGCGATCGTCGCGCGTTCGACCAGTGGCCGGTTCCAGCGGTGCACGACGTAGACCGCGGCCACCGAGCACAGCACGACCGGCAGGTCCCAGTTGTGGAACGCGTAGAGGATGAGCGGTGGCCCGATCGCCCACAGCAGGGCGCGCCACCGGGCGAGCTTGCCCAGCAGCCAGCCCGTGAGCAGGCCGAACGGCGCCATCAGCAGCGAGGAGAAGAGCAGGTACTCCGCGTCGTTGTGCGCGAAGATCGCACCCGCCCAGATGATCACGCCGGTGAGCACCGGGTACTCGACGGAGCCGCCGACGAGGACGCCCTTGTCGTTGATGCCGCCGTCGACGTACGGGAAGACGTGCCGGTCGATGTCGCGCCCGATCCAGAGGTGCTGGATGTCGGAGTAGCAGACCTCTTCCTTGTTGCGCTCGTCGTAGTCGGGCTGCGTGCGGCCCCACTGGTCGAACGCCGGACCGGTGCAGCGGTCCTTGTTGATGAAGCCCAGCAGCAGCGTGAGCCCGCACAGCAGCACGAGCACGGCAAGGGCGGCACTGCCGAAGCGGCTCGCGACACGCCCGGCGTCGCCTCGCTCGGGCGTCACGCTCACCACCTCGTGCACGCTCGTCACCGGCCGGCGCGGTCGCGCAGGAACGCGATGTCGTCGGCCTGGCCCTCGTCCGGTGTCTCGACCACGACGGGGCATCCGGCACTGGCGACCACGGCCACCAGCTGATCGGCGTCGATGGTGCCAGTCTTGATGTTGTCGTGCCGGTCGCGCGAGGAGCCGAACTCGTCGCGCGAGCTGTTGAGGTGCACGAGGTCGATGCGGCCGGTGATCGCTTTCACCCGATCGACGATGCCGACGAGGTCCTCACCGGCGGCGAACGCGTGGCAGGTGTCGAGGCAGAAGCCCTGGCCGAACTCGCCCACCGCGTCCCAGAGGCGCTTGATGTTGTCGAACGAGCGGGCCATGGCGTTGTCGCCACCCGCGGTGTTCTCGATGAGGATCGGGACCGCGAAGCCGCCCTCGGCGACCTGGCGCTCGAAGAACTTGCGCCAGTTCGCGAAGCCTTCTGCCGGGTCCTCGCCCTTCGTGACGTGCCCGCCGTGCACGATCAGGCCCTTCGCGCCCACGGTCGCGGCGGCCTCGGCGTGCTGGATCACGTTCTTGCGGCTCGGAATCCTGATCTTGTTGTTCAGCGACGCAATGTTGATCAGGTACGGGGCGTGGACGAACACCTCGAGGTCGGAGGCGAGCAACGCCTCCGTCTGCGGATGAGGTTTGGGCTTCTTCCACCCCTGGGGATCCGACAGGAAGAACTGGACGACCTCGGCCCCGCGTTCGGCCGCGGCGCCGACCGGGTCGTCGTCGCGAACATGGGCCCCGATGCGCATGAACAAGGAGGGTAGTCGGACTCCATAACGCGATCGCAGCCGCCGCCGATAGGAGTAATTGCGAAAACTGGGGGTGGTTCGCGTCACGACCAGGACCTACGGTCGTTACTTGAGAGTAGGAAAGGGGTTCACATGCGACTGCTCAGCGTCACCGCCGCGACGCTTCTGGCGCTGGCCTCCGCCACCGTGGGAGCTGCCGCTCCGGCCACGGCAGCGGATCCCATCGTCGTGGGCAGCTGTGCCACATCGGTGCAGGGCACGCCTGGAACCCCGGTCTCCCTCAGCCCTGCCGCCGTCACCCAGCCCATCACGGACTTGATCCGGGCGATCCCCCTGCTCGGGCCGCCGCTCGCCGACCCGTTCAAGCAGGCGTTCTCGCAGGGCAAACCGATTCCGATCGGTGCGGTGCAGGCGGGTACGACGACCATCTCCGGTGCCACGATCGCGAACGCCGTGGTGGCCGAACTGCAGAAGCTGCCGTTGCTCGGGCCGATCATCGGGACGCTCAACACGTCCGTGCGCTCGACGCTGACCAGCGGCTGCCAGGTCGTCGTGACGGGCGTGAACCAGGTCGTGGCTCCCGTGCAGGACGGCGCCAAGGCCGTCGCGGACGCGTCGCAGCAGGCCGTTCAGCTGCCGGGTCAGCCCAAGCCGCCGGCCCAGCAGCCGCAGCCCCAGCCGGGCACCCAGCCGGGTCAACCCGGTGTGACTCCTGGCACACCTGGAGCCATGACGGGCGCGCCGAGCAACCGCGACTTCTCCCTCTACTCGCTCGGTTCGAACTTCGGCCGCGTGCCGCTGTTCAGCTACGGCTCGCTGCCGTTCGCGATGCCCGGCCTCTACTCGCCGTCGCCCGGCGTGCGCTACGGCTCGCAGGTTCCCCGCGCCTCCAACGGAAACGGCGTCGACGGCGACCAGGTGCTGGCGGCCGGTCGCGCGACGGCGCTGCCCAGGCTCGGCGGACCCGGTGGCGTCGGCCTTCCGGTGCTGCTCGCGGTGCTGATGCTGGCCTGCGTGACGGGTGCGCTGGTGCGGACATGGGTGCTGCGCCGCACCCCTGCGTAGTCGCCGGACGCGCTCTGTTACCCTTCTTCAGTTGCTGACGCGACGACCCTCCTGCCACGGAAAGCCCGTGGCCGCGAGTCCACAGGAGGTGAGTGGTCCTCATGCGTCATTACGAAGTGATGGTCATCCTCGACCCCAGTCTCGACGAGCGCACGATCGCGCCGTCTCTCGACACGTTCCTCAACGTCATCAAAACCACTGGTGGCAGCGTTGAGAAGGTCGAAGTGTGGGGCAAGCGCCGGTTGAGCTTCGAGATCAACAAGAACAGCGAGGGCATCTACGCGGTGCTCGACCTGGCCTCGACGCCGGACGCGGTGAAGGAACTGGACCGCCAGCTCGGTCTGCAGGAGACGGTGCTCCGGACGAAGGTCCTGCGCCGCGAGCCCGCCAAGGCTGCCAAGACGGCCGCCAAGGCCGCGGCCAAGTCGGACGCCAAGTCGGCCAAGTCGGCGGCCAGGGCCGCCGCCAGGGCCTGACGAACCTCGAATTAGGGGAGCTCCCAAGCCATGGCTGGTGAGACGACGATCACGGTGGTCGGGAACCTGACTGCCGACCCTGAACTCCGCTTTACCCAGTCCGGTGCGGCGGTGGCCAGCTTCACGGTCGCCTCCACGCCCCGCACGTTCGACAAGCAGTCGGGCGAGTGGAAGGACGGCGAAGCGCTGTTCCTGCGGTGCAACGTGTGGCGGCAGGTCGCCGAGAACGTGGCCGAGTCGCTCACCCGCGGTTCGCGAGTGCTCGTCACCGGGCGGCTGCGCCAGCGTTCCTTCGAGACGAAGGAAGGCGAGAAGCGCACCGTCGTGGAGCTTGAGGTCGACGAGATCGGCCCCTCGCTGCGCTACGCGACCGCGAAGGTCAACAAGGTGAGCCGTGGAGACGGCGGCGGTGGCGGCGGCTTCGGCGGCGGCGGCGGTCAGCAGTCTCGCGGCGGTGGCGGTGGCGCACCGGCAGACGACCCGTGGGGTTCCGCCCCGCCGGCCGGCTCTGGTGGGTTCGCCGACGAGCCCCCCTTCTAGACCGACTGCACCGGTCATCCAGATCTTGATCACTGCGTATTCCAGGAGTTAGAGACACATGGCCAAGCCGCCTGTGCGCAAGCCCAAGAAGAAGGTTTGCGCCTTCTGCAAGGACAAGAGCGCGAGCCTGATCGACTACAAGGACACGACGCTGCTTCGGAAGTTCATCTCCGACCGCGGCAAGATCCGTGCCCGCCGTGTCACCGGCAACTGCTCGCAGCACCAGCGCGACGTCGCTGTTGCCGTGAAGAACGCCCGTGAAATGGCGCTGCTGCCCTACACCTCGACCGCTCGCTAAGAGAAGGGAACTTTCGCGATGAAGCTCATCCTCACCGCTGACGTTTCCGGCCTTGGCGCGCCCGGCGACATCGTCGAGGTCAAGGACGGCTACGGCCGCAACTACCTGCTCCCGCGCGGTCTCGCGATCGTCGCGACCCGCGGTGCGCAGAAGCAGATCCAGGTCATCCAGCGCGCGCAGGACACCCGCCGCGTGCGCGACCTGGACCACGCCAAGGAGCTCAAGGCCAAGCTCGAGGGCCTCGGCGGCGTGACGCTGACCGCGAAGGCTGCGGCCGGCTCCGGCAAGCTGTTCGGCTCGATCACGACCGCTGATGTTGCGGCGGCCGTGAAGAAGGCCGCGTCCGGCCTCGTGCTGGACAAGCGCGCCATCGAGCTGCCGGGTCACATCAAGACCACGGGCAAGCACTCGATCACGGTTCGCCTCCACCCCGAGGTCACCGTGGCGCTCCCGCTCGTGGTGACCGCCGGCGAGTAGTAAGCCCCGCGAAGCCGCTGGCTTTACCGCCGGCGATTGAGCACCGCAACGCGAACGGCGTGACGTGACCTCCTCGGGGGCACTTCACGCTGGTTGCGATTGCTGAAGCGCCGCCTACCCGGAATGCTCCGGGTGGGTGGCGCTTTCGCTCGTTCGGACCAGCGCCATCCTGTCCACGTCCTGTGGATAACCCGTGCGACCGGCCGACACGCGACACGCCGAAGAGGGTGTTTTTCGCGACACGCCGAGGGTGTGGCGCACAACTTTTTCCACAACTTGTTCACAGCCTCTGAGCTGCGGTTATTTCTGTCACTCCACCGGTTGTCAACAGGTTGTCCCCAGCGCTCTCACCCCTGTGAGCAACCATCCACAGGTTGTCCCCCACTTGTCCACAGGACGATCCACACGCTGGTTTGCTTGCTCCGGACGGGTCCCTCTAGCGTCGCGACTCGGGCGATGACCATCGCACAGCGTGGCCGCCCGAAATTGTCGGTGCCGCGCTGTACAACTAGGGGGCAGGCACCGGCTCTCGACTCTTCGCAGGGGTGATTTGGCAGTGGCGCTGGTGGACGACCGGGGTATGGCGGAACCCGGATTCGAGCGTCAGCCGCCACAGGACCTCGCCGCGGAACAGTCGGTGCTGGGCGGCATGCTGCTGTCGAAGGACGCCATCGCGGACGTCATCGAGGCGCTCGCGCCCAACGACTTCTACCGCCCGGCGCACCAGGCGATCTACGACTGCATCCTCGACCTCTACGGTCGCGGCGAGCCCGCCGACCCGATCACCATCTCGGCCGAGCTCGAACGGCGCGGCGAGCTGCTGCGCATCGGTGGCGCGCCGTACCTGCACACGTTGATCGCGACGGTGCCCACGGCCGCGAACGCCGGTTACTACGCCGAGATCGTGGCCGAGAAGGCGGTGCTGCGCCGCCTGGTCGAGGCGGGCACGCGCATCGTGCAGCTCGGGTACAACGGTGCCGAGGGCGCGGACGTCGACGACGTGGTCGACCGCGCCCAGGCGGCGATCTACGAGGTCACCGACCGCCGCACGACCGAGGACTACGTGGCGCTGGAGGACCTGCTCCAGCCGACGATGGACGAGATCGACGCGATCGCGTCGCGCGGCGGCATCTCGCAGGGCATCCCGACCGGCTTCGCGGACCTCGACGAGCTGACGAACGGCCTGCACGGCGGTCAGATGATCATCGTCGCCGCCCGTCCCGGTGTCGGCAAGGCGCTCGCTCTCGACACCCCGCTGCCCACGCCGTCCGGCTGGACCACGATGGGCTCGGTCTCCGTCGGCGACTTCCTGATCGGCGCCGACGGCCGTCCGACGCGCGTGGTCGCCGCGACCGAGGTGATGGCGGGCCGTCCGTGCTTCGAGGTCGAGTTCTCCGACGGCGCGGTGATCGTGGCCGACGCCGAGCACCAGTGGCTGACGGAGTCGTGCAGCGAGACCGGTGGCTTCTGGGCGATCCGCACGACGGCGCAGCTGTTCGAGCGCGTCGGCGTGTGCCGCATGTTCGTCCGCATGTCGGCGGCGTGGGAGCTGCCCTCCGCGTCGTTGCCCCTCTCGCCCACCTCGCTCGGCAAGTTCCTGTCCGGTCTGGGCGACGGCGAGCTGACCGACGACGAGCTGCGCGTGGCCAAGGACCTCGACGTGGCCGACGACCCGCACATCCCCGCCGCGTACCTGCGCGCGTCGCGCAAGCAGCGCGAGGAGCTGCTGGCGGCGCTGCAGATCGACGGCCGGTTCGCGCGTCTGCGTCGTGACGTCGACGAGCTGATCGCCGGCCTGGGTCAGCACGCCCAGGTGGAGATCGTCTCGGTGCGCCCGGTCGCGTCCGTGCCGGTGCGGTGCGTGGAGGTCGACAACCACGACCACCTGTACCTCGCGGGCGAGACGATGATCCCGACCCACAACTCGACGCTGGGCCTCGACTTCGCCCGCTCGTGCTCCATCAAACACGGCCTGACCAGCGCCATCTTCAGCCTGGAAATGAGCCGCACCGAGATCGTCATGCGCATGCTCTCCGCCGAGGCCCGCATCCGCCTCGGCGACATGCGCGGTGGCCGGATGAGCGACGACGACTGGACCCGCCTCGCCCGCCGCATGAGCGAGATCAGCGAGGCTCCGCTGTTCGTCGACGACAGCCCGAACCTCACGATGATGGAGATCCGCGCCAAGGCCCGTCGCCTCAAGCAGCGCCACGACCTCAGGCTGGTGGTCGTCGACTACCTCCAGCTGATGAGCTCCGGCAAGAAGACCGAGTCCCGCCAGCAGGAAGTCTCGGAGTTCTCGCGAAACCTGAAGCTGATCGCCAAGGAGCTCCACGTCCCGGTGATCGCGATCTCCCAGCTGAACCGCGGTCCGGAACAGCGCACCGACAAGAAGCCGATGCTGTCCGACCTCCGTGAGTCCGGCTCGCTCGAGCAGGACGCCGACATGGTCATCATGATCAACCGCCCGGACGCCTGGGAACGCGACGACCCGCGCGCTGGCGAGGCCGACCTGATCATCGCCAAGCACCGTGCCGGCCCGACCGCCACCATCACCGTGGCCCACCAGCTGCACTACAGCCGGTTCACCGACCTGGCCCAGGGCTGATGCTGGTCAGTGTAGGTTCTCAAATCCGGCTTCATATTCTCAGTGCTGACTTCATCTGTACTTCATAAGTGAAGTGAAAACGAGATTCAGAGGAGCGTCGCATGCCTGTTCCAACTCCCTCTGGCCACATCTTCGAATCCCCCAGCCCCTTCGGCGGCGGGTCCAATGCCGGCGCCAATCGTGAGGAGTTGACGAAGGGCGCCGACGTGGCAGCCCAAGAGGCGATAGCTTGGACGGCTTTCGGCAACGAGCTCGCCGAGTTGGCAGGCAAGCTCCAGTCGCCCCTAGGACACCTGGACGGTCTCACCAACCTGCCCACTGTCAAGCCCAAGTATTTCGGCACAAGTACCCAGATACCTCCCCACGGCGTCAACGCCGAAGAGATGATCAGTCACCTCACAGCGCTGATGCGAGACTCCCGGGCCATCGGCGCTGCTTACGAGGCGGCCAGCCACCAGCTCGCAGCCGCCGTGGCAGAGCACGCCGAGTAAATCCCGCGCCTCAGTGGGAATGTCGCAACGGCGCTTGATCGAACACCGCAGGCGGTAGCCGAGCCCCGATCTTGCTGTTCCGCTGATGGGCGTACATCGCGTGGGCTGTCTGGGTGGTTGTCCTCGACACACCGCCGAAACTCTGTCCTGGCGTCGGAAGCCGATGCGAGGGTGCTCCCGCCCAACGGTCGTTCATGGCCGTGTCGATGGGAGGGAGCAGGGATGGCCACCCTTGTAGACGCCCCGGTGTCGATGACGGTCAGCTATCGGCACGCGAACTCGCTACCTGGCCAAGCCTCTGAGAAGACCGAGCCGTGGGCGTTTGCCGATCTGGAGTCAATGGTCTCGGCATCACCGTGGCGGACGTTCCGCTGGCGCAGAGGGCAGCGGCACTATTCGGGCACCTTTTGGTCCGCCACTGCGGACAACCATGTGATCTACGAATCCCGGCTCGAACTGGCTCGCTTGTTGTTCGCGGACTTCGACTTGTCCGTGTATCGCATCTCGGCTCAGCCCTTTCTTCTGCGGGCTGAAGTCGACGGAGCTATTCGTAAACATATCCCTGACTACCTGCTGCTCACCGGTACCGGAACGGTTGTGGTGGACGTCAAGCCGCGCCACCGAGTGCACAGACCGGACACCGCGTTCACCTTCGCTTGGACCAGACAGATGGTGGAATCGCGCGGCTGGCGATACGAGGTGTGGAGCGAACCGCCGCCCGATGAGTTGGAGAACGTGCGTTTCCTGGCTGGTTATCGCCGTAGCTGGTTGTTCGATCAGGAGCTCCTTGCCGAACTGCGTGCTGCCGATCTTGACGGCGCCACGTTCGCTGAAGCGTGCCGTTCTCGGCCGGATCGGCCAGCAGCGTTGGTGCGCTCGGCGGTGCTGCACCTGTTGTGGCGGCAGCACTTCACGGTTGATCTGACGCGTCGGTTGAGCAATGCCCACGTGTTGAGGAGCGCGGCGGGGTGAGCGGGGCGGCGGTTCGCATCGGTGTCGGCGCACGCTTCATCTACGACGGCGAGGTCGTCGAGGTCGTGGAGATGCTCAGCACTGCGGCCGGCAACGAGGTCGTGCTGAGGAACGCTACGACCCAGCAGGTTGTGCGGGTGTCGCTGCGGGAGATGCTGGCCTCAGATCGCGCTCGGGTCGTGCCGGTCGGTCCAGGTCCGAGCGCTGATGATCCTGAGGAACTGGCGAGTGTGCTGCTGGCCGAGCTGACCGATCCTGCGCGGCAGCAGATGCTGGACCGGGCGGCACACGTGCTGGAGGTCCTGACCGGCTACCGCTCGGGGATGGCGGAGCTGTCCACTGTGAACGAGCCACGTCCCGAGTTTGATCCGTGCCTGCCCCTGACAGCCCGATACTCGGCGAAGGCGGCCGAGTTGGACGTCACCATGCGCACCGTTCAGCAATGGGTGTCCGCCTTCCAGCGCAATGGTGAAGCCGGCTTGATTGGCAGGAAGCCAGTTGCGCGCAACTGGTCGTCGGTCGGGTTGACGAGCGGTGGGTAGAGACCGCGGTGGAGGTGATGGTCGAGCATTCCGGGGAGTCGAAGCCGTCACGGTCGATGGTGATCGACCGGACCAACGCTCGCGTCGTCGCACGATTCGGGTCCGGTGCGGTGAAGGCACCGAGCCGGGCGACGGCGTTTCGGGTGCTTGAGGAGTTGGAACGGCGGCATCCAACGTTCCGGTTGAGCGCCAAGCGAAACCGTGACATCGCCGACCGTCCTGACACGGCGTATGGGAAGCTGCGGCCGACCCGGCCTGGCGAGTACGTCCTGATGGACACCACCCGGCTGGACGTGTTCGCGCTGGATCCGGTCACGTTGCGGTGGATCAACTCCGAGCTCACCGTCGCGATGGACTGGTACGACCGGTGTGTCGTCGGACTTCGGCTCACACCAGTGTCAACCAAGTCGGTAGACGCGGCATCTGTGCTTTACCAGGCGTTCCGGCCGCGACCGGCCGGGCGGGACTGGCCTGCACACGCCGTCTGGCCCGAACACGGCATCCCCAGGTCAGTGCTGATGGACACCACCTCGATCGAACTGCCCGGAGCGGCCGCGCCGGCGGTGGTCCCGGAGACGATCGTGGTCGACCACGGCAAGATCTACGTGTCGGAGCATCTGACGAGCGTGTGTCGCCGGATGGGGATCTCGATCCAACCGGCCCGGTTGCGCACAGGCCGCGACAAGGGGCCGGTGGAGCGGTTCTTCCGCACTCTGCGGGAGGACCTGTTGCAGGCACTGCCTGGTTACAAGGGTCCGGATGTCCACTCTCGGGGTCTGAATCCCGAGGGAGAGGCGTTCTTCTTCCTCGACGAGTTGGAAGCGATCATCCGCGAGTGGATCGCGACCGTGTATCATCACAAGCCGCATTCCAGTCTGGTTGATCCGCATCTGCCGAAGCTGCGGATGTCGCCGGCCATGATGTTCGAGCACGGCGTCGCTCGCGCCGGCTACATCGAGGTCCCGCGCGACCCGGATCTGGGCTACGAGTTCCTCAAGACCGAGTGGCGCACGATCCAGCACTACGGGGTGGAGATCGACGGCCGCCGCTACACCGGCACGATACTCAAGGGCAGGGACAACGAGACCAGCCCCTACACCGGAAAAGCTGCGGGACGCTGGCCGATCCAGGTCGATCCCGACGACATCACCCGCGCCTACTTCCGCGACCCCGGCTCCCGCCGATGGCACACCCTGCAGTGGGAGCACGCTCCGTCGCTGGAGATGCCGTTGAGCGAGGACGCCTTGCAGTTCGCGCGCAAACTGGCCGCCGCCAAGTATGCCTATCCCGATGACAAGATCGCGATCGCCGACCTGTTCGAGCGATGGAACCTCGGGCTGGGACAGACGCTGACTGAGCGGCGGATGGCACTGCGGCTGTCCCGTGAGCAGGCCGCGATCGACCTACCCGAGGACACGCGCGAAGAGGGTGTGCCGGCGTTGCCGTCGGTTGCCCGTGTGCTCGCGGCCGCGACAGCCTCCGACAGCGCACCGACGGAGGAGGTCGATGAGCCGGTGGCGGAGATGGGCGATGACGACGCCGATGACCTGAACGACCTCGATGCCGAGGATGACTTCTACGCCGATGCTCTGGAGGACGTGTGACTGCGCGCCGTCAGCAGCCCGCCTCGGGCGAAGCCCAGTCGGCGGACAGTCACGCAGGGCTGGACAACTTGACCCTGGCCCGCAAGGAAGGCTGGCGCAGTTTCGTCACCACGCCAGCCCGGTCCCAGCCAGAACCGTTGAGCGCCAAGGAACTGAGGCGGCTGGGTGAAGGCGCGTTGGCTGGATACAACAAGCAGCGGCGGATCTGGCACGCCAACCTCGGACCACTCAAAACCCCGCAACTGACCGAGTTGCACGAGGACTTGTGGGACATCGTCGACAGCAATGTCCAGGACGGCGACAAAGCCAAGGGCGCGATCGCGATCGACGCGTTTCCTGGGCTGGGCAAGACCACCGCAGTGCTGGCGTTCGCCAAGAAGTTTCACCTGCGCGAGATCGCCGAGGAAGGCGAGTTCACCGAGGACGGTAACGAGCGCTGGCCGGTCTGCCGGGTCGGGTTGACGGGCAACACCGGCATGAAGGACTTCAACCGGGCGATGCTGGAGTATTTCGCCCACCCCGGACGAACAAGCGGGACGACCGCGCAGTTCGGCCATCGGGCGCTGGACTGCATGCTGTCCTGCGCCGTCCGCCTGTTGATAGTGGACGATCTGCATTTCCTCCGCTGGAGGGCAACGTCAGGGGTCGAGATCAGCAACCACTTCAAGTACATCGCCAACGAGTTCCCGGTGACGCTGATGTTCATCGGAGTTGGCCTGGCCGAACGTGGATTGTTCAGCGAAGGCGACTCCTACGCCAACGCGGTCCTGGCCCAAACCGGACGCCGCACCACTCCACTGGATATGCGGCCGTTCACTGTCGACACCGAAACCGGACGGCGGGAATGGCGGCAGATGTTACTGGCTCTGGAACAACGCCTCGTGCTCGCCGACAAGAACCTGGGCATGCTCGCGGATGCCCTATCGGATTACCTGTTCGCCCGCAGCACCGGTCACATCGGCTCGTTGATGACGCTAATCAACCGCGGCTGCCAGCGCGCCGTCCGCACCGGCGCTGAGCGTCTCGACGAGGAGTTGCTAAACGGAGTAAAGAACGACGCGGCCTCGGAAAAGGCACGGCAGGAACTGGAAGCGGCCCTCCAGGCACGCCGCATCACCACCCGGCCACGCGCCAAGACCAGATGAACCAGCCACGCACCCTGCCCATCCGCGTCGACCCGATGCCGGGCGAGGCGCTAGATTCCTGGCTCGCAGCGCTGGCCTACCGACTCCACACGCCGCTTGGCGACCTGCTTCCGGAGATTGGGCTGTCTCGCTCTCGCCAAACGTCTGACCCTTACGAGCTGCCTGGAGAAGTCCAGATGGAGTGGACCGTGCTCCTGCGGCCTGCAGAGACCGCAGCATTGGCCACCGCCACCGGAGTAGATCCGGCCACAATCGAAGCGATGACCTTGGCCCGTTACGACGGCCACGCGCTGAGCATTGACACCGCCAGGCGGCAGGTCCGGCAATGGCGACTTTGGGGACGCCACAATGGATTCCGCTACTGTCCTGATTGTCTGGCCAGCACGGGCGGGCGCTGGCAGTTGAGTTGGCGGCTGGGATGGTCATTCGCCTGCACCATCCACCAGCGGTTGCTCGCCGACGTCTGTCCAGACTGCGGACGAGTGCCTCGCCGCCAATTGCGCGGGTGTCTGTTAGCGCTGGGACAGTGCGTTCAACCAGCGGGGCCTGACGCACGAGGCAGGAACGCGGCCCGTTGCGGCAGCGACTTGACCCAGGCGGTGACCACCAGGTTTCCGGAGCACCATCCCGTGTTGCACGCCCAGAAGGTAATCCTCACTCTTATAGAAGAAGGCAAGGCCAGGTTCGGGGTGTACGACACCGAGCCTCAACCGACATACACCGCGCTGTCGGATCTACGGGCCCTGGCAGCACGAATCCTTCGCTACGCCGACCGGGATGACCTCGATGGCCTTCCCCAGGACTTGCTGAATGCCTACGAACAGGCCCTATCTCAGCCCGCCGGACATAGCCGACCGACACAAGCCGAAAAACGCCCAGGTGCCATGGCTCCGGCCCACGCCGCGATCACCGCGCTCGGCGCTACCGCTGCAGTTGGAATCCTCAACTCGAACACGGCCCGAGATGCTGGAGCAGCACTTCGCTGGCTGATGGAAACCTCCCGAGAACGTGGTATCGCCGTCTCTCCCACCACCCTCGGCAGCTGGGGAAAAGAAACCAGTACACGCCTGCGAGTAATCCAGCTATCCGCACTCGGCCCCCTACTCAAACCCAGCGACCAGCTGCGCTACCGCACGAGCACCGAATCGCCATGCCACCACCTACCCGCTGCAAGAGCATCCTCACGGCACCGCAGCGTCCCTACTCTTCTCTGGACCGAATGGGCGGTGCGACTCCAGCCCAGCACGAGCCTTTATCTGAATACATTACGGAAATCGCTATCAGCGATGCTCTTACTCGTGGGAACCCGCCATAGCCTCCCTGATGTCACAAGAATCTTGGGCAAAGTTGTCTCCGCGCATGACGCCTCACGCCTTCTCCAAACGCTGGCATCCAATCCCTATTGGCTACACATCCTGACTGCAGTGACCCGGCTTGCTGATCACCTAAAGGTTGTCCCGTAACGCTGTCTCGGCGTGATCGATGATCTTGGTGTGGATCAGGTGATCAGTGCGGAGCGGCCGGAGTGGGTGCCGGTGTTCACGGGCTTGCCGGTGCCGGTGTTTCGCCGGCTCGTGCGGATCGTGGCCCGTCGGGGTGGTGAACAGACCGGGACCGGCCGGCGGTGGGGCTTGTCGCTGGCGGATCGGGTGTTGCTGGTGGCGGTGTACTACCGGACGAATCTGACGTTCCGGCAGGT